>NZ_KI914805.1:10827-22120 GCF_000520535.1 Arthrobacter sp. H41
AAGCCTCTCGGGATTCATCGGATGGTGCCCGCCGAAGTTGTAGGCGAGCATCGATTCATCCCAGACAACCTGTGTGGGAGGCGCGGACGCGGAGTGGTTAGACATCAAGAACAGGCTACGCGATCCACCGAATCGCTGGCCACGAAGCCGCAGCGGAAGTGATTTACTACTCGGAGGACCTTTTCCACCGCCGCATCCGCGGCGCAGACAGCAACGGGCACACAGCAACGGGGCAGAGCGGGCGTCAATGGTAAGTCAACAGCCGCGGTGGCTGAGGGGCGATCAGAGCGGATACTTTCGGCTTCTGGGCGCAATCCGGGATTTCCTTGACTCCTTTGCCAACTCGTCGCCCGCCCGGCTCGCCCTCTTCATCTTCTCCGCCGTCATCCTTGTCTTCACCGCACTCCTCAGTCTTCCTGCAGCCGCAGCGGACCGCACCGCAACGCCCCTTCACGACGCCATGTTCACCGCCGTCTCGGCGGTCTGCGTCACCGGACTCACCGTGGTCTCCACGGCTACCCACTGGTCCTTCTTCGGCCAATTGGTCATCCTGCTCGGTATCTTCGTGGGAGGCCTCGGCACCCTGACCCTCGCCTCGCTGCTGGCGCTGGTGGTCAGCAAGCGCCTCGGTGTCCGGGGCAAGCTGCTCGCCCAGGCGTCCCTGAACAACGCAAGCCGACTCGGCGAGGTCGGCACCCTGCTGCGGATCGTCATCACCACCTCGATCGCCATCGAGATCGTCCTGGCCCTGGTGATGATTCCCCGCTTCATGGTGCTCGGTGAGCCATGGTGGCTGGCTGTCTGGCACGGCATCTTCTACTCCATCTCGGCCTTCAACAATGCCGGATTCACTCCCCACTCGGACGGTCTGGTGCCCTACGAGACCGACCTGTGGATCCTGGTTCCGCTGATGGTCGGCGTCTTCCTTGGCAGCCTCGGGTTTCCCGTCATCATGGTGCTCCTCCAGCTCAAGTGGCGCTACCGGAAGTGGACCCTTCATACCAAATTGACGATTGCCGTCTCACTGATCCTCCTGGTGGTGGGAACGGTCGCGTGGGCGGCCATGGAGTGGGCCAACATGAGGACCATCGGCAACCTCAGCGCCTCCGACAAGATCATCCACGCCCTCTTCGCCTCTGTCATGACCCGGTCGGGCGGCTTCAACCTGGTGGACCAGAGCGCCATGGGCTCCACCACCATGCTCCTCACCGACGCTCTCATGTTCGCCGGCGGTGGGTCCGCCTCGACGGCGGGAGGCATCAAGGTGACGACCATCGCCGTGATGTTCCTCGCGATCGTTGCCGAAGCCCGCGGCGACTCGGACGTCCGGGCATGGGGCCGGACCATTCCCCCGGGCGCCATGCGCGTGGCCATCTCGGTGATTTTCATGGGTGCCACGCTGGTACTCGTGGCGACCGGACTAATCCTCGCGATCTCCGGCGAGGAGCTCAACCGGGTGCTCTTCGAAGTCATCTCCGCCTTCGCTACGTGCGGACTCAGCACCAACCTCAGCGCCGAGCTCCCGCCCGAGGGCAAATACGTCCTGTCGGCCCTGATGTTCGCGGGACGCATGGGAACCATCACCCTTGCCTCCGCCCTTGCACTGCGGCAGCGCAGCACCCTGTACCACTACCCGGAAGAGAGGCCGATCATTGGCTGAAAGACCAGCACACAACGCACCGGTCCTGGTGATCGGCCTAGGGCGTTTCGGCGCCGCCACGGCCGAGCAGCTCGTGAAACAGGGCCGCGAGGTGCTGGCGATCGAGCGGGATCCCCAGCTGGTGCAGAAGTTCTCGGGCATCCTGACCCATGTGGTGGAAGCTGATGCCACCAACCTCGACGCCCTCCGTCAGCTCGGCGCCCAGGAGTTCTCCGCCGCCGTCGTCGGTGTGGGGACCTCGATCGAGTCCAGCGTCCTGATCACCGCGAACCTCGTCGACCTCGGGATCGACCACCTGTGGGTCAAGGCGATCACGCCCTCCCACGGCAAGATCCTGAAGCGCATCGGCGCCAACCATGTGATCTACCCCGAGGCCGACGCCGGCCAGCGTGCCGCGCACCTGGTGGGTGGCCGGATGCTCGATTTCATCGAGTTCGACGACGGTTTCGCCATCGTGAAGATGTATCCGCCGAAGGAAACCCAGGGCTTCACGCTCGCAGAGTCCAGCGTCCGGTCGAAGTACGGCGTCACGGTGGTGGGAGTGAAATCCCCCGGGGAGGACTTCACGTACGCCCGGGCGGACACCAAGGTCTCGAGCCGCGACATGCTGATCGTCTCGGGACACGTGGACCTCCTCGAACGCTTCGCGGGCCGTCCCTGACCTCCACCCCAGCACGCGCGCTGGCCCTCCTTGCGGGGTTGGGAGCAGCACTCGCCCTCGTGATCCTCTCCGCGCGGATTCACGGCCTCGACCTCCTCGTATACCGGCAGGGTGCCCTCGCCCTGCTCGGGATGGCCGGGGACCAGCAGCTCTATGACGCGTCCCTGATCGAGACGGACACCCGCAGCCTTCCGTTCACCTACCCGCCCTTCGCCGCGCTGGTCTTCATACCCCTTGCCCTGCTCCCGGCACCGGGTGCGCTGGTGCTGGTGACCGCTGTCTCCCTGGCCTGCCTGCTGGTGGCGGCACAGTGGATCAGCCGTTACCTCGACGATCAGCAGGCGCTCCCGCAGTGGGCCGGCACTCGGTCGGGTGAAGCCGTGGTGCTGGTCCTGCTGGTGCTCCTCATCGGGGTCAGCGGCCCGTGGCGGGAGGGGCTCGGCTTCGGCCAGATCAATCCCCTGATCCTGGTGCTGATCGTCGCGGACCTCCTTCGGCCACCCGGCCGCGTGCCGCGCGGGTTCCTGATCGGCATCGCGGCCGGCATCAAGCTGACGCCGCTCGCCTTCGGGCTGATCTTCCTTGCGCGCAGGGACTGGCGCGCCGTCCTCACCATGGGTACCGGCTTCCTCACCACCGTGGGAGTCGGTTGGCTCGCAGCGCCCGGGGAGTCGGCCCGGTTCTGGTTCGGTGCCATCGGCGATCCGGCACGCGTCGGTGACACCACTGACATCTACAACGTGTCCCTGAACTCCTTCCTCGCCCATCTCGGGGCAAGCGGGGCCCTGCAGCGCTCCCTCTGGGTCCTTGGGAGCCTCGCGGTGATCGCGCTCGGCTACGCAGCGATCCGTCGCGCGGAGGACGACGGCGACCTTGTTCGTGCCATCAGCGCCAACGCCGTCGTCATGCTCGCCATCTCCCCGATCTCCTGGTTCCACCACTGGGTGTGGATCGCGTTCCTCATCCCGGCCGCCCTCGTCCATGCGAAGGGTAGTCCGCGGGGGCGGCGAGCCGCGGAACTCGGCATCACGGCACTGTTCCTGCCGGTGATGATGTTCTCGTCGATCACCGTGACGCTGATCCTCATGGGGCGCGTGTCCGGTGAAGGTCCGCTTCCCCTCGAACTCTTCACGAGTCTCGGCGTCCTGCTGCCCCTTGCCCTGCTGGTGCTGTGGCTCGGGCCCAGGATCAGCCTCCCGTCCGGGGCCCCTGACGCAGTTCGGCCGTGATCTCCGCAGCCCGCTCCGTCGCAGCCCGGGCTCCCGCAGCAATCAGGTCCATCAGCCCCCGGGCCTCGAAGGTCTCGAGGGCGCTCTGGGTGGTCCCGTTGGGGCTCGTCACCGCGCGCCGGAGCGCCGTGGCGTCGGCGCCGTCCTCCGCCAGCATGAACCCTGCACCGGCGACGGTCTCCCTCGCCAGCAGTCTGGAAATATCCTCGTCAAGGCCCAGCTTCTCACCCGCGGCGGCCATCGCCTCGGCGAGGTAGAAAGCGTAGGCGGGTCCCGAACCGCTGACCGCTGACACGGCGTCGATCTGCTGCTCCGGAATCTCCACCACGGTTCCGGCGGACGCCAGGAGAGCGCGGGCCCGCTCCATCTGCTCGGGGCCGGCATGGGTTCCGGCCGAGATCGACAGCACGCCCTTCCCGAGGCGCGACGGCGTGTTCGGCATGGAGCGGATGACCGGCTGCCCGTCATTCAGCGCGTCCTCGATCAGGTCGATCGGCACGGCAGCCGCCACGCTGAGCACCAGGGCGGAGGGCTTGAGCGCCGAAGCGATCTCGCGGGCCAGCGCCACCACACCCACGGGCTTGACACCGATCACGACGACGTCGGCATCGGCCACCGCCAGGGTGTTCGCGTCTCCGTCCTCGGCGGTGGCGAGCACGGAGATCCCGTGCCGCTTCCGGAGTTCCGCTGCGCGGTCCGTCCGGCGGACGGTCGCGGTGACCAAGGATCTCTCCAGACCGGCGGCGAGCAGCCCGCCGAGGATCGCCTCGTTCATGGAGCCGCAACCAAGGAAAGTAACGTGCAGGGCCTCAGAATTCGTCATACGCCCATCCTGTCATGGAGCCTTCCCAGCCTTCTCACAGCGTTTATGCTGTTGCGTCACAACCTCGGAACGTACGGTTCTAAGTACCTCATGAAGGTGCGAGTGATGAGGCCGGATTTTCCTGATCCGGTCCGGCGTCGGCGGCAACAGGTGATTCCCCCAACACCTGCACAGCCGTCGGCGCCATTCCTTCTTAATCGCTTCCCCGGTTTCCGGCCCGGTTTTCCGGCACGCCACGGATTCAGGAGTCCAGGTGCTCCCGGGCGAAAGCGAGGGTATCGGCGAGCCACTGCTCCCGCTCCCCCGCCCCCCGGGCCTTGCGGGTGCTGACCTCGACCGCCACCACGCCCTTCCACTCCGACTCGGCAAGAAATGCCAGCGCCTCGGCACACCGCTGCTGTCCCTGCCCGGGGAGGAGGTGTTCGTCCCTGCCGTTGGGTGTTCCGTCGGTCAGGTGCACATGCGCAAGCCGGCTGCCCAGGCCCCGGATCTCCTCGAAGGAGTCCATGCCCGCAATGGCGGCATGGGAGAAATCCCAGGTGACTGCCCCGTACGGCTCCGGAACAGGATTCCAGTGCGGCAGATAGGCCTTGGCCTCCCTGCCCCGGACCTTCCACGGGTACATATTCTCGACAGCGATTTCCACCCCGTACTCGGCCGACACCCGAAGGATCCCCTCGGCGAACTCCTCGGCGTAGCCGGTCTGCCACCGGAAGGGAGGGTGGGTCACCACCGTACTGGCGCCCACCTCGGCCGCCATCGCCGCCGACATCTCGATCTTGGTCCAGGCCTTGCCCCATACCTGCTGGGTGAGCAGCAGGGTGGGAGCGTGGATGGCAAGGATGGGCTGCTCGTACCGTTCGCTCAGGACGGTGAGCATCTCCGGGCTCTGGCTGACGTGGTTGTTCGTCACCATGACCTCGACGCCGTCGTACCCGAGGTCCTGAGCCAGGGCGAAGGCATCGTGCACGGCAAGGGGGTAGACCGACGCGCTGGACAAGGCGACGGGAATGACGGCTGCGCTGGAATCGGACGCCATGTCAGCCGCCGGCCTTCGAAACAGACCGTACCCGGGAGTCGAGCTGCTCATGCCCCACGCCGGCACCGGGGAGAGGGTGCTCGGCCTCGAACATCTTCGAGTCGAAGCGGCGCAGCAGCAGGCCCTCGCGCAGGGCCCAGGGGCAGATGTCCATGGACGGCACATCGAACAGCTCAAGGGCTGCTTCGGCCACGAGAGCACCGGCCAGGACCTGCGGGGCGCGTACGTCGGACACCCCATCGAGGTTGGTCCGATCCCTGGCGGGCATGGCAGCAAGCCGCTTGGTCCACAGTTTCAGATCTTCAAGGCGGAGTTCACGCCGCACGAAGGGCCCGGCGGCCGAGGGCTCCGCCCCGGCGATCCGCGCCAGCGACCGGAAGGTCTTCGAGCTTCCGGCCACCAGGTCCGGGCGCCCGAGCGGCTCGAACTGCCCGACTGCGTCCTCGAGGACGGACCGGATGTACCGGCGAAGCTCCTTGACGCTCTTTGCCGACGGAGGATCCTCCGGAAGCCAGTCGCGGGTCAGCCGTCCGGCTCCCAGCGGAACGGACAGCGCGAGTTCGGGGAGTTCATCGGAACCCATGGCCATCTCGAAGGAACCACCACCGATATCGAGGTTCAGGATGGAACCCGCACCCCAGCCGTACCAGCGGCGCACTGCCTGAAAGGTGACCGCAGCCTCCTGGTCGCCGGAGAGCTCCTGCAGGTCCACTCCGGTCTCGTCCTGGACCCGGGCCAGCACTGCCGCCCCGTTTGTCGCCTCGCGGATGGCGGAGGTGCAGAACGCGAGGAAGTCCTCGGCATTGTGCTGACCCGCGAAGGCGCGGGCCTCGCGCACGAAGCCCACCAGTTCGTCCTGCCCGTGGTCCGTGATGCTGCCCTCGGCGTCAAGGTAGGCCACGAGTTGCAGTGGCCTTTTATGGGACGCGAAAGGAACCGGCCGCGCCCCGGGGTGTGCGTCCACCAGGAGCAAATGCACGGTGTTCGAGCCAATATCGAGCACGCCTAGCCGCATATTTCGGGCACCTTCCAACCACTCATTCGAAAAATTACCCTATCCATCCGGATACGAACAGTACGCCTACTTGCCGGCGGACACCTTGCGCTTCGCCGGAGCACGCCGTGTGGTTTTCTTGGGCGCCGGGCCCTTCGCGCGTTTCTCGGCCAGCATATCGATGGCCTGCTCCCGCGTCAGTTCCTCGATCGCCATCGAACCGGGCACGGTGATGTTCGTGACGCCGTCGGTGATGTACGCGCCGAAGCGTCCCTCCTTGACCACGATGGGCTTTTCGGTGGTCGGATCATCGCCGAACTCGGCGAGCGGCGGCGTGACGGCCCTGCCGCCGCGCTGCTTGGGCTGCGAATAGATCTCCAGCGACTGCTCGAGCGTGATCGTGAAGATCTCCTCCTCGGAACCGATCGAGCGGGAATCACTGCCCTTCTTGAGGTAGGGACCGAAGCGGCCGTTCTGCACCGTGATCTCCTTGCCCTCGGCGTCTGCGCCCAGTACCCGCGGAAGGTTCATCAGCTTCAGCGCGTCCTCGAGGGTGACCGTGTCCACCGTCATGGTCTTGAACAACGAGCCGGTACGGGGCTTGACCTTGGCAGGCTTCTTCGGGGGCTTGGGCTTGCCGTTCTTGTAGTACTCGACAGGCTGGTTGGCCAGGTCTTCGGCACTTTGCTCGGGAATGAGCTCGATCACGTACGGGCCGTAGCGTCCCTCGCGGGCCACGATCGCCCGCCCCGTCTCGGAATCGGTTCCCAGCACACGCTCCTGGGATACCGGCGTCTCCATGAGCTCGATGGCTTTCTCGGCGGTCAGCTCATCAGGGGCGAGGTCCTCCGGCACGTTGGCGCGCTGCGGCTCGGTGCCCTCCGGAGCGTCATCGGGCAGCGGCTTCTCAAGGTAGGGGCCGAATTTGCCCACGCGGAGCGTGATGCCTTCGGCAATCTCGATCGAGTTGATGCGTCGCGCGTCGATCTCGCCGAGATCGTTCACGATGGTGTGCAGGCCGGTGTCCTTGCGGTCACCGTAGTAGAAGGAGTCCAGCCACTCGACGCGCTTGGTCTCGCCACGGGAGATGCGGTCGAGATCCTCCTCGAGTTCGGCGGTGAAGTCGTAGTCGACGTAGTCGTGGAAATGCTCCTCGAGCAGCCGGATCACCGAGAAGGCGATCCAGGTCGGCACCAACGCCTGCCCGCGGGTGCTCACATACCCGCGGTCCATGATGGTGGACATGGTGGCGGCATAGGTGGAAGGCCGCCCGATCCCCCGCTCCTCGAGCACCTTCACGAGGGAAGCCTCGGTGTAACGCGGCGGCGGCGAGGTCTCGTGGCCGATCGCCTCGACGGAGGTCGCGCCGAGGGAATCACCCTTGGTGACGTTCGGGAGGCGCGAGCCCTGACCGGCGTCGTCATCGGTGTCCTGATTGCGGTCGGCGTCGCGTCCCTCCTCGTAGGCGGCGAGGAAGCCGCGGAAGGTGATGACAGTGCCGGAGGCGGAGAACTCGGCGTCCCGGCCGTCGGCGCTGACCGCACCGAGCCGCAGTGACGCCGTCGAGCCCTTGGCGTCGGCCATCTGGGATGCGACGGTGCGCTTCCAGATCAGTTCATACAGGCGGAACTCGTCGCCACGCAGCGCCTTGGCGACCTGCGCCGGCGTGCGGAACGAATCCCCCGCCGGGCGGATGGCCTCGTGGGCCTCCTGCGCGTTCTTCGACTTGCCCTTGTAGACGCGGCGCGCCTCGGGGACATACTCGGCGCCGTACAGTTCGGACGCCTGGCGGCGCGCCGCGTTCACCGCCTGATCGGACAGCGCGGGCGAATCGGTACGCATATAGGTGATGTAGCCGTTTTCATACAGGCGCTGCGCCACCTGCATGGTCATCTTCGAGGAGAACCGAAGTTTGCGCGCCGCCTCCTGCTGGAGGGTCGACGTCGTGAACGGCGCGGCAGGGCGCCGGGTGTACGGCTTGGTGTCGACGGAACGGATGGCGAAGTCCGCGCTTTCGAGTCCTGCGGCGAGCGAGCGAGCGGATTCCTCGTCGAGGCGGGCCGTCCCCGCGGACTTCAGCTCGCCCCGGTCCGAGAAATCCTTGCCGGAGGCGATGCGGCTTCCGTCGACGGCCACCAGCTTCGCGGGGAACGCCGAGCCCTTCGACTCATCAACGGGCGTGAACGTACCGGTCAGGTCCCAGTACGACGCCGTGCGGAATGCCATGCGCTCGCGTTCCCGCTCGACCACGAGTCGCGTGGCGACGGACTGCACACGGCCGGCGGAGAGCCCGCGGGCCACCTTGCGCCAGAGGACGGGAGAAATCTCGTAGCCGTACAACCGGTCGAGAATGCGCCGGGTTTCCTGGGCGTCGACCATGGGCATGTCGACGTCGCGCATTTCCAGCAGGGCGCGCTGGATGGCTTCCTTCGTGATTTCGGGGAAGGTGAGGCGGTGGACCGGCACTTTGGGTTTGAGGACCTGCAGGAGGTGCCACGCGATGGCTTCGCCTTCGCGGTCACCGTCGGTTGCGAGGTACAGCTCGTCGGCGTCCTTCAGGGCGGCCTTGAGTTCGGCGACCTTCTTCTTCTTGTCCGTCGACACCACGTAGTACGGTTCGAACCCGTTTTCGACGTCGACGGCGAACTTGCCGAGCGAGGTCTTCTTCATCTCGGCGGGGAGGTCGGAAGGCTGCGGCAGGTCGCGGATATGCCCCATGGATGCTGCGACCTCGAAGCCCTCGCCGAGGTATCCCGCGATGGTCTTGATCTTTCCGGGGGATTCGACGATTACGAGCTTCTTGCCGTGCTTTTTGTCCGTGGCCTTAGTGGGCACTTCTCTCCTAGGTACGGGTGCAATGCACGCTTGGGCGGTTCCCGGACGGATTACCGCTGCGCTTCACCAGTATGGGTCATGCGTACCTGCACTAGGGTAGCCGCTTTGGTCAGGGCGCCGGAATCAGGAAGCCGTCGATGACCAGCTGCTCCACTTCCGCGAGGAGGCCCGGAACGAACTCGTCCTCGGGGTGGTGCAGCAGTGCCGCGAGCGCTCCGGCGATCTGGCCGGCGGTCAACTCGCCGTCGCATGCCGAGGCGAATCCGGCGAGTTCGGTGCTCAGCAGCGTGGTGCGTCGAAGGCCACCGCCCTGCCGCAGGAGGATCACTCCGGGGTGCTCGGCACCCGGGCGCTGGTGGCGTTCCTCGGTCACGTCGTCGGCAACGAGGAGGTACTGCTCGCCGAGGCCGGCACCGGCGTTTCCGCCCTGCGTCGCAGCCCAGTCCTCCCGCGCGAGGGCGGCGCCGAGGTGCGGGCCGAGCGGCTGCTCCACCTCGTGGGTCACCTCTTCGAACCTGCGAATGGTGGTCTTCCCTTCCTCGGCCGGGCGACGGAGCCACACCATGCCGAAACCGATCCCCTCGACACCGCGCATTCCGAAGTCGGCGAGGTACTCCCGGTAGCGCTCGACGTAGGTCTCCGGGTCGCGGTTCTCGGCGGCGTCGCGCAGCCAGGTTTCGGCGTACTGCACGGGCGAGAGCTGCTCGCGCTGGATGACCCAGGCGTCGACGTCGGCGGCGAACCATGCGCGGAGCCGTTCGTCCCAGTGGGCACCCGCTGGAATCTCCCAGTTGCCGAGCAGCTGGGCCGTGCCCCCGGGCTTCAGGACGCCCGGCAGCGATCGGAGGAGGGAGGACACGACGTCGTCCCCCGCCAGGCCGCCGTCGCGGTAGGTGTACTGGTCCGCGCCCGGGCGCCGCGGCGTGATGACGAAGGGCGGGTTGGACACCACGAGGTCGAAAACGTCGTCGGCCACGGGGTCCAGCATGCTGCCGAGCCGCAGGGACACGCGGTCGTCGAGCCGTGCGGGATCGATGGACAGGGCGTCCGCGTTGAGCAGCAGGTTGAAGCGGGCGAACGCGAGCGCGCGTTCGGAGATATCGGTGGCGGTGACGTGCCGCGCATGGGCCAGCAGGTGGAAGGCCTGGATTCCGCATCCCGTTCCGAGATCCAGCGCGGTGTCCACGGGGTCGCGGATGATCGATCGCGCCAGCGTGAGCGACGCTCCCCCGATGCCCAGCACATGATCGGAGCGCAGTGCGCCCGGCCGCTGAGCCGCTCCCACGTCACTCGCCACCCAGAGGTCCCCTCCGACGTCGGAGGAGTAGGGCCGGAGCTCGGCTGCGGCACGCCAGCCGTCACCCGCGGGCTCGATCAGGCGCAGTGCGGCGAGACCTGCCACCTTCAGTGCGGGAAAGGCGGCGTCCAGCCGGTCCTCGGAAACCTTCTGGCCCAGCAGCCACAGCAGCACGGGGACGACAGGTGTCCGCCGGGCCGAGCCCGGTTCCAGCTCCTCCAGCTCCTCCAACTCCGAGCGACACCTCAGGAGCGCGGGGACCGGTTGGTCGCGGCCCAGCGCCGCGGACGCCTCGGACCCGAGCAGCGCATCCACGCCGTCGACGGTGTAGCTTGCAGCAGTGAGGTCGGCGGCGAGCGCTGCGAGCAGCCCCGGATCCTGGCCGGCGGGAGCAGTGTGGATGTCGATCGTCACGCCGCACCGACGGCGGTGGCCTCGGCGTCGTCGGTCTCACAGCCCTGCGGGCAGCGCAGCGTCGCGGGCTGGGCCGCACAGTCCGAGCAGTAGAGGGTGAGGTTGCGGCACGCCTGGTTGGAGCAGTTCTCGAACTTGCTCGTGGGTGCCTCGCAGCGCACGCACTTGCCGATGGTCACGGCGTCGTCGCTGAATTCAAGGTGCATGCGCTTGTCGAAGACATACAGCGAGCCCTCCCACAGTCCCTTGTCGCCGTAGGTCTCCCCGTAACGCACGATCCCACCCTGGAGTTGGTAGACCTCGCTGAAGCCGCGGTTGAGCATGAGGCTCGAGAGCACCTC
>NZ_KI914805.1:22220-34112 GCF_000520535.1 Arthrobacter sp. H41
CCTCGCAGCGGATCCCGCCGGTGCAATAGGTCACTACGGGTTTGTCCTTCAGATCGTCGTACTTCCCGGACTCCAGTTCGGCGACGAAGTCCGCCGTCGTTGAGACCTCGGGCACCACGGCGTTCCGGAAGCGGCCGATCTGCGCCTCGAGTGCGTTGCGGCCGTCGAAGAAGACGACCTCCTCCCCGGCGCTCCGCCTGGCATCGACGAGTGCGTGCAGCTCCTCGGGCCGCAGGTGCACGCCGCCTCCGACCACGCCGTCGGCGTCGACCTTCAATTCGCCGGGAGCGCCGAAGGAGACGATCTCCTCGCGGACCTTGACGCTGAGGCGCGGGAAATCGTCAGCGCCGCCGTCGGAATACTTGATGTCCATTTTTTTGAACGCCGGGTAGAGGCGGGTGGCCTTGACGTACTGCTTGACCGCATTGAGCTCACCACCCACGGTGCCGTTGATGCCGTCCTTCGAGATGAGGATGCGGCCGCGTAGCCCGAGGCTCTCACACAGGGTCTTCTGCCACAGCTTCACGGCCTCCGGATCCGCGAGCGGGGTGAAGGCGTAATACAGGGCAATCCGGTTCATCGACACGCATTAAAGGGTACTTCGTGCATCAAAATCGTTGCTTCCGGCGGCGGGTATGTTATTCGCGGGCCGGGCAAACTATCGTTCATCCATGGGTGCACAAGCGAGCAGTGAACTTTTTTCCACGTGGCTGACGGGCTGGTCCACCTGCCGCGGCTACGAGCCGCACGACGACGGCTCCACCACCTCCGTTGTCCACACGGACGAGGACAACGAGACCGAGCATTTCCTTTACGAGCCGTCCACCGAGCTGTTCCTGAAGGTGGCCGAGGAGACAAAGGCTGATCCGACTCGGATCCTGACGGTGGTCACCAGCAGGCTGCAGGAACTCATCGGCGCCGTGGACCCGCTCGGGATGCGGATCCTCGACCGGAAGCAGTCCCTGATGAGCGCAGATATGCAGGCCCAGGACGTCGAGGACCCCCGGCTTCCCGACGATGGATACTCCTTCGAACGTCAGCGTGAGGGCGGGTGCCAGTATGTGAGCGTGTCGTTCGACGGCGAGCACGCCGCGCACGGCTCAGCCGCCGTCGTCGGCGACTATGCGGTTTTCGACCGGATCGTGACGGAGGACAAATTCCGGCGGCGCGGGCTCGCGACCTTCGTCATGCGGGCGCTGATTGCCGGAGCGCTGGAGGAAGACGTTCGGACGGGGCTCCTCCTGACGACCGCCGATGGCCGTGCGCTGTACGAGTTCCTCGGCTGGGAGCACCTCACCGATGTGTTCGTTATCAGAGGATAAGTGCCCTTGTCTCCCGGAACGGACCCGCCCGGGTGACACAATGACGGCGTGGCACCGCAGAATTCGCTGATCAGCCTGCTCGGCGCAGGGCCGGAACCCGAACAGCTGCTGCATGTCCGCGACATCCCGGCGCGCACGGCTGTTTTCGAACCGTGGCCCGCCTGGGCGCACCCCGACGTCGTCGCCGCTTTCAGCGCACGCGGCGTCGCCGAACCGTGGCGCCACCAGGTCGCCGGGGCGAACGCCGTGCACGACGGCGTACACACGATCGTCGCCACGGGCACCGCCTCCGGCAAATCCCTGTGCTACCAGCTTCCCGTGCTCGACGCGATCCATCGCGGTGAGCTGGAGTCGCAGGCAACGCTGGCACCGGCAGGTGCAGTGGCCCTGTACCTGGCACCGACCAAGGCCCTCGCCGCCGACCAGTTATCCGCCGTCAATGCGCTGAAGCTGCCCACGGTGCGGGCTGAAACCTACGACGGCGACACCGACTCGGGCGCTCGCCGCTGGATCCGGGACCACGCGAACCTCGTGCTCGCCAATCCGGACATGCTCCACTACGGCATCCTTCCGAACCACGCCTGGTGGGCGCGGTTCTTCCGGCGCCTGAAGTACGTCATCATCGATGAAGCGCACAGCTACCGGGGGGTCTTCGGCTCGCACGTGGCCAACCTGATGCGGCGCCTCCGACGCATCTGCGCGAGCTACGGCGCGTTCCCCGTGTTCATCGGTGCCTCGGCCACCTCCGCCGACCCATCGGCGTCGTTCAGCAAGCTCATCGGCGCGCCCGCCACTGCGGTCACCGAGGATTCCTCGCCGCACGGCTCGACCACCGTCGCTTTCTGGGAACCGCAGCTCACCGAGTTGAAAGGGGAGAACGGCGCCCGGTCGCGGCGCACCGTCATCGCCGAAACCTCCGACCTGCTGGCCAACCTCGTGTCCGCCCGCGTGCGGACCATCGCTTTCATCAAGTCCCGCCGCGGGGCCGAGAGTATCTCGGCCACGGCCCGGCGGCTGCTGGAAGAGGTCCATCCGAGCCTGCCGCAGCGCGTTGCGGCGTACCGATCGGGCTACCTGCCGGAGGAACGCCGGGCCCTGGAAACGGCACTGCGGAGCGGCGAGCTGCTAGGTGTGGCCAGCACGTCCGCGCTCGAGCTCGGCATCGACATCTCGGGCCTCGATGCCGTCCTCATCGCGGGCTGGCCGGGCACGCGGGCGTCGCTGATGCAGCAGATCGGCCGGGCCGGGCGCTCGGGCCAGGACGCCGTCGCCGCTTTCGTGGCCAGCGATGACCCTCTGGACACCTACCTCGTCCACCACCCCGAGGCGGTGTTCGACGTCGCGATCGAAGCGACGGTCTTCGACCCGTCCAATCCGTACGTCCTCGGGCCGCACCTGTGCGCCGCGGCCGCCGAGCTTCCCCTGACCGAGCCGGACCTCGAGCTGTTCGGCGCCACCTCGGACACCCTGCTCACGCAGCTGTGTGAGCAGGGCTATCTCCGGCGCCGCCCTGCAGGCTGGTTCTGGACCCACCCGCAGAGTGCTGCCGGGATGGTGAACCTTCGGGCCGACGGCGGTGGTCCCATCAACATCGTGGAGTCCGGCACCGGCTCCCTCCTCGGCACCATGGATTCGCCGCAGAGCCATTACCAGGCACACCGGGGAGCAATCTATGTGCATCAGGGGCGCACCTATGTGGTGGAGGAGCTGAACGAGCAGGACCATTGCGCCGTCGTGAAGCGCGCCAATCCAGACTTCTACACACAGGCGCGGGACGTGACGCAGATCGAGGTGGTGGGGCGGAACCGCACGGCGATCTGGGGCGGGGTGCTCGCCAACGTCGGCGACGTCAAGGTGACCACCCAGGTGGTGTCCTTCCAGCGGAAGGCCTTCGTGTCGAACGAGATTCTGGGTGAGGAACCCCTGGAGCTCGGCGCACGGGACCTTTTCACCAAGAGCGTCTGGTTCGAGATCGCCCCGAAGCTGCTGGAGGACGCCGGCATCACCGCCGAGGAGCTGCCCGGAGCGCTGCACGCGGCCGAGCACGCCGCCATCGGGTTGCTTCCGCTAGTCGCTTCGAGCGACCGCTGGGATATCGGCGGAGTATCGACGGCACTGCACGGCGATACGGGACTGCCGACGATCTTCGTGTACGACGGGCATCCGGGTGGAGCGGGATTCTCGGAGCGAGGTTTCGAGGCTGCCCGGACCTGGCTCACCGCGACCCGGGACGCGATTTCGGCGTGCGAGTGCAGCGACGGCTGTCCGTCCTGCGTGCAGTCGCCGAAATGCGGCAACCGCAACAATCCGCTGAGCAAGACCGGTGCGGTGACGTTGCTCTCGCTGATCCTCGAGCAGGAGCAGGTGGGAACCCGCAGCCCGCTCTAGCTTTCGCTTCCACGCCCCATGAAACGTGGCGCGAGGCAGGATCGCCCATCCTGCCTGCTCGTACCTCTTTCTGCCCGGCCTGGGAAGAGTAATGCGAAGATGTACTGGTGGCAGCCGAACGTTCCTCCCAGGCCCGCTGTACCGCCCTGATACGCTTCAGGCTTGCGCCCAACCCTGGGCCGATGAGCCTCGAGGGCACCAATTCCTACCTGATAGCTGCGGAGGGTCACTCGGCAGCGGTCGTGGTGGATCCCGGTCCGCTCGACGAGGAGCACCTTCAGGGCCTGGCTGCCGACCCCGTGGAACTCATCCTGATCACGCACCGCCATTCCGATCACACGGCCGGGGCCGCACGCCTGCGCGAACTCACCGGAGCCCCTGTCCGTGCCGCCGATCCCCACCATTGCCTCGGGGAGCAGCCATTGCAGGACGGCGAGATCCTTGCCGTCGCCGGAACGGAGATCCGGGTAGTGGCCACGCCAGGACACACCTCGGATTCCGTCTGCTTCCACCTTCCCTCTGATGGTCCGGCAGGTTCCGTCCTCACCGGCGACACCGTCCTGGGCCGCGGCACTACAGTGCTCGACCACCCGGATGGCCGCCTCAGTGACTACCTGTCCTCACTCGACCGGCTTGAACTGCTGGGACCCGCNCGCCACGGTGCTGCCCGCCCACGGTCCTGTCCTGCCGGCGCTGGACGACGTCGTCCGCGCCTACCGCACGCACCGACTCGACCGCCTGACCCAGATCCGCTCCGCCGTGGCACAGCTCGGGCCCGACGCCGGAATACGACAGGTCACCGACGTCGTCTATGCCGAAGCCGACCCGTCGGTGCGGCGCGCGGCGGAGAGTTCGGTGGCGGCTCAACTGGAATACCTCCGCTCCCCCAGGTAGCGGCCCGCCCCTGCTGAGCGTGACTGCCATTCCAACTCGCGATCGTCCCTATCAGTGGTGGCGTCCCAGGTCAGCGTCGGTCCTGGCTTCGTAGCTCGGGTACCGTCCGGGCGGATGTCGGAGGGTATGGTTCAACGGTATTGTCCCCCGAGAGAAGGGAACGCCGAGTGCCATTTGTACTGTCCCGTCTGATCCGGCGGCTCGGGCGTTCGCGTTTCTGGGTGATGCCGGCGCTCATCATCCTGGCGGTGTTCCTCACCAGTTGGCCGTTGATGATCTGGGCTGAGCCATCCAGCAACACCATCACCTCGGCGGACAGCTACTGGTGGTGGTTCCTGGTTACCGCCGCCACGGTCGGATACGGCGACTTCTTCCCGACCACGGTCGGCGGTCGCCTCGTCGGGGTTTACGTCATTGTGGGCGGCATCGTCACGTTGACCACCCTGTTCACCAGGATCGCAATGGCAATCGAGAATTTGAAGGGACAACGCATGAAGGGCCAGCTGGATCTGGATATGTCGGACCACCTCGTGATCGTGGGCTATACGCCCGGGCGCACCGAACGGCTCATTCACGAGATCATCGCCGATGATGCCCATGCGGTTGCCCTGTGCGCCTGGGATGACGTTCCAGAGAATCCGATGCCCGAGCATCCCGATCTTGGTTTCGTCCGCGGTGATCTTACCGAGGAAAGCGTGCTGCGGCGTGCCGGGGTGCACCGTGCCGCGCGTGTGCTCATCGACGCCCGCGACGACAACGAGGCACTTGCCGTCGCAGTGGCCGTCACGCATGTGAACCCGAACGCGCACACGGTCGTTACGCTGCGCGACATGAGCCGCGCCCTCAACTTCTCCTATGTCGACGCCGACGTCCGCTGTGTGCAGTGGCACTCACCTCGCCTTGCGACCGAAGAGCTGCAGGATCCCGGCATCGCCGTCGTTTATGCCGATCTCATGAGTCACGGCGGCCGGAACACGTACAGCACGCGACTACCCGAGACGCTCCCGCAGGTGAGTTTCGGACAGATCCAGGAAGCGATGGGGCGGAGCTTCGCCACCACGGTGCTCGCGGTTCAGCACGAAGGGGCCGTGATCAACCCCGGTTGGGACTCGCAACTGCCCGAAAGCGCTGTCCTGTACTACGTGGGAGAGCGCAGGCTCTCCCCGGAGGAAATCATCGGCGCCCTGGCGCGGTAGCAAGCGGTTGTAACACGGTTACGCGGGACTGGTTGCAGATCGAATGGCTATGGGGCGCTTCACCTAGGTGGTTGTCGCGAAAATCAACAGCTTTTCAAGGACACATGGTCGCTGCCTCCCGCAAACATACGAGCTGCTGGTATGACGGGCTTGTAGGTGTTTCGAGAACTTGCCTCGGTGCAAAACATCTCAGGGGCAGTTCCGTAGGGATCTTGCGCGGCAGATTGCGACGCGAGGCATCCTGAATGTCGAGGTTTGACACCTACTACACGGTTGACCGAATTCCCCTGCCTCGAATTCTCTCGCCTGATGAGCGAGCCCGTAGTGGGTATCGGCCCCAGTTCGCGCCCGGGCATGTCGTTGGTGTCGATGCTCAAGTAGCGGCAGACGGTGGCGAGGCTTGCTGCCCTGATCTTCCCGGCGTCGGCCGGCGTGAGCCCTGGACCTTCATGAGCAGCGGTCGCTTCCCTCCGCCCGGCATTCCGGCCGCATCGGGCTGTCACGGCCATAGCTGCCCTGGTCCGCTCGGCCAGCTGATCGCGCTCCAGGTCGTCGATCAGGGTCAGCATGTTACGGGTATTGCCCCCCAACTGGTCCAGCATCCACACCACGACTTCATCTCCGTCCCCGAGGTGATCGAGCAGCTTGTCCAGCGCGGGCCGACTGGCCCTCGTCCCACTCACGCCATGGTCGGTGAAGATCCGGCTACAACCCGCAGCACGTAGTGCTGTTTGCTGCAGGTGAGCGTTCTGATCCAGGGTGCTGACCTTGGCGTATCAGATACTTCCCATCCCAATTCCCCTCGAGCTCATCAAGGCCTTCCTAGCTTTTGTTGAAAATACGCAGAGTGGGACACATTGCTGAGACGCGGTTACAAAATCAGGCGGAATTGCTGGACCTCGCCGGACCGCCATCGGGTTACCTGCTTTGTCTTGGCAAAGGATGGCGATCTTTGACGAAACATACAACGGTGACCTGCGATCCGACCTCGCGTCCGCAGCAGCGCCTGCGGCTATGCCAGTACTCGAGGTCGAGGACAGCGATGCCATCTGGGTTCCTGATGGTCAAGATGTCGGCGGCAAGCTGCAGTGAAGCCGGTAAGTCTCTCTAGGCGTAGGTGGTCCGGTTGAGGGTGACGATGTCGTCGGTGGTGAGGGAGTCGAACTTCTTGCCGATGGTTGCCATGGCCTGATCGCGCCGACCGGGCAGGAGGTCGTTGTCCGCGCGGGCCAGGGCGTCTGTCAGCTCGTCACGACTGAGTTCGGTGCAGTACGCGGGCGCACCGGGCTGCTGGCGCCAGGAATCAGCAAGACGGCCGGCGTAGACGGCATCGAACCCGGTGTCCTCCACCAGGCTCATCGCAGTCTGCTGATTTGCCTCGTGGTCGGCTGCCACGGGGATGGCAAGACGGCCTACTTGTCCTGCTGCGAGCCCTTTGGCTTCAAAGGTCCCGGAGAGGATCGCGTTCCAGGCTTTCGCGACGGGACGACCGATCTGCTCGGCGACCCAGACGCTTTCAACCTGTCCCTCATCGAGGGCTTGTACGTGCCCGTCCCGGAGGGGGTAGTAGTTCGACGTGTCGATGACGATGGCATTCGCGGGAAGGTCTGCGACGAGGGCCTTGATTGCCGGCATGGCGCTGAGCGGGATCGAAGTGATGAGGACCTTAACGTCGTGCACCAAGGTGGCCGCTTCGACTGCAGTCGCGCCTGTCGCGAGGACGTCGGAGTTGATTGTTTCCGGTCCGCGCGAGTTGGCGACTTTGACGTCGTGCCCTGCTGCAGCGAGTTTAAGAGCCAATGTGGAACCGATTGAGCCTGCGCCGAGAATGCTGATTCTCATGAGAATCCTTCCGTGGAGTGAATGAGCACTCCAAGTGTCCAACCTTCCAACAGTGTCAAGGTCAAGTAGAGACACCAAAAGCACCGCGCTCCGCATCGTGCAGTCCGTCACATCCGCACCCTGAATTTGACCTTCTCATTAGTGGCAAGGTTGCACGATGGTCTGGTGAGTTCCCAATTCCTGCCCTTGCCACTCGAGCACCCTGTCGCGTGGGTGGGTTCCTATCCGGCGTTCAGCCCGTCGGAGGCCCGCGGGGATCTCTTTCGTCCGGTCGACCCCAGCACAGCTGCTCGTTTCCGGATGGCCCCCATATCAACCCTCATTCACACCGAAACCGCCGACTGAAATACGCAGTCGTGCAATTGACACTCATTTCATAAGACCATCACCCCATCAGGAGAGCCCTATGTCGGTAGCTAGTCCGAGCGAGTCCACCCTAGAAACCGCTCCCCTCGGGCCAGCCGTCGGCACCCCTGCGGCTCCGTCCGATGACCGGTTAGCCCCGGGCAGCGCGATGATCATCGGGCTACTGATGGTCTCGACCTTCGTCGTCCTGCTGAACGAGATGATGCTCGGTGTTGCCCTGCCGACGCTGATCACCGATTTGGACATCACTCCGACGACCGGTCAGTGGCTGACGACCGGGTACCTGCTGACCCTGGCCGTGCTCATTCCTGCCACCGGGTTCGTGATGCGTAGGTTCACCACCCGCGTGATCTTCCTGGGTTCCATGACGCTGTTCCTGCTCGGAACGGCCATCGCTGTGATCGCTCCAGGCTTCGGCGTGCTCTTCGCCGGGCGGATCGTTCAGGCGGTCGGTACAGCAGTATTCGTGCCCCTGCTGATCACGACGACCATGCGCCTGGTTCCGGTCTCGCGTCGAGGCAGGATGATGGCCATCGTCACGGCGGTCCCCGCCATCGCGCCGGCCGTCGGTCCCGCAGTCTCCGGGCTGATCCTGTCCCAGCTTTCCTGGCGGTGGCTGTTCATCCTCATGCTGCCGATCATCGTCGCGACACTGGTCCTGGCTGCCGTGAAGCTACGGAACGTCACCGTACCTGAGCGGGTAACCCTGGACGTGGTGTCCCTGCTGCTGTCCGTTGTGGGCTTCGGCGGGCTGGTCTTCGGGCTGGCATCCATCGGTGAATCAGTCTCCGGCCACGCACCCGTCGCCCCCTACATCCCCCTCATCATTGGCTTGGTCGGCGTGGCAGCGTTCGTCTACCGTCAGGTCCGGTTGCAACGGCACCGGGACCCGTTCCTGGATATGCGGATTTTCAGGACGCGCTCCTACGTCCTACCCACGATCGTGATGACCTTCGTCGCGATGAATGGTTTCGGCGTGGTTCTCGTCCTGCCTCTCATCCTGACCGCGGTCCTCGGACTGGACACCCTGCAGATGGGCCTGTTCCTCTTCCCCGGCGGGGCGATGATCGCGATCGTCTCCGCACTCGGTGGACGCATCTACGACAAGGTCGGACCGAAACCCCTGGCAATCCCCGGGTCCATCATCTGGGCGGCGGCTATCTGGTTCCTGACCACCATCGAAGAGAACACCAGCGTCTGGGTGGCTCTGGGTACGTACCTGGTGATCACCGGAACGCAGGCACTGATGTGGGCGCCAATGACGACCTCAGCCCTGGGTTCCCTGCCGACCGAGCTCTATGTCCACGGCACCGCAGCGTTCTCCACCGTCCAGCAACTCGCCGGCGCCGCGGGAGGCGCGATCCTCATCTCCGCCTTCACCATCGGAGCGAACGCCGCCCCAACCGGCGCCCTCAGCCGTACTCAGGGCATCGACGCCGGACAGGCCGCCTTCACCGTCGCCGCGATCCTCGCCCTCGGAGCAGTCATCGGCACCCTGTTCGTCAGCAAAGCCCGTCCCACACCAGACGAAAGCTAGCTAGCTTTGGACGTCTGGCGTGGAGAGACGGTGGCGCGGTCGATCGCTTCGATGTACCGGGTGATCGAGTCCCGGTTGTGGATCAGGAAGTCGATCTTCTCCGACATGCGGTCCCGCTCCGTCACCAGCAACTCCCGCAACCCGGGCTCGGCGTTCTTCACGACGATGGTCTGCGGCTGGTCCAGGCACGGCAGGATGTTCGAGATGATCCGCGTCGGGATCCCGGAATCGACCAGCCCACGGATCTTCCGCACACGATCTACCAGGTAGTCGTCATACGTCCGGTACCCGTTATCCAGGCGACGAGGTGAGATCAGGCCCTGCTCCTCGTAATACCGCAGCATCCGGGCAGGAACTTCCGTTTTCTTTGCCAGCTCACCAATACGCATGAAACCTCTCCTTCACTTGTTCGGCCAATTTGACATTCACATTAGTGGCAACGTTGGAACTCGACAAGTCACACCACGCCACCAGCGCATCTGGACGGACCGGTCCCGGGCGGAGTCTGACCATCGCGCCCCAAGCAGCATGTCGAGCATCAAGACAGGCACTACAGCAACCACCATCACAGGCACCACGAGATAGCAGTACAAGGAGAACCAATGACAAAGTCACAGATGATCCTGGGTATGCACCTGGGCAACGGATACGGATCGCAGACCTCAGCCTGGCGCGCCCCCGGCGTGGATCCTGCGAACTACGCGAGCTTCGATGCGCAGGTCCGCTACGCGCAGGCCGCTGAACGCGGGAAAATCGCCTTCCTGTTCCTTCCAGACTTTCCCGGTCTGATGGCCGACGTCGACCACGAGGCACCCCAGATCACTCTCGATCCCATGATGAACCTCGCGGCGATCGCCCGGGCCACCGAGCGCATCGGCCTCGTCGCCACCGGTTCCACGACCTTCAATGAGCCCTTCAACATCGCCCGCCAGTTCAAGGCCCTTGATGTGATGAGCCACGGCCGTGCCGGATGGAACGCGGTCACGACCAGTGATCCTGCCGCTGCAGCGAACTTCGGCCAAGCCGTCGCGCCCCGGCCGCAGCGATACCAGCGCGCCCACGAAACAATCCAGATCGCCCAGGCCCTCTGGGGAAGCTGGCAGCAGGACGCATGGGTCAAGGACCAGAAAAGCGGTCGGTTCGCCCACCCAGACAAGATTCAGCCCATCAACATGCAGGGCGAGCACGTCGCTTCCCGCGGGCCGCTGCCCATCCCACCGTCCGAGCAGGGACAGCCCGTCATCTTCTCCGCCGGAGGAGGCGCAAACGGACTGGACCTGGCCGGACGCTATGCCAACGGTGTCATCGGTGCCACGTTCACCATCGATGATGCCCGCAAGCAACGCCAGGCCTACCGTGACGCCGCCCGCCGGGCATTACGAAACCCGGACGAGATCAAGTACTTCGCCGGAGTCATGCCCGCCATCGGCAAGACCAAACGCGCCGCCCTGGACCGACGCGTGCAGTTGGGCGAGCTCACGGCAGCATCCCGGGTCCCCTACCTCGGCTCGATGCTGAACCTCCAGCTCGATCCCGGCCAGCTCGACCAACCCCTCACGCCCGCTCAGCTGGCCGTCGCGACCCCGAGCCCGTTCGACCCCCGCTCCGCACGGGCACTGGAGGTCGCACGCGAAGGGTGGACCATTCGCGACATCCTCGCCCACGGCGTCATCGACTACCACCCCACCCCCGTCGGTGAGGCATCGGCCACCGCGGATCATATGCAGGAGTGGTTTGAAGCCGGCGCCTGCGACGGATTCTGGGTCTCCATCGACGTTAACGAAGACGGCATCGACACCTTCGTCGACGAGGTCGTTCCCATCCTGCAGGACCGCGGCATCTACCGCCACGACTACGACGGCACCACACTCCGCGACCACCTCAACGCCCCGGCCCAGTACGGACTCGACCCACGCCTCACGGACACCATGCCATGACAACCCCCACCAGCACACTTAACAGTGGCCTCATCAGTGACTCCACTGGCAGCGTCAACCCGCTGCGGTTCAGGGACGCCGTCGGTCACTACGCATCTGGGATCACCATCATCACCGGCCACGACGCCGAAGGCCCGATCGGCGTCACCTGCCAATCGTTCTACAGCGTCTCCGTCGACCCACCCCTGGTCCCCTTCAGCGTCATGAAGGCCAGCACCACCTACCCTCGCATCCGCGACACCGGAACCTTCGCAGTCAACATCCTCTCGGCAAGCCAGGAAGCCACCTCCAACCAGTTCGCCCGCCGAGGCACCGACAAATGGGCCGGCATCACCTGGCACCCAACCCGACGGGGCAAGCCCGTCCTCGACGACACCCTGGCCTGGCTCGACTGCACCATCCACACCGAA
>NZ_KI914806.1:0-14712 GCF_000520535.1 Arthrobacter sp. H41
CGCCAAAACGTGTGTCCTCATCTGGCCGACAGATGAGGACACACGTTTTTGGCTGTTTCCGGAAGGTCTTGAGCTAGACGGCCGCAGGTTCCGTGACGTTGGCGGTCGGCGTCATGTTCTCCGCGTCGACCATCCATGCGTACTGCTCCAGTTTCTCGATGAAACCGTGGAGGATGTCAGCGGTGGTCGGATCTTCCTCGTCGATCTGGTCGTGGACGTCGCGCATGGTCTTGACGGCTGCGTTCAGCATCCGCACCACCAGGGTGACGGTGTCCTGCGTCGAGACCAGCCCCGCGGGGAACTCGTTGAGCGAAGTGCCCTTGGCGACGGCCGTACTGCGCCCGTCGGGGACGGCGTGGAGAGCACGCATGCGTTCAGCCAACTGGTCGGCGAACAACCGGGCGTCGTCGATGATCTCGTCAAGCTGCAGGTGCATGTCACGGAAGTTCTTGCCCACCACGTTCCAGTGGGCCTGCTTGCCCTGGAGGTGCAGCTCGATGAGGTCGACCAGGACTGCCTGCATATTGTTCGTGAGGGTGGGTGAAGCTTTCATGGATCCTCCAGTGGTAGGAAAAGTGCCTGCTGCGGCGACGAGGGATCGACGGAAAACATCGACAGGGGAAGCCGCGGACCACTTTTCACCCTAGACCCGTGTGTTGGCCAAATCCAACCGATCTGCATAATCTAAGTGAGCTTACGGTTTTATCGGTTCGTGACCATTTTCGGTGATGAACCTGAGGGCCGAAGTTCCGACGAAGGAGCAAATTCATGGCGAAGGTTCAGGAATCGATCGATGTTGCAGTGCCGGTGAGCACTGCGTACAACCAATGGACCCAGTTCGAAACTTTCCCCAGGTTCATGAGCGGGGTGGAGTCGATCACCCAGACCTCGGACACCCGGACACACTGGGTCACGAGCATCGGCGGCGTTCGGCGGGAGTTCGACGCCGAGATCACCGAGCAGCACCCGGACGAGCGCGTGGCGTGGAAGAGCACCGACGGTGAATCGCACGCCGGAGTGGTGACCTTCCACCGGCTCGACGAAAGCACCACACGCCTCATGGTGCAGATCGACTGGCACCCCGAGACCTTCACTGAAAAGATCGGCGCCGTGGTGAATGCGGACGCCGCGCAGGTCAAGGGAGACCTCAAGCGGTTCAAGGAGTTCATCGAGAAGAGCGGCGGCGAAAGCGGTGCGTGGCGCGGGGACGTCAGTGCACCCCCGTCGGGGGTTGTCGGGGAAGCCGAACCGGCCAACGGCACCCTGCCCGACAGCTCCCTGAATGATCCCGACTCGGGCGGACCACGGATGGGCACCCCGGGCAGCTGACAGGAGAGTTACACGTCTCCGACTTCGATGGTTTCGATGGCCTCGGTGGCGCGCTGCGAGAGGCCCGGCGAGATAGGTGCGCTTTTCGCGGCCTCCGCCGCGGTCGCCTGGCCCTCACTGCTCACCGCGTAGGTACCGAAGGCCTTCACCACCTCGGCGGTCTGCTCGTTCTCGTAGCGCGAGCAGAACACGAGGTAGGACACGAGGACCAGCGGATACACACCGTCGGCAGTGGTGGTCCGATCGAGGTCCAGCGCAATGTCGTACTCTTCCCGCCCTGGCACCACAGCGGCGACGTCGACGGCGGCAGCCGCAGCCTCCCCGCTGACCGCCACGTATTCGTCACCGACCAGCAGGTTCGCCTTCCCGAGGGGAGGGCCGACGGCGGAATCGTCGGCATAGGTCACGGCGCCCTCGGTGCTGGAGACGGTGCTGACCACCCCCGCGTTCCCCTTGGCATTTTCATT
Organism: Arthrobacter sp. H41; assembly: GCF_000520535.1. GTDB lineage: Bacteria > Actinomycetota > Actinomycetes > Actinomycetales > Micrococcaceae > Arthrobacter_D. The sequence goes on from NZ_KI914806.1 coordinate 1,797, forward strand.
GGAGAGCGAGCCGGGCCACGTGCCGTCGGCCTCGTCGGTCCAGATTTCCGGAACCACGGCGGAGAGGTAGTCGGTGAAGTTCTCGGTGGTCCCCGAATCGTCAGACCTGCTCACCGGAGAGATCCTGGTGGCGGGCAGGTCCACGCCCTCGTTCTGGGCGGCAATGGCGGGATCGTCCCAGGTGGTGATCTCACCCCGGAAAATGCGGGCGATCGTCGCAGCGTCGAGGTTGAGTTCGGTAATGCCCGGCAGGTTGAAGGCGATGCTGATGGGGGAAACGTAGGCAGGAATGTTGAAGGCACCACCCGGGCCGCACACTTCCGTCGACTCTGCCAGCTCTTCGTCGTCGAGAGCGGCATCGGAGCCTGCGAAAGTCACCGCGCCGGCCAGCAGCGCGCCGCGGCCCGCGCCGGAGCCGTCCGGAGAGTACTGCACCTGCGCGCGCGGGTGAATCGTGGAAAACTCCGCGCGCCACGCATTCATGGCCGGCCCCAAGGCAGACGAACCCGAGCCGGTGATGGCGCCCCGCAGGTTCGAGTCCGCATTGCGGGCAGCCGCTTCCTGCTCGGGACCCAACGGGTAGTCCGACCCACACCCGGTAAGACCAAGGGCCAGGATTGCCATGCCGGCACCTAAAGACCGGATTCTCGCTGATTTCACTCGATCAACGGTACAGGGTGCGCGGTTTACAGGGTGCGCCAGTCCCCGTTCTGCAAATGCGACCCTGCCTGCGGACCCATCTGCAGCATGCCGCCATCCACCACGAAGGATGCTCCGTTGACGTAGCTCGATGCGGGAGAGGCGAGGAAGGCGATGACGGCGGCTACCTCCCGAGCATCACCCGGCCTGCCCACGGGGATGCCGGGACGGTCCACTTCGCGGGGATCCTGGTCGCCGGCGTCGTTCATGGGCGTGGAGATCTCGCCCGGAAGGACGGCGTTGGCCGTGATTCCCCGATCGCCGAGTTCGAGGGCGATGGTCCGGACCAGGCCGCCGAGCCCGTGTTTCGACGCGTCGTAGGCGGCGGATCCTACGCGCGGCTGCTCCTGGTGCACGCTGGTCACCGCAATGATCCGGCCGCCCTTGCCGGCGTCGAGCATATGGCGCGCCGCCCGCTGGATACAGACGAAGGCGCCGTCAAGGTTCGCCGCCATGGTGCCGCGCCAGGTGTCCCAGTCCGTGTCCATGAACAGGGTGCCGCCGTTGACTCCCGCGTTGTTGACGAAGATGTCGACGCCGCCCAGCTCCTTCGCTAGCTGATCGATCACATCTCCGCATGCGGGGGCGTCAGTGGTGTCGAGTTGCGCCACGACCGCCTTCTGCCCGCGCTCGCGGACCAGGCGCGCCGTCTCCTCGGCGCCGTCGGAGTCCGAGTGCCAGGTGATGCCGACGTCGCACCCGGCGTCGGCGAGGGCAAGCGCCGTAGCGCGGCCGATCCCTGAGTCGGATCCTGTGACGATTGCGGTGTTCGGGGAAAAGTCCATACCTTCATCCTTGGCGGCCGTCGGAGGGTATGGCAAGGGGAAAAAGGAAGGAGAACTAACAAGAGTGGTGCCTGCGCGGGGCCTCGATCCCCGGGCCTTCCGCGTGTGAAGCGGATGCTCTACCAGACTGAGCTACACAGGCAAATGGTTCTCCCATAGCTTAGGGCATTCGGCGCGACTGCCCAATTCTGCCCGAAAATCCGCATCCGGATGCGGTCCGGTACCACCGCGACGGACGAAAACCTGCTGGCCACCGGGGTCCGGCGTGGGTAGCCTGAGAAATGGAACGCTAGCCAGGGAAAACCGGAGGAGACGACGTGGACAACCAGGACATCCTCCAGCGCATCCAGGCGCTGGTCAAGGAAGAGCATGAGCTTCGTGGGGGTTCCCCGGCCGACGGCGGCGGAACGGATCCGGATTCCGGAGCGAGGCTGAAGCGTGTCGAGGAAGACCTCGACCAGTGCTGGGACCTGCTCCGTCAGCGTCGTGCCAAAGCCGACGCGGGCGAGAATCCGGCGGATGCCGACGCGCGGCCGATCAGCCAGGTCGAGAGCTACCGCCAGTAGATGAAGTGCTCACTCGTTCTCTTCGATGTCAATGAGACGCTTTCCAATATGGAGGGCATGGCGCAGCACTTCGAGGAGGTGGGCGCCCCGCCGGGAACCGCGTCACTGTGGTTCGCCTCGCTCCTGCGGGACGGGTTCGCCCTGACCGCCGCGGGCGTCAACCCGCAATTCGCCGAACTCGCCGAGGGATCACTTCGGCGGGTCCTCGCATCAGAGCCGTTGAACCGGAACCTCGACGATGCCGTCGGCCACGTTCTCGACGCTTTCCAGCAACTTCCCGTGCACCCGGACGTGGCCGACGGCCTGACCGCACTGGCCGAGCGCGGGATACGGGTGGCCGCCCTGACGAACGGCGCGGCGGGCACGGCGACGTCGTTGTTGGAGAGGGCCGGATTGCTCAGCCATTTCGAGGAAGTACTCTCGGTCGAGGATGCGCCCCTGTGGAAACCGGCGGCCTCGGCCTACGAATATGCGGCGGAGATCTGCTCGACACCCCTGGCTGAAATCGCCCTGGTCGCGGTTCACCCCTGGGATATCGATGGTGCGGCGCGTGCCGGAATGCGAACCGTCTGGCTCAACCGGAACGGCGCCGACTTTCCGGCGTACTCGACGGCACCGGATGGAACAGTGCAGCACTGCAGGGAAATCGCCGCGCAGCTCACCGTGTAGCAGGAACCCATCAGGCTGTTCCGGGCGCCGGACGGGAAGACGTTGGAAGGGACGGGAGCCGATCAAGGCGGACAGACCCAGTTAGGATGAGTACTGGTGAGCCGGGAAGACTGGTCGGCGCTATTCGAGCGAGCCCGACCAAAGGAATCCCCGTGGCACACCCACCTTCACTGCCGGAGCACCAGCCCGCCGATGCGAACGGAAAGCGCATCTTCACCAGGAGCACTTATCCGGAGCACCTGAGGATTACCTCGATCCTCCGCAAGGAAACTGTGGGCGGCGCGCTGCTGCTGCTGGCCACTGTCGCAGCACTGATCCTCGCCAACTCGCCGGCCGCCGACGGTTACTTCGCCGTACGGGACTACCGGTTCGGCTATGAACCGTGGCACCTCGAACTCAGTGTCGGCGCGTGGGCCGCTGACGGGCTGCTGGCAATTTTCTTTTTCCTCGCAGGACTGGAGCTCAAGCGCGAGTTCGTTGCCGGAGACCTTCGGAAATTCGACCGCGCCGTTGTTCCCGTGGCCGCGGCAGTCGGCGGCGTCGTCGTTCCCGCCCTCGTCTACGTGGCCATAACCTTCACGGCCGGCCCCGAGGCCCTGCGCGGCTGGGCCATTCCGACCGCCACCGACATCGCTTTCGCGGTGGCCGTGCTCGCCGTCGTCGGCTCACACCTGCCCAGTTCGCTGCGGATCTTCCTCCTGACACTCGCCGTGGTGGACGACCTCCTGGCGATCAGCATCATCGCCTTCTTCTACTCGAGCGATATTGCACCCACCCCGTTGCTGCTGGCGGTTCTGCCGCTCGCCGCCTACGCATTTCTCGCCCAGAAGTTCCCCGGGTTCTTCCAGCGCCGGGTGTGGGCGCCCTGGGTGATCCTGCTACCCATCGGCTTCGCCGTGTGGGCGCTGGTCCATGCCTCGGGTGTCCACGCGACGGTGGCCGGCGTCCTGCTGGGTTTCGCGATTCCGGTGCTGCCGCCGAAGAAGACGCTGCAGGACGTCGACAGGTCGGTGTCGGATGACCTTGCACAGGCGCACGACGTCGACCCCGAAGGCCTGGCAGACACCATGGAACACCGCATCAGGCCCATCTCGGCGGGCGTCGCGGTTCCCATCTTTGCCTTCTTCTCGGCGGGCGTCGCGATCGGTGGGGCGGAGGGCTTCGTCAGTGCCGTCACCGACCCCATCGCCGTGGGCATCATGGTGGCGCTCGTCATCGGCAAGCCGGTCGGAATCCTGCTGGCCACGTGGCTCGTCACCAAGACGAACAAGGCCAACCTCGATCCGGATCTCGGATGGGTGGACATCCTCGGTGTCGCCATGCTGGCCGGCGTCGGTTTCACCGTGTCGCTGCTGATCAGCGAGCTCGGCTTCGGCCAGGGGACCCCCGAGGACGATCATGCCAAGGTGGCTATCCTCGCCGGCTCGCTTCTTGCCGCCCTTGCCGCCGCAGTGGTGCTGCGGACCCGCAACAGGCAGTATCGGAGGATCGAGGAACGCGAGAAGATCGACGCCGACAGTGACGGTGTTCCCGACGTCTTCGAGCGGAATGGCTAGAACGATCACGCACCCTTTTTCTTGGAGGTGCCGTCGGACTTCTTCGCTGCGGCCTTCCTCTCGCGGTTCTTCTCGACGCTGCGGCGTAATGCTTCCATGAGGTCGAGCACGTTGTCGCCGTCATCGTCGCCCGATTCCCCGCCGAACGTCTCCTCGGTGTCGAGGGTGTCGCCCTTCTCGATCTTGGCGTCGATGAGGGTGCGCAACTGGACCTGGTAGTCGTCACTGAAATTCTCGGGATCGAAATCGGTCGAGAAGGATTCGACAAGGGCTGCGGACATCTCCTTCTCCTTCGCGGAGATGCGCACCTTCTCCTCGAGCGCGGGGAAAGAGGCATCACGCACCTCGTCATTCCAGAGCAGGGTCTGGAGCATCAGGACATCACCGCGGACCCGGAGGGCCGCAAGCCGGCTCTTCTGACGCAGCGAGAACTGCACCACGGCCGTGCGGTCGGTCTCCTCGAGTGTCTTGCGGAGCAGGACATAGGCCTTGGTGGAAGTGGAATCCGGCTCAAGGAAATAGGAACGGTCGAACATGATCGGATCGATCTGCGCGCTCGGCACGAACTCCACCACCTCGATCTCGCGGCTTTTTTCGACGGGTAGCGAGGCCAGGTCGTCGTCAGTGAGTACCACGGTGCGCTCGCCGTCGTCGTACGCCTTGTCGATGTGCTTGAAGTCGACGATCTCGCCGCAGATCTCGCAGCGCCGCTGGTAGCGGATGCGGCCGCCGTCCTTGTCGTGGACCTGATGCAGCGCAATATCGTGATCCTCGGTGGCGCTGTAGACCTTGACCGGCACGTTGACCAGGCCGAAGGCGACGGCACCCTTCCAGATGGCTCTCATGACTCGGTTTCCATGCTCCAAGTGAACACCAGGCCGGTGGACCTGCACCAGAGCGGCCCGGCAACCCCGGCCGCACCCCTGCCGCTTAGACTTGCAAAGTGACTTCCGAGACCCCAGAACCCGTAGAACCTACAGTCAGCAAGACGATCAACGACGACGGCGCCACGGTGCTCACGCTCGAGTACCCCTTCGCCTACCCGCCGGCGAAGCTGTGGAAGCACCTGACCGAGCCGGAAAAGCTGAAGTACTGGTTCCCCTGCGAGATGGATATCCAGCCCCGCAGGGACACCGAGGTGAGCTTCACCTATGCCGACCAGCGGCCGCTGCACGGGATTGTCCTCGAGGCCGAGAAGCCGTCGCTCCTCTCCTTCACCTGGGAGAAGGAGACGCTTCGCTGGGAATTGAACCGGGCCGAGAACAACGGCTGCCGACTGGTGCTGTCCATCATCGCGGGAAATCCTGCCCACCTCGGCACCATGGCGGCAGGGTGGCACCTCACCCTCTCGGGGCTGGACGATTTCCTCAATGAGCGGGACCTCGGGCAGGATCCGGCGCTCTGGCAGGTTTACGTGGACCGCTACCGTGCGCAGTTCTCCGACTGATTCCCCGTCAAGTAGTAAGCCTGCTTATCAGGACTGGAATTCCCCACCCATCCGGGCAAGACTAGGGTCATGGCCACCCCGGGTTCTCCAGCGCAGAGTGTGCGCGTGGACGGCCGGACGCTGAGGCTCACCAGCCTCGACAAGGTGCTCTATCCGGAAACCGGGACCACCAAGGCCGATGTCCTGGCCTACTACGCCGCGGTCTCGAACCAGCTGATCCACTCCGCGAGGGACAGGCCCGTCACTCGGAAGCGGTGGGTCCACGGCGTGGGTACGCCCGAAAGGCCGGGCGAAGTATTCTTCCAGAAGAATATTGATGCCAGCGCTCCCGACTGGGTGCAGCGTCACGCGATCGAACACAAAGACCACACCAACGTCTACCCGATGCTCAATGACGCTGCCACCCTGACCTGGCTGGCGCAGATCGCAGCCATCGAGCTCCATGTTCCCCAGTGGCGTTTCGGGGCGCAGGGGGAGCAGTGCAACCCGGACCGGCTGGTTCTCGACCTCGACCCAGGGAATGGTGCGGGTCTGGCGGAGTGCGCCGAGGTGGCACGGCTCGCCCGCGGGATCCTGCAGGGCATGGGCCTGGAACCCCGCCCGGTCACCAGCGGATCCAAGGGAATCCACCTGTACTGCGCCCTCGACGGCAGGCAGTCCTCCGAAGGGGTGTCCGCCGTGGCGCATGAACTGGCGCGTGCCCTGGAGGCGGACCATCCGGGACTCGCCGTGAGCGACATGAAGAAGGCCCGACGCACGGGCCGTGTGCTGGTGGACTGGAGCCAGAACAACAGCAACAAGACCACCGTGGCCCCGTACTCGCTCCGCGGCCGCTTCCTGCCGCTGGTGGCCGCACCGCGGACATGGGAGGAACTCGACGATCCCGACCTGCAGCAGCTCGACTACCGCACGGTGATGCTGCGGGTGAAAGAGCTCGGGGATGTTTTTGCGGACACGGCGCCGCGATCATCCGGGACGGTTCAGGCGGCTCCGTCCCAGGAAGACCGTCTCTCGAAGTACCGCTCCATGCGGGACCCGGCGAAGACCCCTGAGCCTGTCCCGAGAACGGTTGGCGCACCGGGCGGCAACAGCTTCGTCATCCAGGAGCACCATGCGCGCCGGCTCCACTACGACTTCCGCCTCGAACACGACGGCGTGCTGGTGTCGTGGGCGCTGCCGAAAGGGCCGCCTACAGCACCGGACAAGAACCACCTCGCAGTCCAGACCGAGGACCACCCGCTCGACTACGGGTCCTTCGAGGGAAACATTCCCAAAGGGGAATACGGCTCCGGCGAAGTGAGCATCTGGGATGCCGGCACATATGAGCTCGAGAAATGGCGCGACGGCAAGGAGGTGATCTGCACCGTGCACGGGCGCGCGGATGGCGGGTTGGAGCGCAGCGGCTCAGCGACGCGCCGCTTCGCGCTCATTCATACCGGGTCCTCCGGGAAGCCCGGGAGTGACAAGAACTGGCTGATCCATCTCATGAAGGAGCAGCCGGAAGGCCAGGAGGCGCCGGTTGCGTCGCAGGCTCGGGATCCGGACCGGAACCCTTCCCTGCCCACCGACCCGGTGCCCGCCGGGGCTGCTGCTGGAGCCTCCTTCATTCAACCGATGCTCGCGACGCTCGGCTCCGCGCAGGCGATTCCCGACCCGGAGGATTGGGCGTACGAGATGAAATGGGACGGGGTTCGTGCCATTGCAACCGTGAATGGAGATGCCGTGCAGCTGACAAGCCGTAACGGCAATGACATGACGCTGCTCTATCCCGAGCTCGGCGACCTTGCCGGGTTTGTCAGCGCCGAAACGGCAGTGCTCGACGGCGAGATCGTGACGCTCAACAAGGTGGGCCGGCCTGATTTCGGCCTCCTCCAGACACGTCTGAAGCTGACCGATCCGGCCGACATCGAGGCGGCAACGCAGCAGACGCCGGTACGCTTCCTGCTGTTCGATCTGCTGGCGTTCGAGGGCACGGACCTCACCGGGCTCGACTACTGCCAGCGCCGGGAGATCCTTCGAAAAGCAGTGGATGAGGCTCCGGATTCCCATGTGCAGGTACCGCCCGCCCTTGACGCCACCCTCGAGGAAGCCGTCGAGGCCAGCAGGGAGCTGGGTCTTGAAGGGATTCTGGCCAAGCGGCTCACCAGCGACTACACGCCGGGGGCACGCTCCCCGAGCTGGGTGAAGATCAAGCACCAGCACACCCAGGAGGTAGTGGTGGTGGGATGGCGTCCGGGCAGGGGAAACCGGGCGTCGAAGGTCGGTTCATTGCTGGTTGCGGTGCCCGACGGCGTCGACCTTCGATACCTGGGGCGGGTGGGCTCCGGCCTTACGGACCGCGAGCTCGCCGATGTCGGTGCCAGGCTCAAGAAGATGGCCCGCAAGACGCCGCCGCTGAGTGATGTGCCGGGCGCCGATGCCGCCGATGCGCACTGGGTCCGGCCCGCACTGGTCGGGGAGGTGCAGTACAGCGGCCGCACAGGTGGTGGACGGCTCCGCCATCCCGTGTGGCGTGGGTGGCGGCCGGACAAGAGGCCGTCCGACGTCGTCGTCGAACTGTAGGACCCCCAGTTGATTAAGCACAAAAGGCGCCTTCAAACGGTTTGAAGCAGCCATACGTGCTTAATCAGCGGGGGTACGGCACCAACAACGGAGGAGCGCAATGACCGATCTGGACATTTCCGGGCTCGATGCCTGGTGGCGTGCGGCCAATTACGTCTCAGTGGGGCAGATCTACCTGCGGGACAATCCCCTGCTGCGAAGGCCGCTCGAGGGTGCCGACGTGAAGGCCCGGCTGCTCGGCCACTGGGGCACCACGCCCGGCCTCAACTTCGTCTACGCGCACCTCAACCGCGTCATCATCGAGCGCCGCCAGGAAATGCTCTTCGTGACAGGGCCGGGCCACGGTGGACCGGCGAACGTCGCCAACGCGTGGCTCGAGGGCACCTACTCCGAGGTGTACAGCCACGTCGGCAAGGATGAAGCGGGGTTGAAGGAGCTCTTCCGGCAGTTCAGCTACCCCGGGGGAGTCCCGTCGCACGCGGCACCCGAGACGCCCGGCTCCATCCACGAGGGCGGCGAGCTCGGCTACACGCTCGCCCACGCGTATGGGGCGGTCTTCGACAATCCGAACCTGATCGCTGCGGCAGTGGTGGGGGACGGGGAGGCGGAAACCGGGCCGCTGGCCGCGAGTTGGCACTCGAACAGCTTCCTGGACCCGGCGGTCGACGGCGCAGTGCTCCCGATCCTGCACCTCAACGGCTACAAGATCGCCAATCCCACGGTGCTCTCCCGCATGCCGGAGGAGCAGCTGCGGCAGCTGATGTCCGGGTACGGGTATGAGCCGCACTTCGTCAGTGTCACGGATCCGGCAGCAACCGAGGCGGCCCACCAGGACTTCGCCGCGGCCCTCGACTCGTGCATCGAGGATATCCACACCATCCAGGAGCAGGCGCGCATCGCCCCGGCGGGAGCGGACGCTGCGGCTGCGCGCTGGCCCATGATCGTGCTCCGCTCGCCGAAGGGCTGGACCGGCCCGGCCGCGGTGGACGGCAAGCAGACCGAGGGCACCTGGCGTGCCCATCAGGTGCCGCTGACCGGGATCCATACCGATGAGGAGCACCTGCACCAGCTCGAGGAGTGGATGCGCTCCTACCGTCCCGACGAGCTGTTCACCGAGAATGGCGAGCTGCGCTCCGACATTGCGCGGCAGGCGCCGGAGGGCACGCTGAGGATGAGCGCTACCCCGTATGCCAACGGTGGCTGGCTGCTGCGGGACCTTCTGCTGCCCGCCTACGAGGATCATGCTGTGCAGGTGTCGAGCCCCGGGTCCGAAAAGGTGAGCCCCATGGAGACCGTGGGAGGGTATCTCCGGGACGTCATCGCGGCGAACCCGACGAACTTCCGGCTGTTCGGCCCGGACGAGACGGCGTCGAACCGGCTGTCCGCCGTCTACGACGTCACGGACAAAGTGTGGGAGCCGCGCATCGAGGACGTCGATGAACACCTTGCGCGGTCCGGTCGCGTGATGGAGGTCCTCAGCGAGCATCTGTGCCAGGGCTGGCTCGAGGGCTACCTGCTGACCGGGCGCCACGGTGTCTTCAACTGCTATGAGGCGTTCGTCCACATCGTCGACTCGATGTTCAACCAGTACGCGAAGTGGCTCAAAGTGCACCAGGAGCTGTCCTGGCGGCGGCCCATCGCGTCGTTCAACTACCTGCTGTCCAGTCATGTGTGGCAGCAGGACCATAATGGCTTCTCGCACCAGGACCCCGGTTTCATCGACCACGTGGTGAACAAGAAAGCCGACGTCATCCGGGTCTACCTGCCGCCCGATGCCAACACCATGCTTGCCGTCACCGAGCACTGCATGAAGACCCGGGACACCATCAACGTGATCGTCACCGGGAAGCAGCCCACGCCGACGTGGCTCGGCCCGGAGGAAGCAAGGCTTCACGTTCAGCGCGGCATCGGGATCCTCGACTTCGCGGGAAGCGAGGAGCCGGGGCTGGAGCCCGACGTCGTCCTCGGGTGTGCCGGTGACGTGCCGACGCTCGAGGCGGTGGCGGCCGCGGGCCTGCTGAAGAAGAGCGTCCCCGGACTGAAGATCCGGGTGGTGAACGTGGTGGACCTGATGCGCCTCCAGGACGAGTCGGAGCATCCCCATGGACTCTCGGCGCGGGACTTCGACACCCTCTTCACCACCACCGGACCGGTGGTCTTCGCCTACCACGGGTATCCCTGGCTGATCCATCGCCTGACCTACCGGAGGAACAACCACGCGAACCTGCACGTTCGGGGATATAAGGAGGAAGGCACGACGACGACGCCGTTCGATATGGCGATGCTGAACCAGATCGACCGGTTCCAGCTCGCCATGGACGTGATCGACCGGGTGCCTTCCCTCAGCCCGACCCAGGCGCAGCTGCGGCAGGACCTCCAGGACCAGCGGCAGCGGGCATGGCAGTACACCCGGGACGCCGGCACGGATCTCGAGTCGATCACCGGGTGGACGCTGAATGAATCTTCGCCGGATGACGCGAAGTAAAGAATGTCACCACAACCAGAAGGAGAACGCCCTATGACTGAAACAAGCATCACCGCAAGCCGGACCATCGACGCCCCAGCGGACGCGATTTTCACCATCCTTTCCAACCCCGCCCACCACGCCGCGCTCGACGGCTCGGGAATGGTGCAGTCGGATGACAAGTCGGACCGCATCACCGCCGTCGGCCAGAAGTTCACCATGAACCAGCACTGGGAGAAGATGGGGGGCGACTATCAGACCGACAACCACGTGGTGGGCTACGATCCGAACAAGCTCCTCGCGTGGAAGACCGCTCCGGCCGGGGAAGTCCCGCCGGGCTGGCAGTGGGTCTGGGAGCTGCAGCCCGCCGGCCCCGACTCCACCGAGGTGTCGGTCACCTATGACTGGACGCATGTCACGGACAAGGAAATCCTGAAAAAGCTGTCCTTCCCCGAGGTGTCCGTCGAGGACCTCGACGCATCACTGGGGAACCTCGCGTCAGCGGTTTCCGAGAAGTAGGACCCGCGAACGGAACGGCGGCGGCCGCACTGGATAAAACCGGTGCGGCCGTCGCGCTCTGGCGCGCGATCCGCAATCCGAGCGGCGCTGCCCGGCCGGCGCCTACTTCAGCAGCGCCACGTCGGACACGAGCTCGATGTGCTTCTGCATGGCGCCGGCTGCCGCGCGCGGGTCCTGCCGGCGGATCGCCGCGGCGATAGCACGGTGTGATTCAAGGGATTGTTCCGGCCGGCCGGGCTGCGCAAGCGATTCGAGGCGCGTCTCCAGTACCATCTCACCGATGAAGGCCATCAGCTGTGCCATCACGGGTGAATGGGCCGCGGTCGTCACCGACTGGTGGAACATCTCGTCGCCATGCGCGCCGCGGTCGCCGTCGTCGATCTCCGCCTGCATGGCCGCGAGGGCGGCGTCGATCGCTGACAGATCCTGCCCGGTCCGCCGTTCGGCGGCAAGGGAGGCGAGCCGCACCTCGAGGGTGCTGCGGGCCTCCACGATGTCCGGAAGCCGACTCTGGTGCTCGCGCAGACCCTTGATCACCGCGGCGATGCTCGGCCGGTGGCGCAGCACCGCTCCGGTTCCGTGCTGGACGTCGATGACGCCGAGGACTTCCAGCGCAACGAGGGCCTGCGCAAGCGTGGCACGCGAGACCCCGAGCCGCTCCGCCAGTTCCCGTTCGGCGGGCAGCAAATCACCCGGTACGAGCTTCGAGGATTCGATGTGACGGAGCAGTTGCTCGACGAGCTGCTCGTACAGCCGGGGGCGCGCAAGCCGTCCCAGTGCTCCGGGGACTGGTGGATCCGTCATGAAGGCCTCCAGGCTGGTCGGGGTAACAGAGCGGGGAACTAATTGACAAGCAACTGCATTCTCCTACAGTCTAGGCCAGTGAGCCTGTAATCCACCTCACATGCCACGACTGTCCGCTGGAGGATAAAGATGTCCGCTCCATTGCTCTCGATCACCATCCTTGCGGCGATGTTCCTGATCGCCACGCTGCTGCCCATCAATATGGGTGCCCTTGCCTTTGTCGGCGCTTTCCTGCTCGGGGCCGTGGTCCTGGGGATGGAGACCGATGACATCATCGCCGAATTCCCCGGCGGGCTCTTCCTCACGCTCGTCGGCGTCACGTACCTCTTCGCCATCGCGCAGAACAACGGGACCATCGACCTGCTGGTCCAGGGCGCCGTGAAGCTGGTCCGTAACCGCGTGGCGCTGATTCCCTGGGTGATGTTCTTCATCACCGCCGCCATCACCGCGGTGGGCGCGCTCGGCCCGGCGGCAGTCGCCATCATGGCGCCCGTGGCACTCGGTTTCGCCGCGCGCCACAAGATCAGTCCGCTCCTCATGGGCATGATGGTGGTGCATGGAGCGCAGGCCGGCGGCTTCTCGCCGATCGCCGTCTACGGCGTCATCGTCAACGGCATCGTGGCCGACACCGGCTTCGAGTCGAGCCCCCTGGCCATCTTCCTCGCCAGCTTCATCTTCAACCTGCTGATCGCCGTCGCCCTGTTCATCGTGCTGGGCGGACGCAAACTGCTTTCCAGCCGCATCGGGCACTTCGTGGAGGAAGCCGCTGAAGCACGCATGAATCTGAGCGCCGGCGCCCGAGCGGCGGACGTGACCTTCAAGGGCTCCGGCAGCGGCACCTACGG
>NZ_KI914806.1:14812-16590 GCF_000520535.1 Arthrobacter sp. H41
AAGGGCTCCGGCAGCGGCACCTACGGCCCCCGCGACCCCGCCGGTGACGGCGCTGTCGCCACCAAGTCCCGCGAGGACAAGATCTCACAGACCGCCACCATCCTCGGGCTGATCGCCCTCGCGGTCATCGCCCTCGGCTTCAGTGTCGACGTCGGATTCGTCGCCATCACCGTGGCCGTCATCCTCGCCCTCATCTCACCCAAGGCGCAGAGCGGCGCGGTGAACAAGATCGCCTGGTCAACAGTGCTCCTGATCTGCGGGATGCTGACCTTCGTCGGAGTCCTCCAGGCCGCCGGCACCATCGAATACGTCTCCGACGGCGTCGCGAGCCTCGGCATGCCGCTGCTTGCCGCGCTCCTCATCTGCTACATCGGCGCCGTCGTCTCGGCCTTCGCCTCCTCGACAGCCATTCTCGCGGCCCTCATCCCGCTGGCCATCCCGTTCCTCGAATCCGGTGAGGTGGGTGCCGTGGGCGTGGTGGCGGCGCTCGCGGTGTCCTCCACCATCGTCGACGTATCGCCGTTCTCCACCAACGGTGCGCTGGTTCTCGCCAACGCCCCCGAGGGAACCGACAAGGACCGTTTCTACCGGCAGATTCTCGGGTATGGCGCGCTCGTGGTGGTTGCCGGCCCGGTGATCGCCTGGCTCATCCTCGTGGTTCCGGGATGGCTGTAGGCCCCCGATATCATTCCCAGGAAAGGAACAGCACATGACACCGGAGACAAGTGCAGGACCCCTCAGTGGCTACCTCGTGGTGGACCTCAGCCGTGCGCTAGCAGGACCGCACGCAGGAATGATGCTCGGGGACCTCGGCGCCCACTTCGTGGAGGAAGCCGCTGAAGCACGCATGAATCTGAGCGCCGGCGCCCGAGCGGCGGACGTGACCTTCAAGGGCTCCGGCAGCGGCACCTACGGCCCCCGCGACCCCGCCGGTGACGGCGCTGTCGCCACCAAGTCCCGCGAGGACAAGATCTCACAGACCGCCACCATCCTCGGGCTGATCGCCCTCGCGGTCATCGCCCTCGGCTTCAGTGTCGACGTCGGATTCGTCGCCATCACCGTGGCCGTCATCCTCGCCCTCATCTCACCCAAGGCGCAGAGCGGCGCGGTGAACAAGATCGCCTGGTCAACAGTGCTCCTGATCTGCGGGATGCTGACCTTCGTCGGAGTCCTCCAGGCCGCCGGCACCATCGAATACGTCTCCGACGGCGTCGCGAGCCTCGGCATGCCGCTGCTTGCCGCGCTCCTCATCTGCTACATCGGCGCCGTCGTCTCGGCCTTCGCCTCCTCGACAGCCATTCTCGCGGCCCTCATCCCGCTGGCCATCCCGTTCCTCGAATCCGGTGAGGTGGGTGCCGTGGGCGTGGTGGCGGCGCTCGCGGTGTCCTCCACCATCGTCGACGTATCGCCGTTCTCCACCAACGGTGCGCTGGTTCTCGCCAACGCCCCCGAGGGAACCGACAAGGACCGTTTCTACCGGCAGATTCTCGGGTATGGCGCGCTCGTGGTGGTTGCCGGCCCGGTGATCGCCTGGCTCATCCTCGTGGTTCCGGGATGGCTGTAGGCCCCCGATATCATTCCCAGGAAAGGAACAGCACATGACACCGGAGACAAGTGCAGGACCCCTCAGTGGCTACCTCGTGGTGGACCTCAGCCGTGCGCTAGCAGGACCGCACGCAGGAATGATGCTCGGGGACCTCGGCGCCCGGGTGATCAAGGTGGAGAACCCCGGCTCGGGGGATGACACCCGGGGCTGGGGGCCACCGTTCGTGGGCCCC
>NZ_KI914806.1:16690-17756 GCF_000520535.1 Arthrobacter sp. H41
CCGGGGCTGGGGGCCACCGTTCGTGGGCCCCGAGGATGACCGCCAGTCGACGTACTTCCTCTCCTGCAACCGCAACAAGGAATCGATTGCCCTCGACCTGAAGAGCGACGACGGACAGGGCGTGCTCCGCAACCTGATCCGGCGGGCCGACGTCCTCGTGGAGAACTTCCGGCCCGGCGTGCTGGACCGGCTCGGCTTTTCCACCGACGCGATGCACGAACTGAACCCCCGCCTGGTCATTCTGTCGATCACCGGCTTCGGCCATGACGGCCCCGAAGCCACCCGGAGCGGCTACGACCAGATCGTGCAGGGCGAAGCCGGCCTCATGTCCCTGACCGGGCCCGGCCCCGAGGATCCCCAGCGGGTCGGCGTGCCCATCGCCGACCTGCTGTCCGGCATGTACGGCGCCTACGGTGCGCTCGCCGCACTGCTGGAACGGGACCGCACGGGCAAGGGCCAGGTGGTCCGGACCTCACTGCTCGCCGCGATCATCGGAGTGCATGCCTTCCAGGGAACCCGCACCACTGTTGCCGGCGAGGTGCCCCAGGCCCAAGGCAACCATCATCCCTCCATCGCTCCCTACGGCCTCTTCAGCTGCAGGGGCGGCAAGGTGCAGATCAGCGTGGGAAGCGAGAAGCTGTGGGCCACCTTCGCGAAGACGTTCGGCCTCGACCCCGCGAAGTTCGCAACCAACTCGGACCGCGTCACCAACCGCGACGCCCTGATCCGCGACATCGAGGACGCCTTTTCGGCCTTCGAAGCCGAGCCGCTGCTGGAAAAGCTCAACGCAGCGGGCATTCCGGCAGGCAAGGTCCGCAGCCTCGACGAGGTGTATGCCTGGGAGCAGGTGCACTCACAGGGACTGCTCGTCGACGTGGAGCACGAAACGCTCGGCAGGATCAGCCTGCCCGGTCCGCCGCTGCGCTTCTTCGACGCCGGGGGCGAGACCACGAATACCGGACACGCAGCACCGCCCCTGCTCGACGGCGACGGTGATCGCATCCGCGCCTGGCTCGCGTCCTCCACCGGCGACAGTAGCGCCGACGGCAGCGCCGGCAGGAACACC
>NZ_KI914806.1:17856-23091 GCF_000520535.1 Arthrobacter sp. H41
AGCGCCGGCAGGAACACCGACGACGGCGCCCGCCGGTGAGTGGGCGCGGAGCCGGCGCACCCGTAACCGGATCAGGGATCAGCCCTCCGGGGCACCTCACCGCACGCGAGCTGATCGACGTCGTCCTTGATCCCGGCTCCTTCTCCTCCTGGGATTCGCCGGTAACCGAACCGGTCGAGGGCCGGGAAGGGTACGCCGAGGAGCTGGCGCGAGCGCGGGAGAAGAGCGGCGTCGATGAATCGGTCCTCACCGGGGAGGGACTGATCCGGGGCCGCCGCGTCGCTGTCCTCGTCTCCGAATTCCGCTTCCTCGCCGGGTCGATCGGATCTGCTGCGGCCCGCCGGATCGTCGCGGCGATCGAGCGGGCCACGCGTGAGAAGCTCCCGCTCCTGGCAGGCCCGGCGTCGGGCGGCACCCGGATGCAGGAGGGCACCCCTGCCTTCCTCGCCATGGTGGACATCACCGGAGCAGTCCGGGCGCACCGGCAGGCCGGCCTGCCCTACCTGGTCTACCTGCGGCATCCCACGACCGGCGGTGTGATGGCGTCCTGGGGATCGCTGGGCCATGTGACCGTCGCCGAACCGGGGGCGCTCCTCGGGTTCCTTGGCCCGCGGATCTATGAGGCGCTGTACAGCCGGCCCTTCCCGGAGGGCGTCCAGACCGCGGAGAACCTCTTCGACAAGGGGTTGATCGACGCCGTCGTCAGCCCCACCCAGCTGTCGGGAATCATTGACCAGGCCCTCAACGTCCTCGTAGCGACCCCCGGTGAGCCCCCGACGGCTCCGGAGACGCTGAAAGCCCGACCCGCGGAGAGCTCGGCGTGGTCGTCCATTCTCATTTCACGGAACCGGCGGCGCCCCGACCTGCGGCGCCTGCTCGCGTTCGGCGCCTCTGATGTCCTTCCCCTCAACGGCACCGGCCAGGGCGAGAAGGATCCGGGCCTGTTCCTGGCGCTGGCGCGCTTCGGCGGTCAGCCCTGCGTGGTGCTGGGCCACCAGCGCCCCCGGCGGAACGACGACGCCGCCATGGGCCCGGCTTCTCTCCGCGAGGCGCGGCGCGGCATGAAACTCGCCGAGGAACTCGGGCTGCCGCTGCTGACCGTCATCGACACCGCCGGAGCGGCTCTCTCGCAGGAGGCGGAAGAGGGTGGACTTGCAGGCGAAATCGCCCGCTCCCTGCACGACCTCATCGGGCTGACGTCGCCGTCGGTCTCGGTGCTCCTTGGCCAGGGGGCCGGCGGCGGGGCGCTGGCGCTCCTCCCGGCGGACCGCACCATTGCGGCCCAGCACGCCTGGCTCTCACCGCTGCCTCCCGAGGGGGCGAGCGTCATCGTCCACCGGAGTACGGAATTCGCCGACAGGATGTCGAATGCGCAGGGGGTGAATGTCGCCGCGCTGCATGCCCGCGGAATCGTGGATCACGTGGTGGATGAACGGCCGGACGCCGCCGAGGAGCCGCGCGCATTCTGTACGCGGCTCGGAGCCGCCATCGAATATGAGCTCTGGTCCGTGGCGTCCCTGCCCGTTGAAGCGCGGAGGCTCCGGAGGATCGAGAAGTACCGGGTCCTGGCCGACTGAGGCGGCGCTACCGCGGCGCGTGCTGCCCGCGGGACCGGAAGATCTGCATCTGGCGGAACCTGCGCTGCAGGCTGTCCCGGCGGGGACTGAGTTCGGTTCCGGGCTCCTCGGCCGTCAGGTCGATATGCCGCGCTCCGTAGTGCCACAGCAGCATGTCATCGAGCAGGCGGTCGGGCCCGGGGGAGTAGCGGTGATCGAGCGCCCGCCGCACCGTGGTGATGGTGTCCGCCTGCAGCAGCGCAGCGAGTTCGATGGTGGTTTGGAGTTCGTGGGCGGCCAGCAGCTCGGCCGCCCACCCCCAGTTGTCGTCGGCTTTCCGGTCCACGTGCGGAAGCAGGGTCTGCCAGACGTGCCGGATCCGGTTGGGCGTCAACGGTGCGCTGCCCTCCCCGTCCTCGTCCCAGAAACCCGTGACCGTCTCGTACCGCTCATGCAACTCGGCGAAGGCCGACTCGACGGTTTCGAGCATGGCCGCAGTACCGGTGAACTGGCGGTCGAAATAGGGGCTCCATGCCTTGGGGTTCGAGGCCTTGAACCGGATGTCGTGCTCGATCTCCGACCAGGCGTGGGCGAGGACCGTGCGGATCTGCACCTCGAAGAGGTAGCTCCCACCCGCCCTGGATTCGGGGTCCTGGGCCTGCTGGAACCGGCGCACGGCGTCATTGTGGATGGTGCGCATGATGAGGTGGCGGCTCGAATACCCGTAGGTGCCGGATTCGATGGAACCGATGTCCTTCTCGCGGTCCCCCCGGCAGTCGAATTCCTGCCGCTGGCGTTTGATGAGGTTGGCGGCGAGGTCCACCTCGTGGGGCAGCGTGGTGATCACGCGGACGCCCACGAGGTCCGTCAGGTTGCGCATCGGCTCGGGGAACACGAGCGTGGGTGCGGCGTCGGGCTCCGATGAGGCGAGCGTGCGCGACGCCTTGTCCCGGAAGGACTCCACGGTCTTGGTGCGTGCAGTCACGAACAGCGGATGCAATTCCGAGGAGTCGAAGATCCCCTGCATGCTCCTGCGCATTTCCTCGGTCACCTCCACCAGGGCGGGCCGGATGCGTTCGAATTCACGGGTGCTCGCTTCGACTGCGGGGCGCAGGCGGTGGTCGAGGTCGTCCCAGGCGCTCAACGGTGCCTCCAGTTCCAGTGGTGTTCCCTCATCCTAACTTCCACAGGGGAACGGCTAGGCTTCCCCCTGTGGAGCATCCAAAACGGCGTACGATTCTGGCCCTGACGGCGGCTGTCGTGGCGGCGGTCACGGCAGCGTGCACGCGCCGTCCAGCCGGCCGGACTCCAGCGGCCAGCGCTGCGGCCGTTCCACCCGAGCGATACGCTTACGGCGGAGACCCGAGCCAGTTCGCGGACCTCTACCTGCCGGCCGGGCAGGCCGTAGCCGGCGTCATCGTCATCATCCACGGCGGGTACTGGCGCTCGACGTACGGCGCTGAGCTGGGTGAACCCCTCGCGCAGGACCTGGTGCAGCGCGGGTACGCGTGCTGGAACCTCGAATACCGCCGCGTCGGCAACGGCGGCGGATGGCCTGCCACCTTCGATGACGTGGCAGCCGGCATCGACCTTCTCGCCACGGCGGCCGAGGAGCACGGTTTCACCACGGGCGCGACGGCGGCACTCGGCCACTCCGCGGGCGGCCACCTTGCCGTGTGGGCGGCAGGGCGGGCCACCCTCCCCGCCGGTGCCCCAGGCAGTGGGACGCCCCGGGTGAAGCTGCGCGCGGTAGTGAGCCAGTCCGGAGTGCTGGATCTGGCGGACGCGCAGCGACTCGGCCTGAGCAACGGCGCAGTGGAGAGCCTGCTGGGGGCAGGTCCCGGCGACGACCCCGAGCGCTACCGCCTCGCCGATCCCATGGCCGCCGTTCCCCTCGACGTTCCCGTGTTCGCGCTCCACGGGGAGGATGACGCCACAGTGCCCCTCAGCCAGTCCACCAGCTATGTCGACGCCGCACGGCGGGCGGGAGCCGAGGCCACGCTGACCGTCATCCCGGGTGACCACTTCGCCATGATCGAGCCCGGTACCCGTGCCTGGGAGCGCGTGGTCGGGACCCTCGAGCGTGCCCTCGGCAGTGCCCGGGACTGAGCGGAACCCCTGCTTCGGAGACGAGCTCAGTTCAGCGGGCGTGTCCCTTCCGGAAGGGCGCCGTCCGCGAGGAGACCGGCCGCAGAGTCGGCGAGGGCGGTGAGGGCCACGCGCTGCGTCCAGGGGCCATAGGAGATGCGTGCCACCCCGAGTTCCTGCAGTTTCGATGGGGCGAGCGAGCCCGGCACGTTGATGACGCTGACGCGCTGCTGCCCGATTCCCTCCACAAGCGCCCGGACCGTGGGCTCATCGAGCAGGCCCGGCACGAAGACGCTTGCCGCACCGACCTCGAGGAACGCTCGTCCACGCTCGATCGCATCCGCCAGGACGTCGTCCCGGCTGCGGTCGGCCGCCTTGAGGAAGGCGTCGGTGCGGGCATTGAGCACGAAGTCGATGCCTTCTGCCTGGCCGGCCTTCACTGCAGCCTCCATCTGGGCCACGGCATCGGCGAGCGGTCGCATCTGGTCCTCGATGTTGGCCCCCACGATGCCGGCGCCGATCGCGCGCCGCACGGTGTCCCCGGGATTGCCGTAGCCCGATTCGAGATCGGCGCTGACGGGAAGGGAGGTTGCAGCGGCGATGCGTCCCACGGCTTGGATCATGAGGTCCACAGGGATGTTCTCGCCGTCGTCATAACCGAGTGATGCAGCAATGGAGTGGCTCGCGGTGGCCAGTGCCTCCGTCCCGGGCACAGCGGCGATGGTCTTCGCCGTGATGGCGTCCCATACATTGATCACCTGCAGGATCTTCGGCGACGTGTGAAGGCGCAGCAGTTCGGTTGCCTTGGTGGGCAGGTCCATGGCTGGTGTGTGCTGAATAGTCATGAGGACACCCTACGGCTGCGGTCGGCCAGCCAGGACGCAGCACCGGTGATGTCCGAGGGGTGCACTCCGTGGCCGCCCGGACGCATCGAGCGAGTGAGCCGGGCTCCGCGGCTTTCGAGCACTGCCGCCAACTGCTCCACGCTCGCCGGCGGTGCCATGGGATCGGCGTCGCCATTGAACAGCGCGACGTCGGCGGCGGACAGATCGGCATCGACAGTGTGTCCCTCCAGCGGATACATTCCCGAGAAGGCAACAACGCCGTCCAGCGCTTCCGGATGGAGGATGGCCGCAGCCAGGCCGATGTTGGCCCCGTTCGAAAATCCGACGGCGATGACCTCCCGCCCACCGATGCCGTACGCCTCGCGGGCCCACGCCAGGAACGCCGCGAGTTCACCGGCCCGGCGGATCACGTCGTCGACGTCGAACACACCCTCCCCGAAACGCCGGAACCAGCGGTTGCTGCCATGTTCCTGCACCGGACCGCGCGGCGAAAGGACACCGGCCTGTGGTGCCAGACGTGCGGCAAGGGGCAGAAGGTCGGATTCACTTCCACCGGTTCCGTGCAGCAGCAGCAGCACGGGTGCATCGGTGCTGCCCGGTTCGAAGACGTGCGGCCAGGCGTGGTGTCCGGTCATGGTCAGCTCCTATTCAGAAATGGTCTGGACGGCGGGGTTGTTCTCCCCGGGAAGTTCGATCTTCGCCACCGCGGAGGAGATGGCTTCACGGTTCGGCTCGAGCCACGGCGG
>NZ_KI914806.1:23191-26141 GCF_000520535.1 Arthrobacter sp. H41
TCGATATCGAATCCCGGGGTATCAGTGGCGATCTCGAACAGTGTGCCGCCCGGTTCGCGGAAGTAGATGGAGGTGAAGTACTGGTGGTCCAGGATCGCCGTGACGCTGTAGCCGCGCCCGGCGAGTTCCTGGCGCCACACCTCCTGGGTCGCCTGGTCGGGAACGCGAAAGGCGATGTGGTGCACCGTTCCACCGGCCACCAGGCCGCGCTCGCCGGAGGAGTCGGCCACAACATCCACGACGGTGCCGGGTTCGCCGTCGTGCGTGGAGAGCCGGTACCGGCCGTTGGACTCGCCCAGCAGCCTCATGCCGAGGTCCTGGGTCAGGGTTTCGAGGGTGGGCCCTGGATCGGTGACGGTCAGCACCGAGGAGTGCTGTCCTCGGACGGCGTACTGTGCGGGCACGGAGGCGGAGTCCCAGGGGTTGCGCGGGTCGCTCAGCGAGGAGGCGACGAGGTCGATCTGCAGGCCGTCCGGATCGCGGAGGGACAGCCGCTCCTCCTCGGACGAAGCGCGGGAGATGCTTGAGGCAACTCCGATTTCCCTGAAGTGCTCCTGCCACCAGCCGAGGGTTCCCTGGGGAACGGAGAACGCCGTGGTGGTGGACTGGCCACTGCCGACGCGGCCGCTGCGGACGCCCTGCCACGGGAAGAAGGTGAGCAGCGAGCCGGGCGTGCCGGATTCGTCACCGTAATAGAGGTGATAGGTGCCCGGGTCGTCGAAGTTGACCGTCTTCTTCACCAAGCGGAGCCCGAGGCCCCGAATGTAGAAGTCGATGTTGCGTTGCGGGTCCCCGGCAATGGCGGTGACGTGGTGCAGGCCCTCGGTCTTCGCGGTCACGATAGTCCTCCTGGAGTGTTCAGCGGCCGGTTCGGCCCTGGTGTAGATGCAAACGCATGCAGATTCCCTTTTGTTCCCTGTCTCACCGGGCAGCCGTCCCGCGCGTCGAACTACGGCCGCCGACTATGCAATCCTGTTTAGGTGGCAGCTAAAGAGCGGATCTCCGGGTGGGTGCGGCGCACCGGCATCGAGATCCTCGGCTGGTCCCTCGTGGTCCTCGGCCTCGCCGCGCTGATTCTCCCCGGACCAGGGTTGCTGATGCTCGTAGGCGGGCTGGCCGTCCTGTCCCAGCAGTACGACTGGGCCAAGCGCCACCTTGCACCGGTGAAGGCCCGCGCCTTCCAGGCCGCCGCCATCGGCGTCAAAACCATTCCGCGCATTCTCCTGAGCTGCCTCGGAGCACTCATCATCCTGGGACTCGGTGTGCTGTGGATCCTGCAGGTCCCAGTGCCGGAGTGGTGGTTCCTGTCCGACGGTCTCTGGCTGTTCGGCGGATCCGGCACCGGAATCAGCCTCGTCGTTTCCTCGCTGATCGCGCTGGCCCTGATCGCCTACAGCGTGCGCCGTTTCCGGGGGAAACCCGAACCCGGCAGGACGGACGTCGACGGCGACGCCTAGGAAACCCTTCCGGGGCGTACTGTTCAGGTCCGGCTGGTACTTTTGACAGGGTGCTCACCGTAATCGGGGAAACCCTCATCGACGAAGTCGTCAGCGACACAGCCTCCCCGCGTGCCCATGTGGGCGGGAGCCCCATGAATGTAGCGGTGGGCCTTGCCCGGCTGGGTCATCCAGCGCAGTTCGTGGGGAGGTACGGCGATGACGCCTACGGGCGGATGATCCAGCAGCATCTGAGGAAGAACTCGGTGCTCTCGCCCTTCGGGCCGGACGCTCATCCCACCAGCGTGGCCACTGCGCGGCTCGATCCGGCGGGAGGCGCCTCCTACGAATTCCAGCTGGTGTGGGACCTGCCCGAACTCCAGGGGAACGCGGCCGACCTGTTGAACGGCACCACCCTGCTGCATACCGGTTCCATCGCCACCATGCTGGTCCCCGGAGCCGCCGAAGTGCTGAGGCTCGTGGAGCAGGCGCACCCCCGTGCCACGATCACCTATGACCCGAACTGCCGGCCGACGATCATCCGCGACGTGGATTTCGCCCGCGCGGCAGCTGAGCGGTTCGTGGCGCTCGCCGATGTCGTCAAGGCCTCGGACGAGGACCTCGAATGGCTGTATCCGGAGAGGTCCGCACAGGATTCGGCACGCGCCTGGCTGGCCGGGAATTGTTCCCTTGTCGTGGTCACCCGCGGTTCGAAGGGACCATGGGGGATATGCGCGGCGGGTGAGGTCGAAGTAAGGGCTCCGGCCACCAGTGTGGTGGACACCGTCGGCGCAGGGGACTCCTTCATGGCGGCGCTGCTCGGTGCGCTCGTCGACCTCGAGCTCGACGGCGCCCATCGCCGGGAGGAGCTGCACCGAATAACACAGGAACAACTCACCGCCGTGCTCACCTATGCCGCACAGGCAGCAGCGGTGACCGTCTCACGCGCGGGAGCCAACCCGCCGACCCGATCCGAACTATCCCGTCTGAACTATCCCGTCTGAACCAGGAGAACACCTATGACCCGCGATCCCTACGCCGACCTTCCGAAGGTCGCCGAGTTCCAGCTGACCAGCGAAGACATCGACCACCGGAAGCCTCTCAACGCCGCTCAGGCCTCGGGGATGATGGGCGCCGGTGGCGAGGATCTCTCCCCGCAGCTGTCCTGGTCCGGTTTCCCGGAGGGCACCCGGAGCTTCGCGGTCACCGCCTACGACCCCGACGCCCCCACGGCGAGCGGTTTCTGGCACTGGGCAGTGTTCAACATCCCCGTCGACACCACGACCCTGGACTCGGGCGCGGCAAGCGGCGGCGGGACAGGTCTGCCCGAGGGTTCCGTCCAGCTCAGGAACGACGGCGGGTTCGCCGGGTTCGTCGGGGCGGCACCTCCGGAGGGGCACGGCCCCCACAACTACCACGTGGTGGTCCACGCCGTCGACGTCGAGACCCTCGACATTCCGGCCGACGCGAGCCCTGCCTACCTCGGCTTCAACCTGTTCACGCACGGCATCGGC
>NZ_KI914807.1:0-1021 GCF_000520535.1 Arthrobacter sp. H41
GCCTCCACCTCCACCCCCGCCTCCACCTGCACCCGCGCCAGTGGTACGGGCGCCCCAGCCTGCCCCTGCCGTGGTACCGCAGAATTTCGTCCCTGCACCGGCTCCTATGCCCGAACCCCACACCCCGGTTCCGGAACCCGTCAAGCCCAAATCCCTCCTGGGTACCCTTTTCGACCAGCCCTTGTTCGCCAGCCAGCCGGGGTTGGCCAATCAGGTGGTGCCGCAGACAACAGGGGAGGCAGCACCTGAAGCTCAGGCCGGGCAGGTGCAGGCACAGCCGCAGTTGGAGCAGACATCGGGTCTGCAGCGGGGCACGCAGCTCATCATCCTGGCGGCCGGTCTGATGCTTGCCAGCGCGGCCGCGGTGATCGCGGTCTCGATGGCACGACGCCGGACGGCCACCGGCCGGAGTCACTGACGCTTCTATCCGCCGCAAGCTGACCCCACGGCGGCTCTGCGCGTAATGTCACTACTACGCCCTACGGTGGAGGAATGCCCCTCACCGTCGGAGAACTCAGCGAATCCGCCCTGCTAAAGCGCATCTTCCCGCGCCTTCCGTCAGCTGCTGGCACCCTCGTTGGCCCCGGTGACGATGCCGCCGTCGTCGCTGCCCCCGACGGCCGGACCATCATCTCCATCGACACCCTCGTCCAGGACAAGGACTTCCGGCTGACACGGCCGAACGGATTCGTCACCACCGGCTACGACGTCGGCTGGAAATCCGCGGCGCAGAACCTGAGCGACATCAATGCGATGGGTGGCAGGGCGACGGCGATGGTCGTGAGCCTGACCCTGCCCCCCGAAACACCGATCGACTGGGTTGAATCTCTTGCCGACGGGCTGACGGCGGCGATGGAGCACCTCGGCGCAGAGGGATGCGGCGTCGTCGGCGGCGATCTTGGCGGCGGCACCGGGATCGTCGTCACGGCGGCCGTCACCGGAAGCCTTGAGGGCAGGGCGCCCGTGCTGCGCTCGGGCGCGCAACCCGGCGACGTCGTCGCACTTGCCGGCACGGTGGGGC
>NZ_KI914807.1:1121-4531 GCF_000520535.1 Arthrobacter sp. H41
CGCACTTGCCGGCACGGTGGGGCGGGCCGCCGCGGGTCTCGCGCTGCTCGAATCGATCCAGGACCTTGAGACGCTGGGGGACGACGAGCTGGCGCTGATGGACACTCAGTGCCGCCCCGAACCGCCGCTCCACGCGGGTCCGGCAGCCGCGGACGCCGGCGCGAGCGCGATGCTCGACATCTCGGATGGTCTGGTGCGGGATGCCGGGAGGATCGCGGAAGCCAGCGGTGTGCACATCGACCTCGATTCCGAAGCGCTGCAGGGCTTCGCCGTCCCGCTGGTCGAGGCGGCCCGGGTTCTGCAGGTGGATCCGCTGCACTGGGTGTTGGGCGGCGGCGAGGACCACGGATTGCTGGCGACGTTTGACCGAACTGTTACCCTCCCGAACGGGTTTACTGCGATAGGCTCGGTAACGGCAGGGACGCCTCACGTGACGCTTGGGTCACAGGCTCCGGCGTCCATTGGATGGGATCACTTTGCACATTAAGATCACCGCAAATGCAGCGGCGATGAAGCGATGGTTGAGCAAAGCCGAAGAGTCCCTCGGCAACCATAGCGACCGCCTCAATGCCATCAACATCTTTCCGGTTGCCGACGGCGACACCGGAACCAACCTCTACCTGACCATGTGTGCCGCCTCCCGTGCCGCCCAGGACGTGGACAGCACCGACCTCGGGGAGCTCCTCGCCGTAGCCGGCCGCGCCGCTATGGAGGACGCCCGGGGCAATTCGGGCACGCTCTTCGCCGTCTTCCTCTCGGCACTCGCCGAGCCGCTGCACGGCGCCAATCGCCTCACCGCCAGGCTGCTGGCTTCGGCGCTGCACCGGGCGCAGATCCGCAGCTGGTCGGCCCTCAGCGATCCGGTGCCCGGCACCATGCTCTCGGTCCTCGAGGCAGCCGCCAGGGGAGCGGGGGAAACAGCGGGAGCACCCGAGAGCGACGAGAGCAACCACTTCCTCGCTGAAACACTCCACGCCGCTGTGGAGCACGCGCTCCAGGCCGTAATCCAGACCGAGAGCCAGCTGGGCGCCCTGACGGAGGCGAAGATCGTCGACGCCGGCGGCGTGGGCTTCCTGCTCATCATGGATGCCCTCCGCGCCTCATCGCTGGGGGAGGAGCTCCAGGATGAGCTGCTCGACGGGCTGCACGGCTACGACATCCAGGCCCCCCACCTCCACGCCGGGGGCGATGCCGACGGCGTCGAGATCATGTGCACCATCAACCTGAGCCCGCTCGACGCCGCGACCCTGCGCCTGCACCTCGATGAGCTGGGCGATTCAGTGATCATGAGCGCCGTCAGCGAGGTGCCGGAAGGGTACCGCTGGCGGGTCCATGTGCACGTGCCGGACCCTGAGCCCGCACTTCGGCTCATCCACGAAGCGGGCGAGCCGGTCAACGTGACGGTGGCCCAGCTTGCCTCGGGCCTACCGGAGGCGGAATCCGGCGGAGCGGGGGCACCCGCGACTGAACGCTCCGGCGACCAGCGTGGCTGACAGCGCGGTGGTGAGTATTTCGACGTCGGAGCTTGACGTGCCGCTCGAGAAGCACCTCGGGCCGCCCGCCAAGCTCCTGGCAAAGCACCTGAACCTCCACACCGTGGGCCAGCTGCTCAACCACTTTCCGCGCAACTACCTCAAGCGCGGCGAGCTGACCCCCATTGCAGAGGTCCCGGTGGACGAGGAGGTCACCCTGGTCGCCCGCGTGCAGTCGGCCAACGCCCGCCGCATGCGCACCCGCAAGGGCATGCTCCTCGAGGTGATCATCACGGACGATTCCGCCGGCGGAATCGGGCAGATGAACCTCACCTACTTCAACGGGTACGGCGCGGAGCGGGAACTCCGTCCCGGCGTACGCGCCATGTTCTCCGGCAAGGTCACGGTGTACCGGGGGAAGCTCACGCTCACCAATCCCAAGTACGTGCTCCTGGACGACGACGACGACAACCCCGAGTACGTGAACCAGCCGATTCCCGTGTACCCGGCAGTGGACAAGGTCAGCAGCGAGCGGATCGCCATGGCCGTGGGCATCATCCTCGACACCCTCGACCCCACCCACCTGGTCGACCCGGTGCCGGAGGCGGTGGCGCGCCGGGACAAGCTGATGAGCCTCGCGCAGGCCTACGAACTCGTGCACCGCCCAGCCGTCGTGGAGGACGCCTACCGCGCGCAGCACCGGTTCCGGTACCAGGAGGCCTTCGTGCTCCAGGCCGCGCTCGCCCGCCGTCGGGCACTGACCGCGCGCGAGGAAGCGACCGCGCGGCCGCCGCGCGCCGGCGGACTGCTCGACCAGTTCGACGCCCGGCTGCCGTTCACCCTGACGGACGGACAACGGGAGGTGGGCGAGACCCTGGCCGCTGACCTGGCCGGGGACCACC
Organism: Arthrobacter sp. H41; assembly: GCF_000520535.1. Classification (GTDB taxonomy): domain Bacteria; phylum Actinomycetota; class Actinomycetes; order Actinomycetales; family Micrococcaceae; genus Arthrobacter_D. The sequence continues at coordinate 3,496 of NZ_KI914807.1, forward strand.
CGATGAACCGGCTGCTCCAGGGCGAAGTGGGCTCCGGTAAAACCCTCGTGGCACTGCGCGCCATGCTGCAGGTGATCGACGCCGGGGGACAGGCAGCCCTGCTGGCACCCACCGAGGTACTGGCCATGCAGCACCACCAGTCCCTCACCCGCACCCTCGGTCCCCTCGCGGAGGGCGGGATGCTGGGAGGCGCGCTGGACGGCACGCGCGTGGTGCTCCTCACCGGCTCCATGAACACCGCGCAGCGCAAGAAGGCGCTGCTGGAGGCGGCCTCGGGCGACGCCGGCATCGTCATCGGCACCCACGCGCTATTGTCCGAGAACGTCCGGTTCTTCGACCTGGGCCTGATCGTGGTGGACGAACAGCACCGCTTCGGCGTCGAACAGCGAGACCTGCTCCGCTCGAAGGCCGCCGCCTCACCCCACGTGCTGGTCATGACCGCAATGTTCTTCTTCGCAGGAGCCAGCTTGACGGTGTTCGGGGATCTTGAGATCTCGACGCTGACCGAGCTCCCCGCCGGAAGGTCCCCCATCAGCACGCACGAGGTAGGGCTCGCCGAGCATCCGGCCTGGATCCAGCGGGTATGGTCGCGGGCGCGGGAGGAGATCGACGCCGGCCGGCAGGTGTACGTGGTGTGTCCGAAGATCGGTGACGACGCCGGGTCGGGCGAGGACGGCACCGCGCTGGAGCTGTACCAGCCGGATGTCCAGGCGGCGCCGTCGAAGCAGGAACTCTCCAGCGTCGTGGAGCTCTACGGCTCCCTCGCGGAGGTGCCGCAGCTGGAGTCCGTGACGGCCGGCATGCTGCACGGGCGTATGGACCCGGCGGAGAAGGCATCGATCATGGGCCGCTTCAACGACGGTGAGATCCAGCTCCTCGTGGCCACCACGGTGATCGAGGTGGGCGTGGACGTGCCGAACGCCACCCTGATGGTCATCATGGACGCCGACCGCTTCGGCATCTCCCAGCTGCACCAGCTGCGTGGGCGGGTGGGCCGCGGCGGGCATGCCGGCACCTGCCTGCTCGTCACGGGCCT
>NZ_KI914807.1:4631-5432 GCF_000520535.1 Arthrobacter sp. H41
GCGCCGTAGCTTCCACCACCGACGGCTTCGAGCTTTCGCAGAAGGACCTCGAGCTGCGCCGCGAGGGCAACATCCTCGGGGCGTCCCAGTCCGGCGGCAGGTCGGCGCTGCGCTTCCTGAAGATCACCCAGCACGGCAAGATCATCGAGAAGGCGCGCAGCGACGCCCAGGAGATCGTGGCGGTAGACCCGGAACTGAGCGGGTATCCAGGGCTGGTCAGCGCAATCGAGCTGTACCTCAACCCCGAGAAGGAAGCGTTCCTGGAACGCGGCTGACGCGCTCCCGACACTGCCGGATCCTCCCGATACAGTGGGAGAATGACGCGCATCATTGCCGGGGCCGCCGGCGGCACTACCCTGACGAGCGTTCCGGGATCAGGAACTCGACCCACCACCGACCGCGTCAAGGAAGCGTTGTTCTCGAGGCTCGACGCCTACAACGTGGTGCACGGTGCACACGTCCTCGACCTCTTTGCCGGTTCCGGCTCCCTCGGTATCGAGAGCGCCAGCAGGGGAGCGGCCACCGTGGACCTCGTGGAGTCGGCGGACAAGGCCGCCGCGGTGGTCCAGAAGAACGCCGATGTGGTGAACAGGACCCTCGGGTGGACCGCCGCGCGGGTGCACCGCGCCAAGGTGGAAACCTACCTCAGCCGGACGGCACATGACCTGAAATGGGACCTCGTCTTCCTCGATCCGCCGTACGACTTCGGAGCATCACCGCTGATCGAGATCCTCGCGGCACTCGTCCCACGGCTTTCGCCCGGCGCCGTCGTCGTTCTTGAGCGCTCCTCGCGGTCCGCCG
>NZ_KI914807.1:5532-10064 GCF_000520535.1 Arthrobacter sp. H41
GAGCCGCACTGGCCCGAGGGGCTCGAGCGGTTCGGCGAGAAGAAGTACGGCGAGACGCGGCTGTGGTTCGCGGAGCCCTCGGCCGGTTGAATGCCCTACGCCGGCCTCCGACGGACCCGTGGCAACCGCTGGAAGGCATAGTTCACGAGAACGCCGGTAAGAAGCCCGCCGACCACACCCTCGCTGGGCACCGGCGGGAAAAATCCGTCGATCGTCGCGAGGGCGTAGAGGATGAGGAGCAGCCACGGCGACCCTGCAAGGGTGAGCGCCCACTCGCCCGGCTCAGGCATTGGTCATCAGCTCCTCGCGTCGTGCCCGAGAGCCCGGCCGCCGCCGTCGCCGGGAGACGCCTCGTCCGCCGGATCCTCGGATTCCCAGCGCAGCAGCTCCCCTGGCTGGCAGTCGAGCACTTCGCACAGTGCGGCAAGGGTGGTGAAGCGCACCGCCTTGGCCCGGCCGTTCTTCAGCACGGCCAGGTTGGCCGGCGTGATGCCGATGCGTTCTGCGAGCGCGCCCACCGGCATTTTCCGTTTGGCCAGCATCACATCGATGTCCACGATGATCGGCATCAGATCACCTCGTTCAGTTCGGTCTGCAGGTGATGCGCTTCGGCGTCGCGGGCGACCGCCTGGGCCAGCAGTGTTCGCAGCACGAGGACGATCAGGGCCATTCCGGCGATGATCAGGGCCACCCCGCCGATCAACAGGACGATGCCGGGGGCCACGGCCTCACCCGGTGCCAGGGTGACGCCGAGGCCGATCGTGAGCAGGGAAGCGGTGGCGACGGCACCGATCACCACGTCCACGTACCGGAAGGCGGAGTCGGAGAACACCGTTCCCCGACGCGCCATCGTCAGCAGCCGCCACACGCAGACCAGGGTGATCTGGATGGTCAGGATGCCCAGGACCGCAAGGACGAGGAGCGCAATGCGAACCTCGGGGGACTCCGGGCCGAACTCCTCCAGATCGATGGCCAACAGCGGCACCATCACCACCTGCACGAACAGCGCACCGGCGAACACCATTGCGAGCACGATTCGCAGCGCGAGGACGGTCAGCTTACCCATTCCAACTCCTTCGATTGATTATCAGTGTAAACCTATCGATAAACAATGCTTTAAGCAAGGAGTGGAGGGGAGGGGAGGGCCAGCCAGTCCGCCGCCTGCGCGGAAAGGGAGGGGCTAGGCCCGACGGGTCCGAACCAGTGCAGTGACGCCCGCAGCGAGGCCGAGGAGACCGGCGACCAGACCGGCCCAGCCTGCCGCGTTCGACCCGTCCGAAGCGGTGGACGCTGCCGGTTCCGAATCGACGGTCCCGGTGCTGCTTGCGGCGGCTTCCTCCTCTTCGGTGCCGGCCGTGTCCGCCGGCGCCGCTCCGTGGGCTCCCTCTCCCTCTGCCGCCGTGGTGGTGAACGCCGGCGCGGGGCTCTCGGGTTCCTCCCCGCCCTCCACCGCCGGCTCATCCCACGCGCGGACGGAGCCGTCGGTGTAGGACTGCACGGCGGGAAGGGTGACGACGGTCCCGGACTCGGGCAGGCGTCCCACGGAGATGGCGAACGTCTGGTACTCCTGCTGCGAGATCTCATTTCCCGCTTCGGCGGTCCACACCACAGACAACGGCGCTACGGTGACCGTGGCGCCGTCGGGCGTGGTGACAGGCTCGGGCAGCTCACCCGACACCACCTCGGCGGTCCATCCCTCGATCGGCTTGACGCGCACCGACGTGAACGGTGTGTCGGCGGGGAGTTGTACCTCGAGCTTGTTCGTGCCTGCCGTCTCCGACTCGTTGGGGACGCTGAAGGTGAGCTGCGAGTAGCCGTTCTCGGTGGTGGAGGCCGGTGCCACCGAGACGTGGGCCGAAGCCGTGCCGACTCCGAGGGCGAGCAGACCGACGGTGGTGAAGCCGACGGCGCAGGTCGAAAGGGCGCGGCGGGCTGGGGTTTTCGAATTCATGGAACTGCCTTTCTGGGTGCGGCTGCACGCAAGGATGCGGAGCGCGCGGATGAGGGGTGGGTGCAGGTCACGCCCGCAGCACCCCCATCCTCAGACCGGTGTCCTCGGATCGGAAGTGTGCGGGAAGGAGCGCTGCGGGGGTCCGCGGAGAGCGGGTACTGCCGCGTAATGTCTGGGTAGGGGAGTGAACACGGAGCGGGACACCGTGCTGATGGGCGGAACGGGAACGACGACGGCGGGGGCAGGCTGCTGCGACAGCGGACGAAGCCAGGCGCGCAGTAGCTCCAGTGCCGCTTCGCCGTGGCCGAGCATCAGGACCAGCACTCCGGTGGCCAGAAGATGGGCGAGCAGCATCAGCAGAACGGTGGTGGGCTCGTCGACGGCTAGTGGAGCGGTCGAGGTCTGGCAGCTGATCGGTGCTGCACCATAGTGGCCGGCGTGGACGGTTCCGCTGGAGCAGATAGCGGCGGAGGAGAAAGCGCTCAGCCCTTCGTGAAGGGCGAGCTGCCCTCCACCCATCAGGGCGGCGAGGGAAACCCTGGACCGGCGCTGCCTGCTGAGTGCGGCAACCGGGAGAAGGAGCAGAGCTCCCATCAGCACCAGGATGGGCAGTGCGGGGAGGGTGCCTCCGGCAAGGACGTGGGACCCGATGCCCAGGCACAGGATGGTCGATGACACAGCTGCGCTGCGGAGGAAATGGGGGAGGCCCGGAGTGGACACGGAACCTCCTGATGCGCTTTTGACGGTGGATGCCGGACCCGTGGATGGGTCCCTATCAGGTTACTGCCAGGAGATGATCCTGCGGGAGTGGCCGCTGGTTATTCGCGGTGTGCCGCTGATCGGATTGCCCGATGGGCTGATGGGTCTTGCCTGCGTGTTTCGTTGATTTTGCGGGGTTGACATCGGAGCCGCTCCTTGACCCTGATGTCCTGCCCGTCCCCGCGGAGGGCTTGTTCCCGATTAGAGGCTTGCTGCCCGGTTTTCAGCTACCAGTACCGGAGCCTGCGTTCCGATTGTCTCGTCATCCCTGCGGTCGAGCTCTTCGGTCAGTTCGGCCAGACGAGCCTGTGTTTCCGGATCAGGGAGTCCGTACTCGACGTATTCGACGTCGAGTTCGCGGTGGACCTTGCTGTTGAGGACTTCCACTTCAGTGCTTTCAAGGATGGTGAGGTCTTCCGGAAACTCTTCATCCGGCGTCAAACAACTCGATCTATTCATCGGGTAACCCCTCTACTTCGACCCGTCACCGGGACCACTTCACCCGCTGGTGCAGGCGCCAGGATCCCGATGGCAGCGGCGATGGCCGCTTCTCCAATCAAACCATCAAGAACTGTTTTCTGCCACCATTCCGGCCCCACCCCTCAGGCTCCCGATCGGAAAGCCGCCAGGTCCGCACCGGTCAGCACGGCCGCTGGATGCGGACCTGCCGCGACGAGCTGATCCGTCCAGATCCGAGGCCATGCCCTGTTCGTCGCAGCCAGGATGATGTTCCCGGGATACTTCCCAGTGAACATCCCGTGATCCGCAAGCGCGGCGCCGTCGGACGCGATGCTTGAGAGCTCCGCGCTCTGTCGCCGGGCGAAAGCCAGGGGAGGGTCGTCGCCCACATTGACCAGCACCACGCCGTCGGGCCCCACCGTCCGCAGCAGCTCGCCGTAGAACTCAGCATTCGCCAGGTGGGCCGGAGCATCGGCGCCGGCGAAGATGTCGAGCACGACGGCGTCGAAGCTACCCGGTGCCATCCCGCCGGTTGCCGCACGGGCGTCGTCGAGAATGAGCTCGCACTTCGTTCCGGGGGCCAGCGGCATGTGCTGCAGGACGAAGTCCAGCAGCTCGCGTTCGGATTCCACGGCGACCTGCTCCGACCCGGGTCGGGTTGCCTCGAGGTAGCGGACCAGCGTCAGGGCGCCGGCGCCCAAATGGAGCACCTTTACAGGTTCGCCCGGCGGCCGCAGCAGGTCCAGCACGTTGGCGATCCGGCGAAGGTATTCGTAGAACACCTGGTCCGGAGCGCGCAGGTTCACGTGGGACTGCTGGGCTCCTCCGATACTGAGGATCAGCGCGCCCTCGATGAAGGCGTCCTCGTCGATCTCGGCGACGGTTCCCGCAGCGGCGAGCCACCGGGTGGGCACGGCGGCAGGGCTCACAGCTTCCCTCGGAGGGCGGAAAGGCGGGAGGCCGCCTCCTCCAGGACGTCGAACTTCTTGCAGAAGGCGAACCGCAGCAGGGAGCGCGTCCGCACAGCGCCGTCCGGGTGGCAGAACACCGGTACCGGGATGGCCGCGACGCCCGCGAGCTCCGGGAGCCGCCGGGCGAAAGCGATGGCGTCGGTGATGCCGATGGCCGAAGTGTCAGCCGTGACGAAGTAGCCGCCCTGCGGCTGGTTGACGGTGAGGCCGGCGCTTCGCAGGCCCTCCGACAGCAGGTCCCGTTTGCGGCGGAGCGTATCGGCGATGGAGGTGAAGAACTCGTCGGGAAGACCGAGACCCAGCGCCACGGCTCCCTGGAACGGTGAGCCCGAGCTGTAGGTGAGGAAAGATTTCACCGTGCGCACCCGGGCCACGAGGTCGGCGGGGCCGCT
>NZ_KI914807.1:10164-21514 GCF_000520535.1 Arthrobacter sp. H41
GCTCAGCCAGCCGATTTTCCAGCCGGTGAGGGAGAATGTCTTGCCCGCCGACGAGATGGTCAGCGTACGCTCCAGCGCTCCGGGGAGGGTGGCGATGGGGAGATGGGGAATCCCGAAGGTGAGGTGCTCGTAGACCTCGTCGGTGACAATCACAGCGTCGTACCTGGCGGCGAGCTCCACCACTTTCTCCAGCGCTTCCCGGCTGAAGACGATGCCCAGGGGGTTGTGCGGATTGTTGAGGACCACCACCCGGGTGCGCTCGCTGAACGCGTTCTCGAGGGCTGCGAGGTCCGGCTGCCAGTCCGGAGCCACCAGCGGAGCGGTGGTGTGCGTGGCCCCGGACAGGCCGATCACGGCTCCGTAGGAATCGTAGAAAGGCTCGAAGGTGAGCACTTCGTCGCCGGGGCCGGCGAAGGCGAGAATCGCCGACGCGATGGCTTCGGTGGCTCCGGTGCTGACGATGATGTCGGTCTCGGCGTCGGGAGTGAGGCCGTAGAACCTCTCCTGGTGCCGGGCGATCGCCGTCCGGAGCACGGGCTGGCCCTTGCCGGGAGCGTACTGGTTCTCGCCATTGCTGATCGCCGCCCGGGCGGCGTCGAGGATCTCGGCAGGGCCGTCCTCGTCAGGGAAGCCCTGCCCGAGGTTGATGGCGCCGTGCTGGAGCGCCAGTCCGGTGATCTCCTCGAAAATGGTGACGCCAAGACCGCCTCCCTCCGCGAGCAGGTTGGCGCCGCGGGCGGTGCGTTCCCATGGTTTCGGGGCTGTGGAACCGGAGGCGCCGGGGCTGCGCGGGAAAAGCGTCATGACTTCAAGTATTACCGCAACCAACGTTTCCGGCTGTGGGTGGGCCCTGCAAGGTGGGTAGGTTAGGAGGATGCGCCGCGCCGTCTGCCCCGGATCCTTCGACCCCCTCCACAACGGCCACGTGGAGGTGATCACCCGGGCGGCCGGCCTCTTCGATGAGGTGGTGGTGGCGGTTTCGACGAACTACGCGAAGAAGCACCGGTTCACCCTCGACGAGCGCCTGGCCATCACGCGGGAGACCTTCACCGCCCTGCCGAACATCTCGGTGGTTCCGATGGGCGACGGGCTCCTCGCCGAATTCTGCAGGGAGCAGGATGCCGGCGTGATCGTCAAGGGCCTTCGAACCGGCCGTGACTTCGAGTATGAGTTGCCGATGGCCACCATGAACCGGCAGCTCACCGACGTCGAGACCGTCTTTCTCCCGGGAATGAACAGCTACCTCCACTTGTCCTCCACCCTGCTGAAGGAAGTGCAGTCCCTCGGCGGTGAGATCTCGCAGTTCGTGCCGGAGGCGGTGATGCGGCGGCTGACAGCGGACGACGGCGTCGCCTGATCAGTAGTCTCAGTAGCTTCAGTAGTCGAAGTGCGTCTGCGGCGGGCTTTCCGCGTCGACGGAGGTCACAACGCGGCCTGCGATGTCCCGGAGTTTAAGGTTCTCCGCGGAGGATGCGGATCGCAGAATCGCAATCGCCTTTTTCTGGCTGCACCGGTTCTGGGCCATGATGATCCCGACGGCCAGGTCGATGACAGTGCGCGATTCCATGGCCGCGTGAAGGTTTGCTGCGTTGTCGCTGAGCTTTGCGATGCGGATCGCCAACCGGAGGGATTTCGACGCTTCCCGGGCGAATCCTTCCGCCACGGCAATACTCTTCGCGCTGAAGGCATCGGGTTTCGTGGAGTAGAAGTCCAGGCCCGCGCTGGCTCCGTCCTCAAGAAGGATGGGAATTCCCAGGGCGGAGCGCACACCGTACCCGGCGATCGCCGTGCGGTATTCGGGGAAGCGGGTCTCCGTGAGGAAGTCCGGGATGTGCACTGTGTAGCCCTCGCGTGCAGCGCGGAGGCATGGTCCGTCGTCGAACCCGTACTGGACCTCGTCCATCTGCCGTGCCTGGTCACTGCTGCCGGCGATGGTGATCATGGACCGCGGCCGGAGCAGCGTGACTCCGCAGAACACCTCGCCGTGGGCGCCGGTGAAGGCCTCCGCGGATACCTTCACGAGGTTGTCCAGGAAGTCCTGGACATCGGAACTCTCCAATACCATGTCCTGCATCAGAGCTGCCGCTTCATTCCTTGCCTGCTCGAGCGCCAATTCGTTCTCATCGGGCATGGTCGTTGATCCTTCTGGGGTTCGTGACGGGAAGGGCTTCGTGACGGGGAGTGGAAAAGGAGGAGCCTGGTGGCAAGCGTACTTCGGGATGGCGCATTGCGTTCAGACAGGGGGGCGCACGTGGGCCGCACGCAGGCCGCCGTGAGGCCCACGGACTCCTCGACGAACCGGAACATCCATTCCACAGGACCCAGGTCCGGCGTGGTCGGCGCCATGGTGAAGGCCGAGTCCGAGCACTGCCGAAGGTTGGTAGCGCCCTCGAGGAATGGTAGCGGGACGTGACGACGATAACTTTCTCCCAGCCGTTGTCCTGGGCCAGACGCGAACCCGACCGGGCTTCTCCGCGCGTCGTCAGGGGTTCCGGGGTGAAACAGATCCGGGAGGAAGCGGGCAGCCCGCACAGCTTATCGGCCTCCCGATTGCCGGGGAGCCTGGTTGACGAGAGGACGAGTAGGGAGCATAGCCCTCCTCCACGAGCCGTTCACCTTCCTGCGACCGTTCGACCGATGCGCCGCCGAGGACTACGACGGCGTCGGCACGTTCCGGCTGCTGAGGATTCCCAGTGCCGGCCGGATCAACCGCCTGAGGCGACCGCCCTTGCGGTCGGCAGGCCCGGAAGTGTCACCCGGCCGAGCTCACGCGAGGACCCGTGCAGGTCGGGAACCGTGGCGCCACCCGCGCGTTTTGGGCTGGGACAACAACTCAGGCTAAGATGATACGTCGGTCATATGTTCTACAGGAGTCACCATTAAAAGCGATCTCAGTTCGCCTTTGACATTCAGTGTCAGAGAGCTCGGGCGCAGCCCGGGCAGTATGCGGACAATCGAAGAACATGTTCCCGCGCCGAAGGATTTCTCAGTGGCGCTGATCGGTGTGCAGGAAGGTTCAGCAATGGACCTGAACCTACGCCTTGAAGCAGTCCACGAGGGAATCCTCGTGTCGGGAACCGCAGACGTCGAAGTTACCGGCGAGTGCGGCCGGTGCCTGGAGCCCATCCGCTTTGACAGCGATGTGGATATCCAGGAGCTTTTCTACTACAGCGACTCCGAGTCTCTGTCGGCAGAAGAGGAAGAGGAGCAGCACCGGGTCGAGAATGATGCAATCGACCTGGAGCCGGTGCTGAGGGACGCAGTGGTTACCTCGCTGCCGTTCCAGCCGGTGTGCCGGGAGGACTGCAAGGGTCTGTGTGCCGAATGCGGCGCGCAACTGAATGACAATCCCGATCACCATCACGAGATTTTGGATCCTCGCTGGTCTGCCCTTTCAGGGCTGGCCGGCACCGTCGCTGAGAATGATGCGGCACCACGTAAAGAGTCGGACGAGAGAGAAGAGAGTTAGTCGTGGCTGTTCCAAAGCGGAAAATGTCCCGCGCGAATACACGTGCACGCAGGTCCCAGTGGAAGGCAACCGCGCCCAAACTGGTGAAGACCGTGGAGAACGGCCGCGTAACCTACAGCCTTTCCCACCAGGCGAAGGTCGTTTCGGACTCCGCCGGTACCCCGCTGTTCCTTGAGTACAAGGGCCGCAAGGTAGCCGACGTCTAATAACGGATCGCGGCGGCGGAGGGCCTTGTCGGCCCTGGCTGCTGATCGCGCCTTATGCGGAAGCGTAAGTGAACGTGGCTGATACAGAAGAACTGACCCAGCGTCTCGGCGTCGATATCGATGCCGGGGCGCTTCGTCTTGCCCTGACTCATCGGTCCTATGCGTATGAGAAGGGCGGCATCCCCACGAACGAGCGGCTCGAGTTCCTGGGGGACTCGGTGCTCGGTCTCGCAGTGACGGATGCCCTGTACCGCGAGAACCCCGACCTGTCGGAGGGCGATCTCGCGAAGCGGCGGTCCGCCGTCGTCAGTACGCGCGCCCTCGCGGGTGTGGCGCGCAGCCTGGACCTCGGCCGGTACATCCTTCTCGGCCAGGGGGAGAAACTGACGAACGGACGCGACAAGCCGTCCATTCTTGCGGACACCATGGAAGCGGTGATCGGTGCGGCGTACCTCAGCCAGGGCATCGAGACTGCACGTGCCATGGTGATGCGACTCATCGCGCCCCTGCTCCAGGACGCCACCGTGCTGGGTGAGGGTACCGACTGGAAGACCCGCATCCAGGAACTTGCGGCGGCTAGACGGCTCGGCGTCATCGACTACCGGGTCACAGGCACCGGGCCCGACCACGCGCGATCCTTCGAGGCGCTCCTGGTGATCGGCGGCACTCCCTACGGCACGGGGACAGGCAACTCGAAGAAGGAAGCCGAGCAGGCCGCGGCGGAAGCCTCGCTCAGCATGCTCCTCGGATCCGCGAGCCTCGCCGAAACCAAGTAGGCCCGCTTGCCTGAACTTCCGGAAGTCGAGGTGGTCCGCCGGGGCCTCGCCCGCTGGGTGACCGGGCGAAGCATCGACGACGTCGAAGTCCTCGACCCGCGGTCGCTGAGACGGCACACGCTGGGGCCGGAGGATTTTCGGGGCAACCTCGCCGGCTGTCGGGTGACCGACGTGGTCCGCCGCGGAAAATTTCTCTGGCTGCCGCTGGGCCTATCGAACGCCGAACTATTGGACCGCGAGGTGATGAACGGCGAGCCGCCCCTCGCGCTCATGGCGCACCTCGGCATGAGCGGCCAGCTGCTCATCGAGGACCCCGGCGCGCCGGATGAGAAGCACCTCAAGATCCGGCTCACCCTGTCGGCGGCCAACGACGACGGCGAACCCCTCCCGCGCGAACTGCGCTTCATCGATCAGCGCATCTTCGGTGGGATGTTCGTCACGTCCCTGCAACCCACCGCCGACGGCAAGGCCGGTGGACTGGGGAGCAGCGGGCTTCCCCTGATTCCGCGGGAAGCCTCCCACATAGCCCGCGATCCTTTGGACCCCGACTTCTCCTTCGATACCTTCCTCACCCGTCTCCGCGCCCGCCGGTCAGGGATCAAGAGAGCACTGCTCGATCAGGGGCTGATCTCCGGTATCGGCAATATCTACGCCGACGAGGCCCTGTGGGCGGCGAAGCTGCACTATGCGCGCGCTACCGATACGCTGCGCCGGGCGGAGGCCCACCGGCTCGTGGATGCCTGCCGGGACGTGATGACGCGCGCGCTCGAGGCCGGGGGCACAAGCTTCGATTCGCTCTATGTCAACGTCAACGGAGCCTCCGGGTACTTCGAGCGCTCCCTCGAGGCCTACGGGCGGACCGGCCGGCCCTGCCGCCGGTGTGCGCTGACCGGTAGGGAGACCCTGATTCGGCGGGACATCTTCATGAACCGCTCCTCCTTCAGCTGCCCCCGGTGCCAGCCGAAACCACGCGGCCTCCCCGGGTGAATCTGCGGGACAAATTGAGCTAAAACTGAGGAAAACCGAAGGCACACTTCGGGTTTCCGCAAGCCCTCACTCACCCCTGTAATCCAAATGTGACAATACCGTGTTCATTGGGTAATCTTTAGAACGCGCCGGTCCAGAGGGACTGGCGCCCTTGGTCAGACTGCCTAACCCTGTCGGTGACCGAAGGAACCGTTCGTACACATCCGACAGGGGCGGGGGAACCGATAGCGGGCTTTCTCTGGAAAGCCCTAGGGGTAAAGACGCAGACGGAACACATCCACACGGGATGTGTTCCGAGAACTGTGTCCGGGTGTCCCACCCGAACCCGACAGCTAACTTCGTAGGCATTGGGAGAGGCACATCCATGTCCAAGAATCGTCATGTCGCGCGCCACAGGGCAACCCCCGAGCGCACCAACCACTTCAAGTCCGCAACGCGTGCGGCATCGGCCGCCGGTCGCCCGGCAGCTGTAGTAGTTGCTGCTTCAGGCATCCTGCTGGGAGCCGCGCTTCCCGCTTCGGCCGGCGTCGTAGCTCCAGCACCCCAGGCTGCAGCAGCCTCCGGTTCGTACACCGTGAAGTCGGGTGACACCCTCGGAAGCATCGCTTCGGCCAACGGCGTCAGCCTCAGCGCAGTGTTCGCGGCCAACGGTCTCAACGGCTCATCGATCATCTACCCGGGCCAGAGCATCGCCCTCTCGGGTGGCGCCGCAGTTGCTGCAGCACCCCAGGTACAGGCTGCAGCATTCATTGCTCCCGCTCCCGTAGCGGCCCCGGCTGCTGTTCCTGCCATGAACTTTGGCGCTGCAAACACCGGCGTATCGCTTCAGTCGGGCGATATTACCCCAATCGGCGCAGCTTCGACGGCACCTGCAAGCTCCAAGGCAGCCACCATTGCTGCAGCGGCAATGGGCCAGATCGGCGTTTACCAGGACTGCACGATGCTCGTCACCAACGCCCTCGCAGCCGCAGGGATCAACTTCCACGACTGGCCCGCCGGCTACCTCGGCCTTGGAACGCAGGTCAGCGCCGCTGCAGCAGTTCCCGGCGACCTCATCTACTACACCAACGGCGGCGCCGGTGTCCCTCACATCGCTGTCTACATCGGTGGCGGCGAGGCCGTTCACGGTGGATTCAACGGCAACCAGACGGTTGTAGCACCGGCCGAGCTCGGCTCCGGTGGCGTCTACATCCGTGTCAACTAGCATTACCTCTCGGGCTTCGGCTCTCCCAGTGGGACATTAGTAGGGACCGGTAGATTCGTCTGCCGGTTCCTACTGTTTAAAGGGCTTCCGACGGCTAGCGACTGTTTGGTGTGCTGCCTCACGGGCAGCGCGCCCGAAAACGACCTACGCACTTGCTAACGGCCAACGTGCTGGTTCAATCACGTGCGAATGTCGTTTTCAGCAGCGAATTCCCGAAAGGCAAGAGGTTTTCCGCGGTACCCTCCCCACGAAGCGGGTTCCACCGCACACCGGCAGCCGGCGGTACTAGCGCCGGTAGTGATCAGCGAGCTTCTGCAGGCCCTGCTCGATGGAGACCGCAGGTTCCCAATCGAGCAGGGCCCGTGTTTGGCGCTGGTCGAACCAGTGTGCCGTGGAGAGCTGCTCGGCGAGGAACCGCGTCATGGGCGGCTCGTCGGCGGCCCCGGCAACGGTCCACACTCGTTCGACGAGGGAGCCGGCGGTCCGAGCCAGAGCGCCGGGGACATTCCAGCGAGGCGGTTCCGCGCCGCCGGCCCGGCAGATTCCGGAAATCAGCTCCCCGACCGGACGCGGCTCTCCGTTGGTGACGACCACCGCGCGGCCCTGCACGAAGTCGATCCTTCGTAGGCACGCAACGATTGCCGACGCCGCGTTGTCCACATAGGTGGTGTCGATCAGCGCAGTTCCGCCGGCGATGACCGGCAGGCGCCCCGCCCGTGCGCGAGCAATGACCCGCTCCACAAGCTGGGTGTCTCCGGGACCCCAGACGATATGAGGGCGCACCGCAGCCACCCGGAAGTCGGGAGTGCTCATCTCGAGGGCAAGCAGTTCCGCCAAGGCCTTCGACCGGGCGTATTCGCCACGGGCTCTGGCAGGCTCCGCCGTCGTCGTTCCCAGACCCACGATCGGCTGCCCCGCGTGCGCGACCGACGGGGACGACACATAGACGACGTCGCGCACGCCGGCGCGGCGGGCCTCCTCCAGCAGGTTCCGGGTGCCCTCCACATTGACGGCCTCGAAGTCGGAGCGGGGTCCCATGAAGGAGACCTTCGCTGCAAGGTGGATCACGGCGTCCACGCCGTCGACCGCCCGAGCCAGTGCTGCGCGGTCCGTCAACGATCCTGCGTGGTCAGTGACGCTGGATAATCCGGTGGGCCGGCGCTGCAGGGTGCGCACCGAATCTCCGGCGGCGGCCAATAGGGTTGCTACGGCGCGGCCGAGCATACCGCTGGCTCCGGTGACGAGTATCTTCACGGGGTTCGGGAACTACCGCCCGCGAGCACCCCGCCGGCCCACTTCGCCACCTCGGCGCGGTCGATCTTCGCGTTATGGCGGATGTCGACGGGCAGCGCCGGCACGGTCAGGATGGCCGCCAGATCCACGCCGGCCATCCGCGCCGCGCTCCGGGCGCGCTCGGCCAAACCGGCATCAGCCAGCACGGGTTTCCGGGTTCGCCTGCGGTTCCTGCCGGGTGCGGGAAGGGGCTCCACGACGGCCACGACCGCCTGCGTACCCGCTGGTCCCACGCCCACGACGGCGGCGAGGCGCACGGCGTCGAGCTTTTCAAGCGCCTGCTCTATGCCGACCGGAGTTCGCACCGCGCCCGGGGTGGTGATGATATGGCCGAGCCGGCCCTCCACCCACAGCCTGCCTGCCTCGTCGAAATGGCCCACATCGCCGGTCCGGTGCCAGGGTGCCGTGCGGGAGGACATTTCCTCGGTACGCCACAGGCGGTGGTACCGGCTCTTGACGTGCGGTGCGTCCACCAGGATTTCACCGGTGATGCCGGGCTCCGTGGTGGGAGTGCCGTGCGGGACGCCGTCGTCGGACAGCGCGCTCACCGCAAGCCGTGCTCCCTGGACCGCCCGGCCCACGCAGACTCCGTTTCCTGCGCCGCGTACGACGCCGGGCGTCGCGCCGGCGGCATCCGCGGTGGCCTCCGCTTCGGCATCTGCTTCAGCGGCTAGGATCCCTTCGAGATCGATGGTCGAGACGGGCAGCGCCTCGGTCATGCCGTACGGCGTCGAAAGGGACGCGACAGGCAGCAGTTCCTGCACCTGTTGGAGGAGGAGCGCCGGGACCGGAGCCCCGGCCGAAAGGACAGTGGTGACCCTGCCCAGAGCCAATTTGCCGGAAGCGGTCAGGCCGTCCCTCGTCGCGACGATATTGCGCAGGGCGGCCGGGGCGGCGAAGACAGCAGTCGCATCGATGGCTTCGGCGGCGTCGGCCAGCGCTCGCGCCGTGAGGGTTTTCGAAGCGGTGACCTCCATGTCCGGGGTGACCGAAGCGGCACCCAGGGCCGGCCCGAGCAGGGCGAACGGCGCGAAACCCGCAACAAGCGCGCCTCCCGGGCCCAGCCCGAAGGTTCCGCCGACGGTGTCGCGCATGCCGGAAAGCTGCCGGTGGGTGTACACCACTCCCTTGGCCGGTCCGGTGGAGCCCGAGGTGAAGAGGATGGCGGCGTCGGCGTCGGGGTCGGGGTTCTGGTCTCCCACCGGACCTGGGGGAGTGGTACGCAGCGTTTCGAGGGACGACTCGACGTGGAGCGCCCGTTTGCCGGCTGAGAGGGTCCCGACGCTGATCCGTCGTCCGGGCCAGCCGAAGAGCCTCGCCGCAAGCAGCGCGCGTTCGATGCCGACGACGACGTCGGGCACGCTGCCCTTCACCGCGCGCGACAGGCCCTTGGTGCCGAGCCCCGCGTCCGCGACCACGATGACCGCGCCGATGCGGAGGCACGCGTAGATCAGCACGGTCAGGTCAACACCGGGTGGAACCATCAGGCTGACACGGCTTCCGGATCCCACTCCGAAGCGGGTCAGGCCGGCGGCCACGGCATCGACGTCGTCGGCCAGTTCCCGCCACGACATCGATCGGCGAATGCTGTCCCTGCCCATCTCCGCCACGGCGAGCGAGTCCTGCTCAGGTCCCGCCGAGCGCTCCCGAAGCTGGTGCCACAGGAAGGTGGGGGGAGGCGCAGCGGGCGGTGCCGAAGCTGCCGTCGAGGCTTTACGGGATCCGGTGGGGAAGCGTTCGCCGAGCCATCTGAAGATCGTTCCTGCGACGTCGGCGTCCTCCTGGAGGAGATGGCCGGCGTCCTCGAACCGGTGCACGTCGGCTGAGGGGAGCCGCCGGGTGAGGTCCTCGAGGTAGGTGTCGGTGAAAATGGGGTCGCGGGGACCCCACACCATCAGGGACGGCACGTCGAGGGTGCGGATGCCCTCGGCGATGTCGGTCAGGGCCGCGTAGCTGGGGTGGGACGGCGTCGCGGGAATATCAGAGACGAAGTTGGCGATGCCGGCGCGGTCGGCGCGGGTGCGGTAGGGCGCGCGGAAGGCGGCACGGACCTCAGACCGGAGCTTCGGGCGCGCCAGGGCGTGCGTGACGTCGAGGAAGGCCGACGTGGTCTGGGTTCCGATGCGGTGCACCCCGGGCAGCAGGGCCAACCGGAGGAGCGACGGAATGGGCTTTGTGGGCTCCTGGTGGATGGCGGTGTTCGTCAGGATGACCCCGGCGAGGTTCGCGCGGTTGCGGTGTGCGTACCCGAGGCTCACCACGCCGCCCCAGTCATGGCCCACGGTGACCAGCGGGCCGTCGAGGTGGAGCGCTGCAGCGAAGTCCTCGAGGTCGGTCACGCGATCGGCTAGCCGGCGGAAGGTGCGGGTGCGGCGGGAGAATCCCATGTCGAGCTGGTCGACCGCAATCACCCGCCAGCCCTCGAGGACGCCCTGGGCCAGCAGGGTGCGCCACAGATAGGACCACGTGGGGTTGCCGTGGACGCACAACAGGGTTCCCCGTACGGCGGTTCCGGCCGCGGAGAGCTGGGGGCCGTTATCCAGGTAGTGCCACGAGTTGACCGTTCCCGGGTTGTCCGCCGCCGAGGCGGAGGGCACGTCAACATAGCTCGACCACGCCGGGTCGACCCCGGGCAGTGCTACCACGCAATCTCCATCATCGAGGTGTTGAGGCCGGAGCCGACGCCGAGGCACAGTACGCGGTCGCCCGGTGAGAGCGACTGCGCCTCCTGCGCGAGGGTCATCGGCAGGGATGCGGGACCAACGTTTCCCCAGTGGGGGAACGTGATGGGCACGCGCTCGCGGACGAGGTTGACTGCCTTGATGATGGCGTTGGTATAGGAATTGGACACCTGGTGCGTGACGTAGCGGTCCATCGAGTCCCACTTCCAGCCGTCGGTCTGTGCCTCGTGCCAGGCGGTGACCACGAGTTCGAGCCCGCCGTCGAGCAGTCCCTTGGTGTCGGTGTACATACCGTCGATGCCACCGACGCACAATTCGTGGTGCTGGGTTCCCGCGCGGGAGACGCCGCCGAGGATGCGGTGCGATCCGGGATGCTCGTCGGCCGGACCGATCACCGCGGCGGCCGCACCCGAACCGAGCGTCAGGGTGGCGAACTCGCTGAGGAAGTCCTGGCGGGTGGAATCCGGCCGGTTGAGGCGCTTGAAGGTGGCTTCCTGCGTGCTCTGCGCGTCCTCGCCGGCTACGATCAGCGCGTACTTGATCTGGCCCGAGTCGATCATGTTGGCCGCAAGGGTGATGCCGTTGACGAACCCGAGGCAGGCGTTCGCAAGATCGAAATTCATGGCCGACGACGGCAGGCCCAGGGTGTGATGGATCTTGACGGCAACTGAGGGCTCGAGGTTCCGCCGCGTCACCGAGGTGTTGATCAGCAGTCCCACCTGGCTCGGCTCGAT
>NZ_KI914807.1:21614-23283 GCF_000520535.1 Arthrobacter sp. H41
GGCCTCAGCCATGGCCTTGGCTCCCGCCTCGATGGCGGCGTCGTCGAAATCGGAACCGGGTGACCACCAGCGCCGTTCGGTGACTCCGGCTACCCTCTCGAGGAGGCGCTTGGACAGCCGAAGCCGCTTGAGGCTCTGCGCCAGCCGTTCGTCGAACTCTGCGGAAGTGACGACTACCGGCGCCTCCACACTCGTGACGGCCAGCAGAGCCGTGTTGTCATGTCGGAACGTCGCGTTACCGGTCAAATTTCCTGCCTCGTCAACTGTTCAGCACCATTGGCCGGCCACTGGAGTCCGCGGGGGATCCGGCCAAGGAGCTCTGGGATTCGATCGAACCTTTTGCTAAGCCTACTTCTTAATTTCTGCACTGGTCACACTTGTTTGTCCACAGAACTGAAGGGGATGCACACCCGGGTCCGCCCAACCCAGTAGATTTGAAAGACCCAACCCCTCTGGAGAGTCTGACCACTGTGCATTTAAAGAGTCTAACCGTGCGCGGCTTCAAGTCTTTCGCCTCAGCGACGACTTTCGAATTCGAACCCGGCGTCACCGCTGTGGTGGGACCGAACGGTTCGGGGAAGTCCAACGTGGTCGACGCACTCGCCTGGGTGATGGGAGAACAGGGGGCCAAGACCCTCCGCGGCGGAAAAATGGAGGACGTGATCTTCGCCGGAACCTCGGGCAGGGCGCCGCTCGGCCGCGCCCAGGTGTCGCTGACCATCGACAACGCCGACGGTGCATTGCCCATCGAGTATTCCGAGGTCACCATCTCCCGCACGCTGTTCCGTGCCGGTGGTTCGGAATACGCGATCAACTCGAAAAGCTGCAGGCTCCTTGACATTCAGGAACTTCTGTCGGACTCCGGCATGGGGCGCGAAATGCACGTCATCGTGGGGCAGGGACAACTCGACCGGGTGCTCGGTGCGACGCCCGAGGAACGCCGCGGCTTCATCGAGGAGGCAGCCGGCATCCTCAAGCACCGCAGGCGGCGGGAGAAGACGATGCGGAAGCTCGACGCGATGCAGGCCAACCTCACCCGGCTCACCGACCTGACCGGGGAGCTTCGCCAGCAGCTGACGCCTCTCGGCAAACAGGCCGAGGTGGCCCGGCGGGCGCAGCAGGTCCAGTTCGAGGTGCGCGATGCCCGCGCGCGGCTCCTCGCCGACGACCTCTCCCGCCTCACTGAAGCCCTCGCCAGGGAGGAAGCCGACGAAACGGCGTTGCGTGAGCGGCGGGCCGAAGTCGAGCGCCAGTTGCAGGCGGGCAGGGCGCGCCAGGCCGAACTCGAGCAACTCGCCGCAGCGGCCACCCCCACCCTCAATGCGCTGCGTGATGCCTGGTATGCCCTGTCCTCCTCCCGCGAACGGATCCGCTCCCTCAGAACCCTGGCCGAGGAACGACGACGGCTGCTGGGCAGCGCCGACACCAGCGTCGACCCCGGCCGCGACCCGTCCGAACTCGGGCGTTCAGCCGAACGCGTCCGCGGCGAGGAGCACGCGCTCACCGGGCAGGTCGGCGGGCTCCGCACCGCGCTGGATACCGCCGTCGGGCATCGCCGGGACGCCGAGGATACAGCAGCAGCCGAGGAGAAACGTCTTTCCTCACTGCTCCGCGCGGCGGCCGACCGGAGGGAAGGCGCGGCACGGCTGGCCGGTTCCGTGGGTGCGGC
>NZ_KI914807.1:23383-24254 GCF_000520535.1 Arthrobacter sp. H41
CGTGGGTGCGGCGCGATCCAGCGTCGAAGCCGCTGTCGCTGAACTGGGACGGCTCCGCACCTCGATCGCCGCCGCCGGCGAGCGCCGGGAGGCCGCCGGCCGGGAATTCACCGCCCTCGAGACGCAGGTGGCGGGCGTGGAGCAGGGGGAGGAAGGGCTCGACGCCGACTACGAGAAAGCCTCTGCAGCACTGGAGGCGATCCGGGAAACGATCAAGGTCATTGCCGGTGAGGAACGTGCCGCAGACCGCGAGCGGGGAGCCCTTGCCGCACGCCTCGACGTGCTGAGGGAGGGGCTGAAGCGGCGCGACGGCTCGCAGCGGCTGCTCGATTCAGGGCTCGACGGCGTCCTCGGCCCCCTCGCTGCGTCCCTCCGCATCGCTTTGGGGTGGGAGAGCGCGGTGTCCGCTGCCCTCGCCGCGGTGGCAGACGCCGTCGTGGTGGTGGACGGCGCGGCGGCGACGGTGGCGCTGCGCCGGATGAAGCACGACGACGCCGGGCAGGTGACGCTCGTCATCCAGGGCGTCACGGAACAGGACGCACCAGCCGAAAACCAGCCGACGTTGTCCGAGGAGCAGGACGTCCGGCCCGCGATTTCCCTCATCGAGTGCAGTGCAGGGCTGAGGGCTCCGCTGGCGGCCCTGCTAAGCGGCATCGTCGTGGTCGAGGACCTCTACACCGCGGAGGCCGTCCTGCAGGCCGCGGTCCCCGACGCTGCGGCGCAGGACACCGCGCAGGCCGGGGGAGGGGTGACCGTGGTGACCCGGAGCGGCGACGTCGTCTCCCGCCACCACGCCCGCGGCGGTACCCCGGGCGCACCCGGCGTCCTCGAGGTCCAGGCCGCCGTCGACGACGCCGCCACGCGGCTCGCT
>NZ_KI914808.1:0-14217 GCF_000520535.1 Arthrobacter sp. H41
ACGCAACGCTCAACAGCGGAGAACTACACCACTCAGCGGGACGTAACCCCAGCAGGGTCCGTTGCCATTGGAGACAACACCATGACAGAGACACCCAACAAGTCGGTTACCCTTCGCTTTCTCGCTGCGCCAACGGACCTTGGCCACAGCGGATCCGTCGACGCCGGCACGGTGCTGGAGTGGGTGGACAAGGCCGCTTACGCGGCGGCCGTCGGCTGGGCTAAGTCCTACTGCGTGACTGCATACGTCGGCAACATCCACTTCGCCGATCCCGTCAAGGTCGGTGACATGGTGGAGGTACAGGCCACCATCGTCCACACCGGTCGGTCCTCCATCCATATCCAAACGGTGGTCTCCTCGGGTGATGTCAAGGGCGACGAGGCAACCATGCGCAGCCAGTGCCTGGTGATCTTTGTAGCGGTGGGCCCCGATGGAAAACCGGATCCCGTCCAGCCTTTCGAGCCCGCCACGCCGGAGGAGATCCAGCGCCGGGACAGCGCCGTCGCCCGGATTGCGGTTCGCGAGCAGATCGTGGCGGCCATGAACAAGCAGGAATATACCGGAGAAGGAACAGCGGAACGTGTCACCCTCCGCTTCCTCGCCGCTCCCACGGACGTCAACTGGGGCGGAAAGGTCCACGGCGGCACGGTGATGGCCTGGATCGATGAAGCGGCGTACGTGTGTGCCTCGAGATACTCGGGCAGGCACACCGTGGCGGTCTTCTCAGGTGGAGTGCGGTTTTATCGGCCGTTGCTCATCGGCGACGTCGTGGAAGTCGAAGCACGCCTTGTCTATACAGGAAAGAAAGGAATGCATATCGCCGTGCATGTCCGGTCGGGCGAAGCGACCGGGACTGAAATGCACCTCACCACGTATTGCCTCACCGTCATGGTTGCCCGCGACGACAGCGGTACCGCTGTTCCCATACCGGCGTGGTCGCCCCGCTCGGAGGAGGATAAGCGGTTGGCGGAGCATGCCCGGGAACTTCTCGAGATTCGTGGACGGGCTCCGGGAAACAGGCTGCCGAACCACCTGCTTGGCTAAGGGCAGTCCTTGCTCTATCGCCATGAAGTCGAGCCCGCGGGCCGGCCCGGTGAGTTGGAAGTCGAAGAGCCCGCGGGCTCACTGCTCGAGCGGGCGAACGGGCTTCAGAGGGAGCAGCTGATCAGTAGCGGTTCCGGGTGCAGGCGTACCCCGAACACCCGCTCCACGCCGTCGGCCACGAGCCGCGCAATGCGCAGCAGGTCCTCGGCGCTCGCTCCGCCGCGGTTGGTCACGGCAAGGGTATGTTTCGTGGACAGCGACGCGCGCCCACCGACCGAATGGACGCCGGCGTCGCTGCCCGAGCTCCCACCCGTACCCTTGTCCCGAGGAGTCTCCAGGCCGAAGCCCTTCGTGAACCCGGCATTCTCGATCAGCCAGGCAGCGCTGAGCTTGACCTTGCCCTCCTCCCCTGCCGGGAACCGAGGCGCATCAACGGGCAGCACCGATGCTTCCGAATCCGAAACGATGGGATTGGTGAAGAACGAGCCGGTGCTCCAGGTGTCCCGGTCCGGCGGGTCGAGGACCATTCCCTTCGCGGACCGCAGCTTCAGCACCGCGCGTCGCACATCGGTGGCGTAGGCCCGGCCCCCGACGGGAAGATCGAGTGCGCGGGCGAGCTCGGCGTACTTGATGGGCTTGCCCATCCGTCCTAGTCCGAGCTGGAACTCGACGCTCAGCACAACGTAGCGGGGCGATCCGTTCACCGTGGTGTGCTTCAGCAACGAGGTCCGGTAGCCGAATTTCAACTCGAAGTTGGTGAAGCTCTTGATAGTGCGGGTTTCGCGGTCCCAGGTACGCACCGTGGCGATCGTCTGGGACACATCGGAACCGTAGGCGCCGACGTTCTGCACCGGCGTAGCTCCGGTGGAGCCCGGAATTCCGGACAGCGTTTCGAGGCCCGAGAAAGCATGCCGGACCGTGTACTCCACCAGCTCGTCCCAGTCCTGGCCCGCCTGCACCTTGACCATCACGCCGCCGCAGGTCGCGTCGTCGTCGTTCACCGTGAAACCCGAGGAGGTGATGCGGACTACCGTGCCGTCGAATCCCGCGTCGGAGATGATGAGGTTGGATCCGCCCGCGAGAATGAGCAGCGGCTCCCCCGCATCATCGGCCGCGCCGACGGCGTCGATGATCTCCTGTTCGGAACCGGTCGCGACGAGCTTCCGGGCCGGCCCGCCCACGCCCGCGGTGGTGAATGAAGCGAGTTCCACTCCTGCAACCTGCTCCGTCACGGCAATTTCACGACTGCCTGTGCCTTGACCAGCACCTTCTGGCCCCCGTACATCACGGTGAGGTCCACCCGCGCGGTCTTCTCCTCGCTATTGATCGCCCCGATAACTCCCCGGACCTCGACAACGGCTCCCGCGGCTGCCGGCTCGGCCGTCGTATCCTCCACGATCACCAGCTTGGTGAAGCGCGTCTGGTAGTCGACGACGGCGCCCGGATCGCCGGTCCAGTCGCTCACCAGCTGCACGGCGGCGCCCATGGTGAACATGCCGTGCGCAATCACGCCGGGCAGTCCCACGCTCATCGCGAAGGCCTGGTTCCAGTGGATGGGGTTGAAGTCGCCGGACGCACCCGCGTACTTCACGAGGTCCTGACGGGTGATGGGAATGGTAGCCGACCCGATTTCCTGGCCCACTTCGAGGCTCCTGAACTGAACTGTCATGGCTACTGCTCCTCTCCGCGCACCAGGAGTGACGACGTCGTGGTGGCTGTTCTCTCGCCGTCCACCGTGAAGATCTCGGCGCGCGTGGTGATCATCGCGCCGCCCCCCATCGCGCGGACCTGGTCCACGTGCAGTTCGGCGACGAGTTCGTCTCCGGCGACGATGGGCCGGTGGTGGATGAAGCGCTGGTCCGCGTGGACCACGCGCGTGAAGTCGATGCCTGCGGACGGATCCGCGATGAGCTGGGCATCTGCCCGCTGCGCCACGATGATGGCGAAGGTCGGGGGCGCTACGAGGTCGCGGTGGCCGAGAGCTTGCGCGGCTTCGACGTCGTAGTGTGCCCGGTTCCCCGCTTTCACCGCCCTGGCGAAGTCCCGGATAGCTTCCCGCCCTACGGTGAAGCTGTCCCCGGCGGGATAACTCCGCCCCTGCAGTTCTGGATTGATGGTCATGGATCTCCTCCGAAGGGGGCGTGGAAAAGCTTCAAGGATAGTCGAGCGGAAGGGTTCAGCAGCGGGCGCCCGAGCGCCGCCGCACGTCCCTTGCGCGCACCACCATACCCGCGATATGACACACCAGACCTGCGACGATGACGGGCATCGCCGCGAAGACGAGTGCATTCGACCCGGAGGCCGCCCCGGAGACGGCGAGCAGAATACCGACGCCGGTGATCACCAGTGCGGCGACCAGAAGCCTCCGGTACAGGGCCGAGCCGGTCTCCCACGGGGTATTGAGCATGGTTCAAGCCTACTGGTTCAGCTCAGAACAGGGACTCCTGCACCGCGGGGACCCCTGTTGTGAAGTTCCCGGGTTCGATCCGCCGGCCCTTGAGCAGGGACAGATCCGCAAGGAATGGCACCGCTGTTCCTGCGATCGTGGCGAGCACGCAAGAACCGATCATCGGCCCGATAGTGAACCCGTGCTCGCCGGAATCCAGTGGCTCCGGGTAGGGCTGCGACTGCGGGGCGGTCAGCACAGCGCTCCACGACGACGGCGGGACGAACACCTCCTGCACCACGGTGAAACCTCCGATGTCCATGCCGTTCGTCAGCAGGTCCCGGGTCGCGTCCGCATGCTCCGCGTTCAGCACGTCGAGCTGCCTGGCCTCCAACGGCGCGCGCAGGGCGGCCGCCTTTGCGGAAGACCGCACGGCCTGCTGCAGCCCGAGGGCGCGCGTCACCTCATCCTCAAGAATGCGCACGACGCGGCCGTTCTCGGCCGACGCGACGTAGCTCGCCGCCACCGCCCCCTGCTCCACGAGGCGGGCGCGTTTCCGCAGGTCCGACGCCGTGCCGACCTTTGTGGCACCGCCTGCGAAAGTGGCGATATAAAGCCAATGGCGCTGGTTTAGATAGCGCTTGAGCCCTTCGGGCGCTATCCCGGAACGGTGGATGTCGTGCATGAACCGTAGGTCGTCGCGGGCGAAACACTGCCCGCACTGGTACCCGCGTTCAGCGGCTGCCTGCACCGCGCAGCGGACGTGGGTACGCGTTTCGACGTCGTGCACCCGATAGTGGCCGAGGCAGTACCTGACGCCGGGAGACGAGGCGATGCGGTAGCCGAGCCGGGCGCCAGGCACCAACGGGAGATCCTCGGACGCGCCGTCGGGACCCTCGAGGGCAAGGAATGGGATATTTTTCCGCCAGGTCACCCCACTGCACAGGTACTGCGGGGCGGGCGGCATCCAGCAAGCCTAGACGGACACGCGGCACGGCTTCGACCGCCCTCCCGAGTAGTCTCCTAGGTTGTCTGGCCCTCGTGCTGACCCTCGGCGATCTCTTCGAGGAGTTTGTCGTTGAAAGCGTCGAGGTCACCGGGATTACGGCTGGTGACCAGACCCTGGTCAACCACCACCTCCTCGTCGGTCCAGTTCGCGCCCGCATTCCGCAGATCGGTGGCGAGGGTGTGGTAGGAGGTGACGTCACGGCCGCTCACCACTCCCGCCTCAATCAGCAGCCACGGGCCGTGGCAGATCGACGCTACCGGCTTGTGCTGCTCGAAGAACGACCGTGTGAACTGCTGGGCATCCTTATCGACGCGGAGGAAGTCCGCGTTCACCACACCTCCGGGCAGCACGAGTGCATCGAAATCCTCGGCCTTCGCATCCTTCACCGCCAGATCGACCGAGAACGTCTCCCCCTTGTCCATACCGTCGAACCCCTGCAGCTTGCCCGTCTTCGGGGAAACGAGCGTCGGCACTCCCCCGGCTTCCTTGACGGCATTCCACGGACTCGTCAGTTCAATCTGCTCGACGCCGTCGGTGAGGAGGAAGGCCACTTTCTTGCCTGAAATATTGTGCGCGGACATGTTTTCTCCAATGAGTAGAGTCGCTATGCCTTACGTCTCCACCCTAGGAAATGTGCAGATCCTAAGCAAGCTGACTAATTGGTCGGCGGAATCGACGCCGTCGAGCGCTGTTCCGTCGTGGGGAATCCTGATTCGAGTTTGCTATAACGGCAATGATGTTTGCCAAATAAGACGCCGTCGGCAAAGAATTGATCTTGTCGGCATTCCTGCCGCGTCAGCACCCAGGAGAGAGCCATGGACAAGCAGTTCCAGTACGACGTCGTCATCATCGGAGGAGGGGCAGCGGGGCTCAGCGCCGCTGTAACCCTGGGAAGGGCACTCCGCTCGGTGCTCGTGATCGACGCGGGACAACCGCGAAATGCACCCGCCGCGGGTGTGCACGGATTCCTCTCCAGGGACGGCGTGAGTCCCCTGGAACTGCTGTCGATCGGCAGGGAGGAAGTATCGACCTATGGCGGAGCGATCCTGCAGGGAACCGCCACGTCCGCTCGAGCGCTGCACCCGCAGTCCCGCGAACCGCAATTCGAGGTGCTGCTCGAGGACGGCACCCGCGTCACGGCGCGGCGGCTGCTGCTCACAACGGGCCTGGTCGACGAGCTGCCAAACGTCCCGGGTCTCCGCGAGCAATGGGGCCATGGTGTGGTGCACTGCCCCTACTGTCATGGCTGGGAGGTGCGGAACCGGCCCATCGGAGTCCTCGCCTCGGGACCCATGGCCATCCACCAGGCACTGCTGTTCCGTCAGTGGAGCGCCGACATCACCCTGTTCCTCAACGACGCCGTAACCCCCACGGAAGAGGAGTGGGAGAAGCTTGCGGCCCGGTCGATCAGTGTCGTCGAGGGGGCAGTGCGCGAAGTCGACGCCGACTCGGAGGGCGTGACCGGCGTAGTCCTGGACTCCGACCGGGCGTTCGCGCTCGGAGCCCTGGTGGTCGGGCCCCGGTTCGCTGCCCGCTCGACCGTGATGACCTCGCTCGGGCTGCTGACCGAGGAGCATCCGATGGGAGTGGGCGCTGCCCTCGAGACCGACACCCGCGGAGCTACGGCAGTGAAGGGGGTGTGGGCGGCGGGAAACGCAACCGACCTTTTCGCCCAGGTCATCAGTTCAGCGGCAGGGGGCGCTGCGGCCGGGGCGGCCATCAACGCCGACCTCATCGACGAGGAGACCACCGCTGCCGTAGAAGCCCGGAAGAACGGCTTCTCGGCGGCCACTGAGGCACGCATTACGGAGTTGGTTCTTGGCAACAAGCGCCACGGCCTCAAGACTGTACTCACCCCTACCCTGGAGCACCATGCACACTGAATCCGAGCACGAAGAGTTCGAGCACGCTGTCTTCGATCAGGAATTCTGGGACAGGCGGTACGCCGGCCAGCACCGGGTTTGGAGCGGAAACCCGAATCCCCACCTCGTGGCCGAGACGCAGGAGCATACTCCAGGCCGTGCACTGGATGTCGGGTGCGGAGAGGGCGCCGACGCCATCTGGCTCGCGGGCCGCGGCTGGCGGGTCACCGGCGTCGACATCTCCCCCGTCGCCCTGGCCCGGGCGCGGGGACAGGCGGACGCGGCCCAGGTAGGAGACCGTATCGAGTGGTTTGCCGAAGACCTGCTGTCATGGGAGCCCGAGCCACTGGGCTACGATCTCGTGTCGGTACAGTTCATGCAGCTTCCGCCCGCGGACCGGACTCCCCTGTTCCAACGGTTGGCGGCCTCGGTGGCACCCGGCGGCACATTCCTGATCGTGGGCCACCACCCGTCCGACATGCACACCACGGTTCAGCGACCGCGAACGGCCGCCCTGTTCTACAGCCCTGATGAGGTGGCCGGACTGCTCGACGCCGGCTGGACGGTCACGGCCTGCGAGGCACGCCCGCGTCCAGCCGCGGACCCCGAAGGGAACCTCGTGACCATCCACGATTCGGTGCTGGTGGCCCTCCGAAACAGGTGACCGTGCTGGCATACTGGCGCCATGGAACCTTCGGGATGGCTCGATCCGGCTGCATTCTGGGCCATGTACGACGACGGCGAGCAGCAGGTGCGCCGCGTCGCTGCCGGCACCAGCGTTTTCGGACTGGTCGGCTGGCCCGGAGACAGGGCCACCGGCGAGTGGGACCTCGGGTCCACCCCTCCGACCGTAGCGACGCTGATTCACGGTTCTGACACCGGAACTCCGCACGTGACGGTGCGCACCACCACCCAGGACCCGGTGGTTGACGTCAGCCTCCAGCGGATGCGGGGCGGTGTCCACGACAGCGGCCCCCAGATGATCGCCAGGCAGCATGCGTTGCAGGAGGAAATGGGCGACGACGTCGTTCTTCCGGTTGACGGCAACCGCACCGTTTTCACGGTGTGGCAGGAACGCGACGGCTGGTGGGCAGCGGGTTCCCACGACGGGCACGGGTTGGTTCTCGGGGTCCGGGGGATGGATCCCGCTACGATCGAGCTGGTGCGGATTCTCGATTTCGAGCCTTACTTCGAGGGCCGGCGCGCCCGCTTGAGAGCCGCAAGGGGCGAGGGCTAGGCGTGCGCCGCAACACCGGCCCTATCCCCAGTTCAGGCACTATCGGTAGGCTCCACCCATGGAACAGGTCAACGAGCGGTACCTCAACTTCGCCAGCGTGATCGACGAATTGACGCTCGAGCAGAACAGGATGACGAGTACCATGCCGTTCATCTACCCGCACTTCGCCTCCATGCCCGACGCTCACCTCGGGAAGGGTTGTGCCGTCGGGTCGGTCCTGCCCACCCTCGGCGCCATCATCCCTGCAGCCGTGGGGGTGGATATCGGGTGCGGCATGGTCGCGGTTCGCACCGACTACAGTGCGAATGACATCCAGCACTTCGACCGGAGAGCGCTGCGTGAAGCAATTGAGCGCGACGTCCCGCTCTCCGCGGGAAACAACAACCGCAAGGTGGCCACGACGGCCGAACTACGGATCCGGCTCCTGGAGCAGGAAGCTGCTACGGCCGGCTTCGACCCCGCGGCATATGTCGGCAAATGGCGTCTCCAGCTCGGGACGCTGGGGTCCGGCAATCATTTCATCGAGGTGTCGCTGGATGAGAACGACGGCGTCTGGCTCTTCCTCCACTCGGGGTCCCGCGGTATCGGCAACCGGATAGCGCAGCACCATATCAAGGCGGCCCAGGCCTACTGCAGGGACCACGGCATCGAGCTGCCGCACCCCGACCTCGCCTACCTCGTCGAGGGGACCGACCAGTTCGACCGCTATATCAAGGAACTGCTGTGGGCGCAGCGGTTCGCGCTGCTGAACCGTGAGGAGATGATGGACCGTGTCCTCCGGCAATTCACCCAGTGGGTCGGTGGGCCGGTCCTTGAGCGGGAGCGAATCAATTGCCACCACAACTACACGGCGAAGGAAACCCACTTCGGCAAGGAGGTGTGGCTGTCCAGGAAGGGTGCCATCGCCGCTGACGCAGGCCGCCCCGGACTGATTCCCGGTTCCATGGGCACCCGGTCCTATGTGGTGACGGGCAAGGGTTTCGCTTCCTCGCTGAGCTCCGCGCCGCACGGGGCGGGCAGGGAGTACTCACGCAACGCGGCACGGAAGCACTTCACCCATGACCAGCTCCGGAAAGCGATGGAGGGCATCGAATTCCGCGACACCGAGGCGTTCCTCGATGAAATACCCGGCGCCTACAAGGACATCGACGTGGTCATGGAGGATGCGAAGGACCTGGTGGACATCCGGCACGCCCTGCGGCAGATCGTGAACGTCAAGGGCGACTGACTTGGCTCCCGTCAGCGGCCCGGCAGCGGAAGTGTCAGTTCAGGCCTGGTCCTCCCCAGTTCCGAGAGCACCAGGGAGACTGCCTCGCGATCGACGCCTCCGCCGTCCTCTCCCCGGTCGCGTGGCCGCGAAAGGACGGCTGCGGCGGAACGGGTGAACGCCGTCCAGTCGCCCCCGCCCGTCCGGAGCGCACGAAGCGGCGCGAGCAGGGCTGCGCGCCGCAGCCAGGCGTCGTCGTCGCGCGCCCAGCGGTTCAGGACGACGTCGGCGCGTGCCCGGACGGGCGACTCCAGCTTGTCGATCAGGGGCCCTGTGACATCGACCGCGAGCGGGTCGACCAGGACCTGCAGCCGCGCCTCCCGGACAAAGCCCTCGATGCGCGTCAGGTCCGAGTGCGCCAGCAGCTGGAGGTTCGATTGAAGCAGGACGACGGCCGCGAGGCGGCGTTCGAATACCGGGACCGCCCATAACTCGGAAGTCAACGCGGTGACCTCGTCATGCGCCAGACCCGGATAGCGGCGGATGGTGTCCCGGATGGTTCCGCGGACCGCTCCCACCGAGGAACCGTAGAAGCGCAGGTTGCCTCCGAGCCTCGCCTCCGCCTCGGCCGCCCGCTCCTCTGACCCCTCACGCTGCAGTGCAACATCCACGAAGTCTGCAGGATCGCTCATCGGACCATTCTCCCGTCTCCGCTGAGCCGATCGGCAACCGGCGACGACGGCGCGGACTGTGCCACGATGGGAATTCCCGCTTGGATCCAGCGCAAGGAGGACAGCATGGAGATTCTGGTCATCGCCGGGCTGGCGATTTTCGTCGGCACCGTGCTCCAGCGGATCTCCGGCACGGGCGTCGGGCTGGTCGTCTCCCCCGTCCTCGCGCTGCTTCTCGGCCCGTCCGCTGGTGTCCTTGCCACGAACGCCACCACCACGGTGACCGGGTTCCTCATTCTGCTCTCCGTGCGGCGGCGCGTCGTCTGGCGACGGGCGCTGGTGCTGATCGCCTCAGCGGCAATCGGCGTCGTCGTCGGCGCCGGCCTGGTGGCGATCATTCCCGCCGCCTGGCTGCAGATCATCGTTGGATCGGTGGTCCTCGCCAGTCTCGCGCTGACGCTGGGTGCGCCGCGTCTACCGCACCTGACCGGTAGCGGGGTCACTTTCACCGCCGGCGCCCTGGGAGGGTTGCTGAATGCGACTGCCGGTGTCGCGGCCCCGGCCATGGTGATCTACGCGCAGGTGACCCGGTGGGAGCAGCGGACCTTTTCCGCGTCGCTGCAGCCGATCTACATGAGCATGGGCGCGATGTCCGTCATCGCCAAGACCGCGATCGGCGGCACAGGGTTCGAGACCCTGCCACCCTGGTGGGTGGTCCCCGCCGTCGTCGGCGTGGTTGCCGCGGGGATCCTGCTTGGGACCCTGCTGGAACGGAAGGTTCCACCCGCGGCTGCCCGAACCCTGGCGATCGCCCTGGCCGGCCTGGGCGGGGTGGCCGCGATTGCCAAAGGCATCTCCGAGCTGGTCTGAGGCGCCGTTCCGCTGGAACAGCGAACTGGCTAGAGCAGTGCTTTCCAGGACAGGATCGACGCTCCTGCTGCAGCTGCGGGGCCGCCGGGGATGACCTTCATCAGCGTGTTGCGGACCACGACGGCGAATTGCCCGCGAACGTCAGCCCCGAGTAGTCCGGCGTAGTGGGAACGACGCGCAATGCGTTGCGTCCGGGGGCGGCGCTGGGCATCGAAGTGCTGGAGTGCGGTTGCGAGCGGTGTACCAACATTGACCGCGCGGCCGATCAGGAGGCCCACGCACACCCCATCCTCCAGGGAGGTGTTGGCGCCTTGGCCCATGGTCGGCACCATGGCATGGGCGGCGTCGCCGATCAGCACCGTGCGCCCATACACGTAGGTTGGAAGGCGCGGTGCGAGTGAGTAGACGTCATGCCGGATGACCCCGTCCGCCGGTGTGGCCTCGATCAGCGAAGGGACCGGGGGTGCCCATCCGGAGAAGTGGCTTCCGGCCGCCGACTTCTCGTTCGGCCATTGCTTTCCCTCGGCGAAGTGGGTGTATCCATACCAATACACCTGGTTCGCGCTGATCCGGACGGCGCCGAATTCGGTGCCGGGTCCCCAGATCACCGCGAAGTCATCCGAGATGAGGGAGCTGTCCTCGACAATGCCCCGCCACGCGGATTTACCGCTGTACTGCGGCACGGTTGCGGGCGCGAGCCGGCTCCGCAGGATGCTGCGCAGACCGTCGGCTCCCACCACGAGGGCCGCCTCGTAGTTCCTGGTGCCGCCTGCTTCAAGGCACTGCACCGAGGCGCGGGCGCCGTCCGGGTTGCCGGGGCTCACCGAAATCACCCGTGCGCCGCTCACAAGGCACGCCCGGTCAGCGGCATTCCGCAACAGCTTATGCAGCTGCTGCCGGTGAATTCCGTAGACATCCTGCGGCGGCTCTCCTGCACTGTTCCGGGGAATGCGTATCAGCCGGGCTCCCCGGTGGTCCATCGTTCCGGTCATATACAGGCGGTGACCTGCGTCGCGTATAGCGGAGTCGATGCCGAGGGAGGCAAGAGCGGACAGCCCATTGGCCGTGATGCTGAGGCCGGCCCCGACTTCGGTAATCCGGTCCGCCTGCTCAAGCACTGTCACGGTCCATCCCTGGCGAAGAAGGGACGCCGCGGCCGTCAGCCCGGCAATGCCGCCTCCAACGATCACTGCTGTGCGCCCGGATCCGACCACATTTCCCCCCTCCGACGTTCCCTACGGATCAACCTAGTGCCTGACCTTGTCCGAACGAACCGAAATCATCCCGGTCGTCGACCTGCGTGAGGCAGACTCCCTCGCCATCGTGAAACAGGCCCTCCAGCTACGCGCTATTCTTGCGAATCGTATGGACGGACACACAGAGGGAGAATCCGTGATCATCCGAAGCGACGTACTCGAGGCAGAGAAGCGCATCAGCGGCTATGTTCGGCGCACGCCCCTGTTCCGCGCGGGCACAGCGGCTGTGCCGCTGTGGTTCAAGTGCGAGTTTCTTCAGCACACCGGTGTCTTCAAGGCCCGCGGGGCTTTCAACCGTCTCCTGTCAGCACGCGAGCGCGGCGAGCTCGACCCCGCAGTCGGGGTGGTGGCAGCCTCCGGCGGCAACGCGGGCCTGGCCAATGCCTATGCCGCGGCGGCTCTCGGTGTTCCGGCAACCGTGTTCGTGCCGGCCACTGCCCCTCGCGTGAAGGTGGATCGCCTCCTCGGGTATGGGGCAACTGTCCGTCAAGTCGGTGCGGAATACGCGGAGGCCTACACAGCGGCGATGCAGTATGTCGAAGCGAGCGGGGCCTTGTTCTGCCACGCCTACGACCAGCTTGAGGTCGCAGCGGGCGCGGGCACCATCGCCGAGGAGATTCTCGAGGATGAGCCCGGCATCGACACGATCATCGTCGCCGTCGGTGGGGGCGGGCTGTATGCGGGCGTCGCGGCAACGGCCGAGGGCCGGGCGGGCGTCGTCGCGGTCGAACCTTTCAGCATCCCCACCCTGCACGCGGCTCTGAAGGCCGGTCGGCCGGTCGACGTACCGGTGTCCGGAATTGCAGCGGACTCCCTGGGTGCCCGACGAGTGGGCGAGATCGCTTTCGGCATGGCGTCGCGGATACCGCCGACCTCGGTGCTCGTCGATGACACAGCCGTCGTCGCCGCCCGGTCGCAGTTGTGGAGCGAGTACCGCATCCCCGCCGAATACGGAGCGGCGACGGCCTTCGCCGCCCTCACGTCCGGAGCCTACACTCCCTCCGCAGGGGAACGCGTAGCAGTGATCATCTGCGGAGCGAACACCGATTCACGCACGCTGGAGAGCCCTCCCGAAGCAGTCGTCGCCAGGCAACCGGGCGACACCCGAACTGCGCGAGCGGAGAGCGGCGGCACCGGGCACGGCTAGCCGCCGTCCTGCTCATTCCTCGGTCCCGCGCAGGAGATCGCGCCCGCCGTACCGCCGGATGGCATGGCTGGCCTGCGCGAGGGCGAGCATTTTCAGCACGAGTTGGCTATGCATGTGCATTCCGACAGCGGCGGTGAGCGCCAGTTCATCGAGTGTCGGTTTCGAGCCCGTGATGTCCAGGTCCAGGCCGGCGATCGAATCAGCGGCAACGGCATAAGTCCTGAGCGTCGCAAGATCCAGCGACACCCCCGCCGTCGTCATCGCGGCGAGATGCGCGTTGAGGGCGTTCCGCGCCTCGCTCGGCTCGTCGGGCCACCCCAGCTCAGCGACAACCGCGTCACCTTCAACCGTGTGCACCTCAGGGCCCTGGAGCTTCAGCACGGTTGACTGGATAACCCCCAGCAGTTCAAGCGTCTGCTCCGCCGAACCGTCGGCCTTGTCGAGGGCGTCCACGATGATCGTGATCTCGCGAAGCCCCAGCCCCACCACGTGCCGCAGCCCCTGGATGAGCCGGAGTCGCTGCAGATGCTCCGGGCCGTAGGCAGCGCGGGTCGGGTTCAGCCGCGCCCCCGGCTGCAGGAGCCCACTCCTCAGGTAGAACTTGATGCTCGTCGCGCTGACCTCGGACGCCTTGCTGAGTTCAGCTAGCTGCACCAGGTACTGCCCTTCCGGTTGGATAGCGGATCAGTGGTTCGATATCCAGATATACAACCATTGGATAGTACTCCTATCCTACAAGCATGGAATGGAACGCATTACTGGCAAGCCACGTAATCGTCGCCCTGTACGTGCTCGCGCTGGGGCCGATGAATATTCTCCGACGACGGCGCGACCGCAGGCACCGCATCCTTGGTTACACCTGGGTTGCCGGCATGCTCTACGTGTGTCTCAGCAGCTTCTGGATTGTCCCTTCCGGACACTTCACCTGGCTCCACGGACTGTCCGCATTCACCATGGTGACGGTGTCGCTCGGCCTCGCCGCTGCTATCCGCAGGAACGTCCGGGGGCATCTTTTCAACATGATCGGCAGTTACCTCGGCATTCTGATTGCGTTCGTCTTCGCCGCCACCCTGCCCGACCGACTCATTCCACGGCTTCTGGCCGACGATCCACTGACCGCCGTCGTCGTTGCGGTCCTTGTCCTCGCAAGCACAGCCGCGCTGTACTTCACCGTTCGTCCGCAGAGGAGGCGGATCCCGCTTGTTCGGGCGGACGTCCATCCGGCCACGCCAAAGGTCAGCGCAGGTAGGACGCACCGTTGACGTCGATCACCGTGCCGCTGACCCACTCCGGCGCCGCGGTTGCGAGCCACGCGACGGTCGCGGCGACCTCGGCCGGCTCGGCGACCCGGCCGAATGGGCTCTGGGCGCGAACGGCGTCCCCGTCCGGCCCGTCGAGAACGGAGCGGCCCATGTCCGTATCGACGAAGCCGGGAGCGACGGTGGCTGCGAAGATCCCGGAGGGGGCCAGGGCGACGGCGAGGGATTGGGTCATCGCGTGCATCGCCGCCTTGCTTGCCCCGTAGGCC
>NZ_KI914808.1:14317-31978 GCF_000520535.1 Arthrobacter sp. H41
AGCCGACGCTGACCAGACGGCCCCCGGCGGGGCCGCGAGCGCGGCGCATAAGGTGGTCCACCATCAACCACGACAGGTTCGCCGGCCCCAGCAGGTTGACGTCCAGCGTGTGGCGCCACGCCTGCTGCCAGTCGGCATAGGTGGTGCTGTCCACGGGATGGGCCTCGAAGACCCCTGCGTTGTTGACCAGGACATCAAGGTCGCCGAGTTCCGCGACCGCCTCGGCAAAAATCCGCTCGCACACCTCGGGAGAGCTCAGGTCCCCGACCACCACAGCGTGACCCTCCCCCGGCAAGCTCGCCAGAACGCGCCTCGCGGCCGCCTCATCGGATCCGGTGTGCACAGCTATCCTGTGTCCGGCCGCGGCCAGGGCCTGTGCCACAGCGGCACCGATACCGCGGCCCGCTCCTGTCACCAGAGTGCAAGTGTTCATTCACGCGACACTACCCAATGGCTCAGGAGGCGCGCTACACCGGGAACCCGGCACAGCGTCTTCGGCGTCGAACGGGCCGTGGCATAGGCGATCGCCGATGGATAGGAATTTTTCGGCGCACCGGAGGCTTGCCGCATATAGGGTAACCAGCGAGCTGCCTCAGGGAACCACGAAGGAGAGCGTTGATGACTTCCATTGAACCGATTCCAGGATCCGATCAAGGAAAACCGACCGCACTGGTGGTTGGTGCCTCCGGCATCGCGGGCTCGGCCCTCGTGGACAAGCTCACAGCCGAAGGCTGGCAGGTGCTGGCGATGTCGCGCGGTGCCGGTCAGCCGAGAAAAAACGTGCGCTATCTCCAGGCCGATCTCTCCTCACCGCAGTCCGTCGCCGAGGCTCTGGTCCCCGAATACCCCACCCATGTTTTCTTCACAGCCTGGGCACGGCAGGATACGGAGGAGGAGAACATCCGCGTCAACGCGGGAATGCTCCGGAACCTCCTTGCAGCCCTTGAGGACAAGCAGGTTGCCCACGTTGCCCTGATGACCGGGCTGAAACACTATCTCGGTCCTTTCGAGGCGTACGCCGCGGGAGAAATGGCTGACACGCCGTTCCATGAGGAGGAACCGCGCCTTCCCGTACAGAACTTCTACTACGCCCAGGAAGACGAGCTGTGGTCAGCGGCCGCGGCCTCGGGCTTCACCTGGTCCGTGCACCGCGCGCACACCGTCATAGGACACGCGGTTGGCAACGCCATGAACATGGGCCTGACCATCGCTGCTCAAGCCGCCATCTGCAAAGCGGCGGCGCGTCCGTTCGTCTTTCCCGGGTCGGAGACCCAGTGGAACGGCCTGACGGACATGACCGACGCGGGCCTTCTCGCGGACCACATGCTGTGGGCTGCGACAACTCCTGCCGGAGCGAACGAGGCCTTCAACATCGTCAACGGCGACGTCTTCCGCTGGCGGTGGATGTGGTCACGCCTGGCCGCGTACTTCGACGTCGAGCCCGAGGGTTACCTGGATGCGCCAAGGCCGCTCGAGGCCCAGATGGCCGGAGCGGAACAGCTATGGCACCGCCTGGCCGAGACCGAAGGACTTGCGGAGTCCCGCCTGGATCGGGTGGCGTCGTGGTGGCATACTGACGGCGACCTCGGCCGGAACATCGAAGTGGTGACGGACATGAGCAAGAGCCGCCTTGCCGGATTCACCGGGTACCGGTGAACCCTCGACTCTTTCACCGACCTGTTCGACCGCTACCGGGCGGACAACCTCATTCCCTGAGCCCACCAGCGCATATACCGCGGGTATTCTGCAGGGCCGTTGTGACGCGAGCAGTCGGCCGAGTTGTGTAAGGCATACCTAACAAGATAGCTTTCAAGGGCGCGCAGAATTAGCAAACACTTTAATGCCCTATTAGCCGAAGTGCCCGCCGGTTGCGGGATGGCCCTTGATAACTGGAGCAACACCATGAAGACCCCCCTGAAGTCCCGCCTGATGGCCGGCGCCGCCGCTGCTTCGATGCTTACCCTGAGCGCCTGCGCGCAGGAAGCGGAAGCGGGGTCCAGCTCCGAACCCACGATTTCGGTGGAGCACGCGCAAGGGACCACCGAGGTCCCCTCCAACCCGGAAACCGTCTATACCTTCGACCTCGGAGTGCTGGACACCCTCGATGTCCTCGCGGTCCCGGTTGCAGGCGTCCCGCAGGCCGGCCTGCCCGAGTCCCTCTCCCAGTACGGCGCGGACGACGTCGCCAACATCGGCACGCTTCAGGAACCTGATTTCGAGGCGATCAGCGCGGGAAATCCCGACCTGATCATCATCTCGGGCCGCACCGCGGATTATTACGACGAGTTCAGCGACATTGCGCCGACCATCGACCTCAGTGTCGCTGCTGCAGAGCCGATGCCTTCCTTCAGGGAGGTCACCACTACCCTCGGCACCATCTTCGGCAAGGAGGACGCGGCGGAGGAGAAGCTTGCCGCCCTCGATTCCCGCGTCGAGGAAACCCGCGCTGCCGCCGTCGACGCCGGAACCGGCCTGATCGTAATGACCAGCGGCGGGGAAATGACCGCGTACGGCACCGGCTCGCGCTTCGGTCTGATCCACGATGTCCTCGGTGTCCCAACCGCAGCCGACATCGTTGCGGACGGCAGGCACGGGGAGTCCATCTCCTTCGAGTTCATCGCCGAGAAGGACCCGGACCACCTGTTCATCATCGACCGGGATGTCGCCATCGGAGAAGCCGGGGAAGCGGCATCCGCAGTCCTGGACAATGATCTCGTCAACGGCACCAAGGCTGCGAAGAACGGCAAGATCACCATGCTCGACCCCACCTCCTGGTACATCGTCGGCTACGGCCTGAACAATGTGGACGCCATGGTCTCCGCCGTCCAGGACGCGACGGCCTAAAACTTCCCGACCCTGGAGCCGGCGCAGCGTCGACGCCAGGGGAAACGGATGGAGATATGACTGCCACCGCCGCGCCGCCCAGACGCCCTGCGCCAGGATCCACCGCCGTCGTCCCCCACAGACGACGGCGGTTCTTCCGCGCCGCCGGCCTGCCCGCTGCCACTACGGCAGTGCTCTGCCTCGCCGTGGCGAGCATGTTCGTCGGCGTCAGCGACGTCTCGTTCAGCACACTGCTCGCCGGTGATCCCGAGGCCTGGGACGTCTTCTGGATCAGCCGGGTACCCCGCACGCTCAGCGTGATCCTGACCGGGATGGCCCTCAGCGTTGCCGGTCTCATCCTGCAACTCATGGTCCGCAACAAATTCGTCGAACCGTCGACGGTCGGCACGGTGGAGTCGGCGTCGCTGGGCATCCTGGTGGTCACGATCTTCCTGCCCGCGGCCTCCCTCTTCGCGAAGATGAGCACGGCGGCTGTCTTCGCTGCTGCGGGAACAGCTCTGTTCCTCCTGGTGCTACGCCGGATTCCACTGCGCAACACGCTGGTGGTCCCCCTCGTGGGAATCATGCTCGGCGGTGTCATTTCCGCCGTCACCACGTTCTTCGCCTACCGCACGGACCTGCTGCAGACGCTCAACAGCTGGATGGTCGGTGATTTTTCCGGTGTCCTGCGCGGCCGCTACGAGCTGCTGTGGATCGTCGGCGCGCTGACCGTGATCGGCTACCTCGCCGCCGACCGTTTCACGGTAGCCGGCATGGGACAGGACTTCACCACCAACCTCGGCCTGAACTACAACCGCGTGATGACCCTCGGACTGGTGATCGTGTCCCTCATCAGCGCCGTCGTGGTGGTGAGCGTCGGTTCGATTCCCTTCCTCGGATTGATCGTACCGAACCTGGTCTCCTTGCTGATCGGCGACAACGTCCGCAGGTCAGCCCCCTGGGTTGCCCTGTTCGGCGCCGGATTCGTCCTGGTCTGCGACATCATCGGCCGGACCATCCGCTATCCGTATGAGATCCCGGTGGGTGTGATCGTCGCCGCCGTCGGCAGCGTCCTGTTCCTCTACCTGTTGCTTCGCCGGCGGGGATCCCGTGCCTAGGATAACCACCGAGGCAGTTCCTCCCGCGCTCAGCCAGCAGCGCCGTCATCCGGTCCGCGGCATTCCACCGCGGGCCTGGATCATCGGCCTCTCCGTTCTTGCCGCTGCCCTGGTGGTGCTGTCCCTGACGATCGGGCTGCAGGGCAATATCGGCTACATCCTGCCGCGCCGGGCCATCAAGGTGGGCTCGATGATCCTGGTGGCCTACGCCGTCGGCGTGTCGACGGTCCTGTTCCAGACGGTGACCTCCAACCGCATCCTCACCCCCTCCATCATGGGTTTCGACGCACTCTATGTGCTGATCCAGACGGTGCTTGTCTTCGCCCTCGGGGGCGGCGCGCTGCTCTCCCTCAGCGATCCCCCCCGGTTCGGGATCGAGGTGGTGCTGATGATCGGGTTCTCCTTCCTGCTCTACCGTTGGCTCTTCACCGGCGGCGGGAAGTCGCTCCATCTGATGCTGCTGGTCGGCATCGTCTTCGGCACGATGTTCCGAGGGTTTTCCTCGTTGTTGCAACGACTCATCGACCCGAGTGAATTCCTCATCCTGCAGGACCTTTTCTTTGCCAGTTTCAACAACGTGGACGGCGGCCTGCTGGGCTATTCCGCTGTCGCCGTCGCGCTGGTCAGTGTCATCGCGTGGCGCATGCGGTATTCCTTCGATGTGCTGGCACTGGGGCGCGAAACGGCGATCAACCTGGGCGTGGACCACAGGCGGTCCGTGACCGCCACCCTGGTGATCTGTTCGGTGCTGGTGGCCGTCTCCACGGCGCTGGTCGGTCCCGTCACGTTCTTCGGCCTGCTGGTTGCCAGCCTCGCCTACCAGCTGTGCTCGAATTTCCGGCACGCCGCGGTGCTGCCGATCGCCGTACTGCTGGGCGTGATCGCGCTGGTGGGCGGTCAGCTAGTGCTGGAGCGCATCTTCGCCTTCGATACCGCGCTCAGCATCATCATCGAATTCGTGGGCGGACTCGTCTTCCTCATCCTCCTGCTGAGGGGCGCCGTGAGATGAGAACCCACCGTCCAACCACGGCAGCCGGGCATTCCCACCGCCTTCGGAAAGGCTTCTGAGCATGATCTCCATAACCGGCGTTTCCAAACGCTATGGAACCTCCACCGTGGTGGACAACGTGAGCTGCGAAATCAAGGAGGGCGGTATCACCTCGATCATCGGGCCCAACGGAGCCGGAAAGTCGACCCTGCTGTCCATGGTGAGCCGGCTGCTGCCCATGGACGCCGGCTCCGTCTCAGTGGACGGACTGGATGTGGCCGCCACTCCCGGCCGCGAGTTGGGCCGCAAGATGGCGATCCTGCGGCAGGACAACCAGCTCACCGTACGGTTGACCGTGCGTGACCTGGTGGGATTCGGTCGCTACCCGCACAACGGCGGCCGTCCAGGACCGGGCGACCGGGAGCAGGTGGACCAGGCAATGGACTACCTGGATCTTTCCGCTCTCGCCGACAGGTTCGTGGACGAGCTTTCCGGAGGCCAGCGCCAGCGCGCCTTCATTGCCATGGTGCTCGCCCAGGACACCGACTACCTGCTCCTCGATGAACCGCTGAACAACCTGGACATGAAGCACTCCGTGGAGATGATGCGCCTGCTGCGCCGACTCACCAACGATCTCGGAAAGACCGTCGTGCTCGTGATCCACGACGTCAACTTCGCTTCCTGCTACTCGGACGACATCATCGCCATGTGCGAGGGACGGATCATTCATCAGGGACCTCCAGCACGGATCATGCAGCCGGAGGTGCTGCACGACATCTATGACATCGATATCCGGATCGAGGAGATCGACGGCAACCGCATCGGCGTGTACTTCGCCTGACTTCTCAGCCTGCACGCAGGAACCCGCCCCTTCCGGAACGGGTTCCTGACGTGCGGTCCGGCAGCTGCCTACCGACAGGCGACGGCGTGCGCGGCTACTAGAAGGTCAACCCGAAGCCGAACGGATACAGTGCGCCGTCGGTGGTCTCCTCGTAGCCAGGGAGATCGCTGAACTGCTCGCGAATGGCGAGACTGGTCCCGGCCAGCGCGAACGGCATCTTTCCCTGCGGGCTCACCTTTCCGGACAGGATGTCGAACAGCGCGGTGTCACTCATGCCGAACCCAGCAACGATTGCACCGGCGCCCCGCAGTCCGCTGGCCTCGTCGAGCACGTAGGGCTGGCGGAAGTACACGTGGAGGACAACCTTGCTGGGGTCATCCACCTCGGCCATGACGTCCTTGATGGTTTCGAGCGAAGGGGTGATCTTCCACGACTGGGACTCGGCCATTCCGCTGAAATCGAGGACACTCGACTCCCAGGGAAGTGAACCGCCGAAGCGTAGTCCGTCATCGGTGCAGGCAGGGGCGCCGGAGGTGACGCAGGCGTCAGCGGCACCGTACGGGCTTGTGCCGTCCAGCCCGGCTACTCCCTCGAGCGTGACCGGGTTGATGTAGTCCGGGTTCAGGCCCGTGGCGGGGTCATTGCTCTTATAGGAGGCGGTGTTGGCGTTGTTCGCCGTCACCGAGATGACCACGGAGTCGCTGTCCGCCGCACTCGGGCGGTCAGCGGGGTTCTCGGTGTTGCCGTTCGTCACGTTGTAGCCGTAGTTCTTCACGGTCTGTTCGTTGATGTCGCCGAGGATGTAGACGTCCGAGCCGTCCTTGAGGGGCAGGGCCTTCGAGCCGGAAGCGGTGTCCTCATTCTGCAGCAGCACGGCTGACTTTCGCTGGAGGTCGAGCCCCACTTCCCGGTTGTCCTCGTTGCCGACGGTCTCGCCGGCCTCGTCGGGATCGACGTACGGGTTCTCGAAGAGCCCGAGGCGGAACAGCGGATCGACGAGGCGCTCGGCTGCGAGGGTGACGCGCTCTTCGGTGACCAACCCGGTGTCAACCAGGTCCGTGATCGTCTTGACGTCGTGGAAGCCGGACAGCGTATCGGTGCCCCCGTTGATGGCTGCGGCGACGCGCTCGGGGATGGTCTTGTCCTCCAAGCCCCAGGCGCGGTCGTTG
Organism: Arthrobacter sp. H41; assembly: GCF_000520535.1. Lineage (GTDB taxonomy): Bacteria > Actinomycetota > Actinomycetes > Actinomycetales > Micrococcaceae > Arthrobacter_D. Next base: position 21,257 of record NZ_KI914808.1, read on the forward strand.
ATGATGCCGGTATCCGAGTTGACGTAGCCCTTGAAGCCGAGCTTGTCGCGCAGCAAATCATTGACGATCTGGTTGGAGAACGCCATACCGGTCTGGTCGTAGCTGACGCCGTCGTACGTGACGTCGACCGGCGCACCGTAATACGGCATGATCGAGGACACTCCTGCCGTGATGGCGGCTTCGAAGGGCTTGAGGTGGTAGCCGAAGCCATCGCCGGGGTAGACCTGCGTCTTGCCGAACGAATAGTGGGCGTCGAGGCCGAGCTCCTGCGGTCCGCCGCCGGGGAAGTGCTTCATCGTGAGCGCAACCGGGGTATCGGGGCTGAGGGACACGCCGTCTTCGTCCACCGGTCCCTGCAGGTTCTCCACGAGCGAGGTCATGATGTTCGAGTTGAGGTCCGCGTCTTCCGTGAACGTCTCGTGTGCACGGTACCAGCGCGGCTCGGTGGACAGGTCCGCCATGTAGCCGTACATTCCTCGGAGTCCGATGGACTTCCACTCCTCGCCCATCACGCCGGCGAAGCGCCCACCACCGACATATCGCCGGTGGTGGGCGCTTCTCCGGTCTTCCGGGACTCCTCGCCGAGCGCGGCGGCCGCGATGCCCGCCTCCTTGGGGAACGCCGTGAAGGCGCCCGCCGACTCATTGATACCGGCGCGGGCATTGGGGTCGATATGGTTCCGCGCATTGGATTTGTAGAGCATGGGGATGCCGAGCCGAGTGCCCTCACCCAGTTCCTGGATGGTGTTCATGTACTCGGCGGCTTCCTCCGGCGTCAGGCTCGTGGAAGCCTGGAATCCGCCGCCCGCCGCGCCACAGACCGCCTGGTCCTCGCTGGTCACGGTGTTGCGGAAGATAAAACGGTGCATTTTCTGATTGTCGATGTAGTCAGTGGCCGCGGGATCGAGGGTGCCGCGGGTCTGGGTTGCCTGGTCACATGCAGCGTTGAGGGTGTCGATGAGCATCAAGCCCGCCTTTTCCTCCAACGTCATTTGGGCCACCAGGTTGTCGACCCGCTGAGCGACCGGGAGCCGCCAGTCCTCGTAGGGGTCCAGCGTGCCGTTGTCATTAAGGTCCTTGAAGGTCCTGCCCGTGACCTTGATGGTGTCCTTGACGCGCGAGACCAGTTCAGGCGGCTTGCCGTGGTTGCCCTCGTTGTGTCTCAAGGAAGCGGCGGGTTTACCGTGGGCGGAGTCGCCTGAAGGTGCTCCCACGGCACTGGTGCCCATGGCGAGGGACAGCGGAACGACGACGGCTGTCAGCGCTATCACGCGCTTGCGTATCTTGTACGAGGATCGGTTTATCAAGGGGTACTCTCCTTCGAGTGTAAGAAAGGGACTTACCGCTGGGCCCATCGCAAGGGGCAGAATCGGTAGCCAGCAGTACCACTGTGACCATGCTCACCGCTGACCCCGGCATGGTTGCCACAAGTTGCCCCGGTTCGCGCTGGCCGGTCCTGGTTCGTCAAAAATGACACGGCCGCTGCAACCCCCGCAATCTAGCCCGGGTGTTGCAGCGGCCGCACCGCCTCGTCCCGCCTTATGGTGCGATGAGGCCCAGCTGGGTGGGCAGCCAGAGACTCAACTGCGGAACGAAGACCACGACGAACAGTCCGAGGACCAGGGCGATAAGGAAGGGCAGCAGTTTCTGGATAACCGGTTCGATTCGCAGTCCCGCGACCCGCGCGCCGACGAACAGCACGTTCCCTACGGGCGGGGTGATTGTTCCTACGCAGAGGTTGAAGACGATCATGGTTCCGAAATGGATGGGATGGATTCCGAACTCCATCACGATGGGCAGGAAGATCGGTGTGAAGATCAGGATCGCCGGGGTGGGATCCATGAAGGTTCCCACGATCAGCAGGATGATCATCATGAGGATCAGGATGACGGTAGGGCTGTCGGTCAGTCCCAGAAGACTCTCGGAGATGAGGTCCGGGATCCGGGCGAAGGACATCAGCCACGACATGGCCGTTGAGACGCCGACGAGCAGCATTACGATGGCGGTTGTCTTGGTTGCATTCAGCAGGATCTCCGGCAGGTCCTTGACCTTGATGGACCGGTAGATGAAGCCGAGGACAAGACTGTAGACGACGGCGATTGCTGCGGACTCGGTTGGAGTGAAGATTCCGGCAAGAATGCCGCCGATGACGATTACGATCATCAGCAGGGACGGGATGGCCTGGACCAGGGTCTGGATGGCGACCTTGAACGAGACGCGGTCCGAGGACTTCAGCTCCGGGTGTTTCCGTGAGTAGGCGTAGACCACGAGCATGCAGGCAAGGATCCAGACAAGACCGGGACCGTAGCCGGCAACGAAGAGTGCTGCAATCGAGGTGCTGCTGACGAGCGAGTAGACGATGAAGGTGTTGCTCGGCGGTATGAGCATTCCCGAGGGTGCCGACGCGACGTTGACGGCGGCGGAGAAGCTGCGGTCATAACCCTCCCTGGTCTGGCGGGGGCCCATGACGGTCCCCACCGCTGCAGCGGCAGCCACTGCTGCGCCGCTGACCGAGCCGAAGAGCGCGTTGGCGACGACGTTGGTTTGCGCCAGGGATCCTGGAGCCCTACCGACCAGCACCTTGGCGGCGTCGATCAGGCGGGACGCTATTCCGCCGTTGTTCATCAGGACTCCGGCGAGGATGAAGAAGGGTATGGCGAGCAGGGTGAACGAATTGATACCGGCGAACATCTGTTGGGATGTGGTGAGGACAGCCCGGTCGAAGCCGATGACCGCGATGATTGCGACGACGGTTGAGATGCCGATAGCGACCGCGATCGGCACGCTGAGAATGATGAGCACTACGATTCCGACGAGGAGTATGAGCCCCGCGAGTAAAGCTGTATCCACGGTGACTCCTAGATAACGTCTGGTTCGGTGTCGGCTGAGGTGGCTTCATCTCCGCGCAGAATGGCCGCAGCGTGGTAGACCGCGTAGAAGATGATGACCACTCCGGTGATGGGCATCACCAGGTAGAGGGGCCCCACCGTGACTGGCAGCCCCGTTAGCGCCTGATCCCAGGACTGCTCCGAAACCCGGTACCCGCCCCAGACGAAGATCAGGCCCGCAAATGCGGCAATCACCGCCTGAACGAGGATGGCAGTCGCCCGTTCAGCCTTCTCGGGAAACTTGCGCACCAGGAAGTCGACGGCAATGTGGCCGCGCTCGGCGAACACAAGTGCCGCTCCGAACAGCCCCAGCCAGACGAACAAGTACTGGGCCAGTTCGGAGGTCCACGCGCTGGGGCTGTTGAGGACCTGCCGGGAGAAGACCTGCCAGACGACGGTGATCACGAGCACTGCGAAGAGAACGACGCATGCTACGGCGAGAAATCGGTCGAGGATTTTCTTGAGAGCTTGCATGGGGGTGCCAGTCAGTTGAAGGTGGACTTACTCGGCGGCGGCGCGGGCAGCGTCGTACAGCTTCTGGGCCGTCTCCGAGGTGACGTACTCGTCGATCAGGGGTTCGAGCGCCGTCCGGAACGCCTCGTTGTCAACGTCATTGAACTCGGTTCCGGAGGCCTCAAGCTCTTCGTGCGCCTTTTCGGTCTCGGAAAGCCACAGCTCCGTGTGCTCCTCGACCGCGGTCTCCCACTGCTCCTCGAACGTTGCGCGATCCTCCTCGGACATGGCCTCGTAGACATCGGTATTGATGACTACGTAGTCCAGTCCGACGAGGTGGTCGGTGTTGGAGTAGTACTTCGCCACCTCGTTGTGCTTCTGGGTCAGGTAAGAAATCTCATTGTTCTCGGCGCCGTCGATCACGCCGGACTGCAGGGCCGTGTAGACCTCGCCGAATGCCATCGGCGTAGGGGCACCGCCCATCAGTTCAATCATCTTGAGCTGGACATCGGACTCCTGGACACGGATCTTCATGCCGTCCAGGTCGGCCGGGGTGTTGACCGGGCCCTCCGTGTTGTAGATGCTCCGGGTGCCCTGGGTAAGGCCGCCGAGCACCGTGAGATTCTGGTCCTCCAACGATGAGTAGAGCTCACCCGTGATTTCGTCGTCACCGACAACGCTCATCTGGTGTTCCACACTGTCGAAGACCTGCGGGAGGTTGAAGACCTGGAAGTCCTTGTTCAGGTTCTCAAGCTGCGTTCCGGAAACCACAGCCATTTCAACCGACCCGTCGCTGACGAGCTGAATGGCTTCCTGCTGGGCGCCAAGCGTCTCATTTGCATAGACGTCGACTTCCAGGCGCCCCTCGGTGGCCTCGCTGACCTTCGTTCCCAGATTGTCCAACGCGATGTAGGACGGGTGGGTTTCCGTCTGGTTCAGCGCAAGCCGAAGGGTCTGGCCGTCAGCGCTTCCGGAGCCGGTGCTCCCGCCGCCGCACGCTGAGAGGGCCAGCGCCATCGCTGCCACGGAGCCGGCCACTGCAAATGATTTCGAGGTTTTCATGATCTACCTTTTCCTGTCCGTTCTGGCGGACATAATGGGTGGCCGGTTCTTCCCGGCTGTTCATCAGCTCACCGCTACCGGCGTTCCGGTCAACGCATCCTCGTGCCGACCGTGCTGCGCCTATCAACAGTGCATGCGCTTATTCGATTGAGCCGTAGGAGGCCATCCCGTTTCAAGCAGTTGCCACTAGTTGCCTTGATTGCCCCTACTATCAAAAGTGGAGGATTTCCATGACTGAAGCCGAGGGCTTACCCACTATCTATGATGTTGCACGGATCGCGGGCGTCTCCTCATCAACGGTCTCGAGGGCGTTTGCACGGCCAGGCCGGGTCAGCCACCAGACCGCGCAGCGCATCTTCGCCGCCGCTGAAGAAGTGGGCTATCGATCCGTCCACGTCGCTGGGATCCACCACGCCGGGGCGACAAGAAGCTCCATGATCGCGCTGGTGATCGCGGACATCCGGAACCCTGTCTACGCAGAAATGGTGCGGGGGGCCGAGGCTGCCGCCGCCGAGGCCGGGTACACGATGCTGTTGGCCCATACGCAGGAATCGGAGCGGAAGGAACGCCAGGCCCTGGAGCGTGCGCTGCCTTCCGTGGACGGGATCGTCCTCTCCAGTTCCCGGATGTCCGATTCGGCGATCCGGATGGTCGCCAAGCAAAAACCGATGATCGTCATGAATCGGGCGGTGACCGACGTCGCCAGTGTGGTCACGGACAATCCGAGGGGCATACGTCGCGCAGCAGAGCATTTGGGCGAGTTGGGACACCGGAGCATCACGTATCTCGCCGGACCCGAAGCGTCCTGGGCGGACGGCATGCGGTGGCGCTCCCTCCGCGAAGCGGCTCTCGAACTGGAACTGAACGTCCGCCGCGTCGGGCCGGCGCTGCCGACCGTTCGGGGAGGGGAGGAAGTAGCCCTCGAATGGCTGCAGCACCGCACCTCCGGAGTGATTGCCTATAACGACCAGATGGCGATCGGGTTCATCCGGGCGCTGCAGGAGCGCGGCGTATCGATCCCCGATGAGGTGAGCGTGGTGGGCTTTGACAACAGTTACGGAGCCGGCCTCATCACCCCCGCCCTCACCACGGTGGAGGCGCCGCTGTATTCACTCGGTGCTACTGCCGTGAATAACCTCCTTGCCTTCGCGGGAGGCGCCAAATCACAGTCGGGTCAGCCGGTGGTCCTGCCCACCCGACTGGTGGTCCGTGCGTCGACCTCGCCCCGGAGATGAGCTGTCCCGACCACGCCGGTCGGCGTCTCCTCGAGCCACTGCCGAGCCTGGATAACGAGCGCGGCAGGGCTCTCGACGATATTGAGCCTCACGCCTGCTTCTGCCTCATTGAGGAGCTCAAGAGTCTTCAGCTGTGACTGGAGCAGCGATACGGGCATGAAATGCCCTGGCCGTACCGCCATCCGTGAAGCAAGCAACTCTTCGGTTCCGTGGAGGTGCACAAACCGCACCGTAGGGTCGGCGGAACGGATGATATCCCGGTAGGACCGTTTGAGGGCACTGCAGGCAATGACCAGGGACTCCTGCCTGGATTCCGTGAACTTCCTGCCGATTTCCCGGAGCCAGGGCGCACGATCGTCATCGCTCAGTGGTATCCCTGCTGCCATTTTCTGCACGTTTTCGTGCGGGTGGAGGGAGTCCCCATCGAGGAAGCTCGCGCCGAGATCCTGGGCAAGGAACTCACCCACGGTGCTCTTGCCGCAACCGGAGACTCCCATCACCACCACCGAATGGGTTTTCACCAGTCGTGAACCGTTCCGTCACTCAGGCGGTTGTAGGGCAGGTAGGCCTGCTGGTAAGGGAAGGACGCTGCGGCTTCCTCATTGAGTTCGACGCCGAGGCCCGGCTTGTCACCGGGATGGAGGAAACCGTCGGTGAAGGTCATGGACTGTTCGAAGACCGTGTTGGTCTTCTCGCTGTGCTCCATATACTCCTGGATACCGAAGTTATGGATGGCCAATCCAACGTGCGTCTGGGCGGCAAGGCCGATGGGTGAGACGTCGGTGGGACCGTGGAAACCGGATTTGATCTGGTACTGCGCGGCGTAGTCCATGACCTTCTTCAGTGGGGAGATACCTCCGAAATGGGTCGACGCAGCCCGGACGTAATCGATCAGCTGTTCCCGGATGAGGGTCTGGAAGTCGAAGACGGTGTTGAATATCTCGCCGACGGCAAGCGGGGTTGTCGTGTGCTGACGGATCAGGCGGAACGCTTCCTGGTTCTCCGCGGGTGTGACGTCCTCGAGCCAGAACAGGTCGTAGGGCTCCAGCGACTTGCCGAGTTTCGCGGCCTGGATGGGCGTCATCCGGTGGTGACCGTCATGCAGCAGGGGAAGTTCGGGGCCGAACTCGTTCCGAACGGCCTCGAAGACCGTAGGAATATGGCGAAGATAGGCCCGGGTGTCCCAGTCCTCCTCCGTAGGCTGGGCACCGCGCCCGGCGGGCTCGAAATCGTACCGCTCCCCCGTCGCCTGGGCCTGGGCCGCCACACCATAAAGGGCTTTGATGCCTGGCACCGATGTCTGGACGCGGATCGACTTATAGCCTTCCTCCAGGTGCTGCCGGATCGAGTCGAACAGCTCGGGAATATCCCTGCCGGAGGCATGCCCATAAGTGCGTAGCGCGGTCCGCGACGCCCCGCCGAGCAGCTGGTACACCGGCATGTTCGCTGCCTTGCCCTTGATGTCCCACAGTGCCATGTCGACGGCCGCGATCGCAGCCATGGTGACCGGTCCGCGGCGCCAGTACGAGCTGCGGTACAGGAACTGCCAGGTGTCCTCGATCCGATGCGGGTCCTTGTTGATGAGGAGCTGGGTGACGTGCTCCTTGAGGTAGGAGGCGACGGCGAGTTCCCGGCCGTTCAGGGTGGCATCACCGAGTCCTGTGATGCCGTCGTCAGTGGTGATCTTGAGCGTGACGAAGTTCCGGCTGGGGCTCGTGACGATGACGTCAGCGGCAATGATTTTCAAGATGTACCTTCCAGAATTGTTGTGAATCGGATGCCGGGTTCTTACCGAGCACGGCGCAGGGTGTGGACGAGATCGATCAGGGCGGCATCTTTTCCGAGCTCCCCGTCTAGATGCCCGATCAGTGCCTCGGTGAGGTTCCGTCCGTCGAGATGCAGCAACTTTTGAAGGGCGTCGGCCTCAGCATCGGCCGGCGGTGCACCCGCCGCCCTTCCAGCGTCCAGGTGATCAATCCAGGCGGCGACGGCACGTGCGGACCCTTGTCCGTTTCGCCCCGCAGCCCGTTCCGCAGACAGCACCGGAAGAATGCGTAGGCGGAGCTTACTGCTGCCGTCGACGGCGATCTGGGAGAGTTGGTGGGCGATCCGGGAGTTGCCGAAGCGCCTCAGCAGCGCAGTCCGATACTCCGGCACTCCGAGGTCCGGCTCAGTCAGGTGGGTCGAGGCTTCATCCCAGAAGGAGTTGATCCATTCCGCGCAGCGGGTGTCGGCCAGGCTATCAGCCACGGTGGCGTGGCCGAGAAGCTGGCTGGCGTACGCCAGCAGCGAGTGTGCGCCGTTGAGCAGCCAGAGTTTCCGCCGTTCGAAATGTTCGATGTCGTCAACGAAGAGAGCGCCCGCTTCTTCCCAGGGTGGCCGGCCGGCGGGAAATCTTCCGCTGAGCACCCAGTTATGGAACGGCTCGGTGATGACGGGCGAGCTGTCGGCAATACCGGTTGCAGCAGCGATGGCCGCTACGTCCGAGTCCGTGGTCCTCGGAGTGATCCGGTCAATCGAGGTGTTGACGAACGAGACGTTGGTTTTCACCCAGTCCGCCAGTTCATCCGACACCTCGAGGGCGAGCCCGTGGATTGCCTGCGACGCCGCGTCACCATTGGCGCTCAGGTTGTCACACGAGACGACGGCAAGAGGTCCCGCCCCGGCGCGGCGCCGTGCGTCCAGACCCGTCAGTACGCGGGCACCCATCGTCGTCGGCAGCGGCTGACCGCCAGCATTCTCGGGCAGGGCGAGATCGCCCTGGGTCTGCCACCGGCGGGCTAGAAGGGAAACATCAGCCGCCACGGGGTCGGCTTCCAGGTTCAGCCTGCCGGCGCTCAGGTGATAGGCGGCCTCGGTGACCGTGATGGTGATGATTGCCGTTGCAGCGGAAGCCATGAGACTGCACAGACGGCCGAGGTCCGCGCCGTCATGGGCGGCACTGATGCTTTGCACGACCTCGTACTCATCCCCGTCGTCGCTGCGCGTCACCAGGGTATAGAGGCCGTCCTGGGCCGCCAGTACGCGTGCCGCGTCCGGGCTGCGGCCCGTGAAAGCGGCGATGCCCCACGAGTGGTCAGTATCCACTGCATGGGTGTACCAGGCCTGGTGGGACCGGTGGAACGCACCAAGGCCGAGATGGACGATGCGTACCGGGGCGGGATCTCCGAAACCGAGTGCCGCGCGGTTGAGCACAGTAGCTACACTCACAGTTTGAAGGCCCTTCGAGGCGCGGCGTCCACAATATCGACGATCAGTTCCGCGGCTCGGGACTCAGTCACCCGGTGCTCAGCGACGAGGCGGGCCAGGAACGACGCTTCAATGCGCCGTGAGGTGTCATGCCGGGCTGGAATCGAGCAGAAGGCACGGGTGTCATCGATGAACCCGGACGAACGGTAGAAGCCTGCGGTTTCAGTGATCGCCGAGCGGAAGCGCAGCATGGCATCCGGCGCATCGAGGAACCACCATGGAGCACCCACGAAGACGGAGGGGTAGAACCCGGCCAGGGGTGCCAGCTCGCGGGAGAACACGGTCTCATCCAGGGTGAACAGGATCAGATGGAATCCCTCGGCGGTGCCGAAGTCCTGCAGCACCGGTCGGATCGCCTCGGTGTAGTTCACGGCGAAGGGAATGTCGTGTCCGGTGTCGCCGCCGAACTTCTCGAACGTCGGCAGGTGATGATTGCGGAAAGACCCGGGGTGGACTGTCATGACCAGCCCGTCCTGAACCGACATCCGGGCCATCTCGTACATCATGTGCGCTTCGAAGACGTCGCGATCCTCCGCCGTCGCTTCTCCGCGGCGTGCCTTTGCAAAAAGCTCCTCGGCATCGGCCCGGCCCAGTTTGAGCGTCAGGGGGGTGCGCACACCGTGGTCTGCTGACACTCCCCCATGGTCCACGAAGTACTGACGGCGGTTCTCCAGCGCCGCAAGATATCCGGCGTAGCCCGTCTTGCCATCCGCCGCGGTACTGATCAGCCGGTCGGTGTTTTCCAGCCATGCCGGGTGGGCCACGTTGATGTACGCATCCGGACGGAAGGTCGGAACCACCCTGCCGTTGAATGAACCGTCAGCCGCGAGGACTGCATGGGCTTCCAGGTCATCCAGCGGATCGTCAGTGGTGGCCAGAACCTCGATGTTGAATTCCTTGAAAAGCTGCCGGGGACGGAACCCCGGGTCATCGAGCCGGGACTGGAGGGCGTCAAAGGATGCGTCGGCAGTCGCCTCGCTGATGTGAGGGTCGATCCGGAACACGGAATCGAACTCCGAGCGCAACCAGTAGGCGGAAGCCGTCCCCTCGAACATCGGCCATGCTTTGCAGAATTCACGCCATACCTCGCGGGGGGTCGCATCGGTGTTGCCGCCCACCCTGAGTCGGTCCATCGGCACGCCGTTCGCATGAAGGAGCCGGGTGACATAGTGATCCGGGCTGATCAGGAGCGTGGCGGGATCGGAGAAAGGAGTGTTCTTCTCAAGGACACCGGCGTCCACATGCCCGTGCGGGGAAAGAATCGGGAAGTTCTCGACGAGGTCAAAAAGCTGCCGGGCAATGGCCCGGACACCTGGGTCTGCGGGGAAGAGCCGGTTCGGTTCGGCTGCTATCGAAGATGACATTTCAACATCGTCGCCAAAGTGGCGATGAGGGGTCAACGAGTTGCCATTTGTTGGCGGCACTCGTCATTCCCTTTCATGCATGCGGTAGAACAGACCAAAGTGGGCATGAACCTGCGTGCCTATTGCCACCGGCGGTCCCTGGGTGGTCCTTGAGAAATGGAGGAGTCCTTTGAGTGCACATATTGGTGTGACGGGTCTTGCGGTGATGGGGGCGAATCTGGCACGGAATTTGGCCCGGAACGGGTACACGGTGGCTTTGCATAACCGGTCGGTGGGAAAGACCGACGCGCTGCTGGAAAAACACGGTACGGAGGGGAATTTCGTTCGGACGGAGTCCTTGCAGGAGTTGGTGGATTCGCTGGAGACCCCGCGCCGGGTGCTGATCATGGTCAAGGCCGGGGGCCCGGTGGATTCGGTGATCGATCAGCTCACCCCGCTGCTGGAGGCCGGGGACATCGTCATCGATGCCGGG
>NZ_KI914809.1:0-2712 GCF_000520535.1 Arthrobacter sp. H41
GGAGCCGCAGCTTCCGGACGTCGAGCATGCAGGGGTCCAATTCATTAGCAGAAGTAAAGATGACTGGTGGATAAAGGCCACTTTTACTAATCGTACCCCGCGTTCATACTGGAGGAAAGCGTTGCAAACGAGGCAACGAGCAACAAGGAAACCAGGGATGTTTCCGGGTAAGAGATCGGACCCGCACAATGACCACCCAGCTCCCCAGCCGGCAGGAAACCACCCTCCCTCCCGCCGGCCCCGTCGATCCCGGAATGACGGCGACCCCCGCGAACCGGCTCGATCTTCCCGACCGCCTCGCAGGAGAGACAGTCTCCCTGGTACGCCGCTGGCTCACCGAGGCCTCGCAGGTACCCGTCGATGCCTCGGCGGAGCAGCTCGCCGGTGTGTTGAAGGACCCGAACGGCCTGGAGTTCACCGTCGGTTTCGTGGACGGCGTCATCCGCCCGGAGGATCTGTCCGTCGCAGCCCGCAACCTGGCAGCCATCGCCCCGAAGGTGCCCTCCTTCCTCCCCTGGTACATGCGCTCCGCCGTGAAGGTGGGAGCCGCCGTCGCGCCCGTGCTGCCGCAGGTGGTCATTCCGATCGCCCGGAAGGTGCTGCGCGAAATGGTGGGGCACCTCATCATCGACGCATCGGACAGGAAGCTGGGCCGATCGATCGGCAGGATCCGCCGGGACGACGTCCGGCTCAACGTCAACCTGCTCGGCGAGGCGGTGCTCGGCGAGCACGAGGCCGAGCGGCGTCTCGACGGCACGATGAAACTGCTGGCACGGCCCGACGTCGACTACGTGTCGATCAAGGTGTCCTCCACGGTGTCGCCGCACTCGGCATGGGCCTTCGAGGAGGCTGTGCAGCATGTGACGGAGAAACTGACTCCCCTGTACGAGCGCGCAGCCGCCGCATCGAAGCCGAAGTTCATCAACCTCGACATGGAGGAGTACAAGGACCTCGACCTGACCATCGCGGTCTTCACCGCCATCCTCGACAAGCCCGCTTTTCGGGACCTCGAGGCCGGGATCGTACTGCAGGCCTACCTGCCCGATTCGCTCACCGCCATGATCCGGCTCCAGGAGTGGGCGGCACAGCGGCGTGCCCGAGGCGGTGCCGGGATCAAGGTCCGCGTGGTCAAGGGTGCCAATTTGCCGATGGAGCAGGTCGAGGCGTCCCTCCACGACTGGCCGCTCGCCACGTGGGGGTCCAAGCAGGAATCGGACACCCACTACAAGCGCGTCCTGAACTACGCGCTACACCCGGACCGCATCGCGAATGTCCGGGTCGGCGTCGCCGGGCACAACCTGTTCGACCTCGCGTTCGCCTGGCTGCTGGCCGGAGAGCGCGGAGTGCGCCACGGCATCGAGTTCGAGATGCTGCTCGGCATGGCACAGGGGCAGGCCGAAGCCGTCAAGAAGGACGTCGGCTCGCTGCTGCTCTACACCCCGGTGGTGCATCCGAAAGAGTTCGACGTCGCCATCGCCTACCTGATCCGGCGGCTCGAGGAGGGTGCGAGCCAGGAGAACTTCATGTCCGCGGTCTTCGAACTGTCGGAGAACGAAGCCCTCTTCGCCCGCGAGGAGCAGCGCTTCCTCCGCTCGCTCGACGCCCTGGACACCCGCGTACCGGGGCCGAATCGGACGCAGGACCGGAGCCGGGCAGAGCTCCCGTCGCCTGCGGACTCCTTCGCGAATACGCCGGACACCGACCCGTCCCTTCCCGCGAACCGCGCCTGGGGCCGTGCTGCGCTGCGACGCGTGGAAACCTCGGAACTGGGCAAGGCGCTCGTCGAGGCCACCACCCTGACCGACTCCGCCAAGCTGCATGCGGTCATCGGAACGGCCATCGAGGAAGCTTCAGGCTGGGGCAGCCTCACCGGCGCCGAGCGCGCCGCCGTCCTGCACCGTGCGGGCGATGCCCTCGCGGCACGCAGGGCCGACCTCATGGAGGTCATGGCGTCGGAGACGGGCAAGACGCTCGATCAGTCGGACCCGGAGATTTCCGAGGCGATCGACTTCGCGCATTTCTACGCTGAGCTGGCGCGTGGGCTCGACGACGTCGACGGCGCTGCCTTCGTCCCGTCGAAGCTCACCGTGGTCACGCCGCCGTGGAACTTCCCCGTGGCCATTCCCGCCGGGTCCACCCTCGCCGCACTGGCTGCCGGTTCCTCGGTGATCATCAAGCCGGCCACCCAGGCCCAGCGCAGCGGGTCGGTGATGGTCGAGGCATTGTGGGAAGCGGGTGTTCCCCGCGGTGTCCTGCACCTGGTCCAGCTCGACGAGAAATCGCTCGGCACCCAGCTCATCTCGGACCCCCGGGTGGACCGCGTCATCCTGACCGGCGGTTACGAGACCGCGGAGCTTTTCCGGTCCTTCCGCGAGGACCTGCCCCTGCTTGCCGAGACGTCGGGAAAGAACTCGGTCATCGTGACGCCGAGCGCCGACTTCGACCTCGCGGCCAGGGATGTTGCCTACTCGGCCTTCGGCCACGCCGGCCAGAAGTGCTCAGCAGCCTCACTTGTGATCCTTGTGGGAAGCGTCCGCGAATCGCACCGGTTCCGGAACCAGCTCGTGGACGCCGTCACCTCACTGAAGGTGGGCTACCCCTCGGATCCGGCCACGCAGATGGGCCCGATCATCGAGCCTGCCGCAGGCAAGCTCCTCGACGGCCTCACGACGCTCGGCGAGGGTGAGATGTGGCTGGTGGAGCCCCGCCGGC
>NZ_KI914809.1:2812-4388 GCF_000520535.1 Arthrobacter sp. H41
CGGCTCGATGAGTCGGGCCGCCTGTGGAGCCCGGGTGTCCGCACCGGCGTCAAGCGCGGCTCCACCTACCACCTCACCGAGTACTTCGGCCCGATCCTCGGCGTGATGACCGCCGCAACCCTCGAGGAGGCCATCGCCATCCAGAACGAGGTGGATTACGGTCTGACCGCGGGCCTCCACTCGCTCAGCCGTTCCGAGATCGAGGCGTGGATTGACAGTGTCCAGGCCGGAAACCTCTATGTGAACCGGAGCATCACGGGAGCGATCGTGCAGCGCCAGCCGTTCGGCGGCTGGAAGAAGTCAGCCGTGGGCGCGGGCACCAAGGCCGGTGGGCCCAACTACCTCATGGGCCTGGGCGGCTGGGAAAGCCGCGCGTCCACCGTATCGGCAGAGCCGGTTCCGGCCGCGCAGCCGCTCCTCGAGGCGGCAGCGGCTGCAGCGGAGGAGTCGGGGCTCGACGACGGCGACCTCGCGTTCCTGCAGCGCTCCGCCGCGTCCGACGCCACGGCCTGTGCGTCCGAATTCGGATCGGCGAAGGATGTGTCGGCCCTGTCCGCCGAACGGAACGTGCTGCGCTATGTGCCCCTGCCCGTCACGGTGAGGCTCTCCGAGGGTGAGCCCCTGGCAGCACTCCTCCGGGTACTCCTTGCCGCAGCCGCTGCGGGCTCGGAGGTGCGCGTTTCGAGCGCCGTCGAGCTGACCCGCGCCGTCGGCACCGCGGCGCGCCTGATGGCGGCCTCGGTCACCGTGGAGGACGACGCCGCCTGGCTCGCCTCCGCGACCCCCGCCGGCTCGATGAGTCGGGCCGCCTGTGGAGCCCGGGTGTCCGCACCGGCGTCAAGCGCGGCTCCACCTACCACCTCACCGAGTACTTCGGCCCGATCCTCGGCGTGATGACCGCCGCAACCCTCGAGGAGGCCATCGCCATCCAGAACGAGGTGGATTACGGTCTGACCGCGGGCCTCCACTCGCTCAGCCGTTCCGAGATCGAGGCGTGGATTGACAGTGTCCAGGCCGGAAACCTCTATGTGAACCGGAGCATCACGGGAGCGATCGTGCAGCGCCAGCCGTTCGGCGGCTGGAAGAAGTCAGCCGTGGGCGCGGGCACCAAGGCCGGTGGGCCCAACTACCTCATGGGCCTGGGCGGCTGGGAAAGCCGCGCGTCCACCGTATCGGCAGAGCCGGTTCCGGCCGCGCAGCCGCTCCTCGAGGCGGCAGCGGCTGCAGCGGAGGAGTCGGGGCTCGACGACGGCGACCTCGCGTTCCTGCAGCGCTCCGCCGCGTCCGACGCCACGGCCTGTGCGTCCGAATTCGGATCGGCGAAGGATGTGTCGGCCCTGTCCGCCGAACGGAACGTGCTGCGCTATGTGCCCCTGCCCGTCACGGTGAGGCTCTCCGAGGGTGAGCCCCTGGCAGCACTCCTCCGGGTACTCCTTGCCGCAGCCGCTGCGGGCTCGGAGGTGCGCGTTTCGAGCGCCGTCGAGCTGACCCGCGCCGTCGGCACCGCGGCGCGCCTGATGGCGGCCTCGGTCACCGTGGAGGACGACGCCGCCTGGCTCGCCTCCGCGACCCAGCA
>NZ_KI914809.1:4488-22208 GCF_000520535.1 Arthrobacter sp. H41
GCCGGCCGCATCCGCCTCATCGGCGGGAACGCCAAGGCACTGGCGGCGGCAACCGGGGGCCGGCCGGACATTGCGGTCTATTCCCAGCCGGTCACCGAGGCCGGACGCGTCGAACTGCTGCCCTTCCTGCACGAGCAGGCGGTCAGCATCACCGCACACCGCTTCGGGACGCCCAGCGAACTGGCGGACGGTGTGATCTAGGGGCAGCCAGAACCGCTATCAGCAGGGTGGGCGGTCATCGCACCTGAAATGGACAGGCGCACCGGGATTACCGGTGCGCCTGTCGTTTATCAGGGTGCCTGTCGTTTTCGGTTGGGCCCGCAGTTCTTGGTCGCGCCTGTCATTATCCGGGCTGCATGTCCTTAGTCCCGGCAATCGGTCCGGCGTTGACGGGCTGAACCTCAGCCCCTACCGTTATTCCGAACCGCGCTGGTCACCGACCGCGGTTCGCCTGGATCAGCAGACAGGACCTAACTGAGCTGGAGCACCATTCCGTCGCTACCAGGCAAGGATTCTCATGACCCACTCCCGTTCCGGCGCGCAACTTCCCGCCACCCAGGTTCCAGCAGGCTCTCCGGCCGGGGCCCGACTTTGGATCCGGAATCCCCAGGCGGCATTCACTGCCAACTCCCTCGATGCCTCGGGCGGCGTCGTCGTCAGCGGCGGAAAAATCGTCGAGGTGCTGGCGGCAGGCGAGCAGCCGTCGTCGCCCTGCGATGAAACGTTCGATGCCGGCAGCCATGTGCTGCTGCCGGGCCTGATCAATACACACCACCACTTCTACCAGACGCTCACCCGCGCCTGGGGTCCGGTGGCAAACGCCCCGCTGTTCCCATGGCTTCAGAACCTTTACCCGGTGTGGGCGCGGCTCACGCCGAAAGACCTGGAACTGGCCGCAACTGCCGCACTGGCCGAACTCCTGCTCTCGGGCTGCACCACTGCGGCGGATCACCACTACCTGTTCCCGGACGGGATGGAACACGCCATCGACATCGAGGTCGAGGCGGTCCGCCGGCTCGGCATGCGTGCGACCCTCACCCGTGGATCCATGACGCTGGGACAGGACGACGGCGGCCTGCCGCCGCAGTCGACAGTGCAGGCACCGGAGGTGATTCTGGCCGACAGCGAGCGGCTGATCGGTCAGTACCACGAGCGCGGTGACGGCGCGGTCATCCAGATTGCGCTGGCCCCGTGCTCGCCGTTCTCCGTGACGAAGGAGATCATGACCGAAAGCGCGCTGTTGGCCGAGCGGCTCGACGTGCGGCTCCACACGCACCTCGCTGAAACACTCGACGAGGAGGACTTCTGCCGTGAGATGTTCGGCCTGCGGACCGTGGACTACCTGGAAAGCGTGGGCTGGCTGGGCAACAGGACCTGGTTGGGCCATGGCATCCACTTCACCGACGACGAGATAGCCAGGCTGGGAGCTGCAGGTACCGGCGTCGCGCACTGCCCGACATCGAACATGCGGCTCGCATCCGGCACGGCCAGGGTTCTGGAGCTGGAGGACGCAGGCGTCCCCGTGGGGCTGGGAGTGGACGGTTCCGCATCGAACGATGCCTCGAACATGATCCTGGAGGCGCGTCAGGCACTGTACCTGCAGCGGCTGCGCTACGGAGCGCAGGTTCCGGTGAAGCGAGCGCTGACCTGGGCGACGAAGGGCTCGGCCGCGGCGCTGGGCCGGCCGGACCTGGGCCAGCTGGCACCGGGCATGCAGGCAGACCTGGCACTGTTCAAGCTCGATGACCTGCGGTTCTCGGGTAGCCACGACCCCATCGCAGCGCTGCTTCTATGCGCCGCGGACAGGGCCGACCGGATGATGATCGGCGGGACCTGGCGCGTGGTGGACGGGCAGATCCCGGGTCTCGACATCGCCGGCCTCATCGCGGAACACTCGGCTGCGGCGCGAAGGCTCATCGCCGGCTAGGTATCGGCGCGGCGACTCGCTCTGGTTCCCGTGAAAGAATCGTGGGACGCCTTTGTGCTCATCAACCAACTCCGGAAGGCAGCCCTCCATGCCCTCAGCAACGTCCAGCCGCGTAGCCGATCTGCGGACACGCACCGGACCGTTGGTGCCGGGGCTGGCGGTGGTGGCAGCAGGGGTCGCCGTCGCGGTGTGGCTGGGATCGGTGCAGACGGTCATCGGTTCCCTGGTGATCGCACTGATGCTCGGGGTGCTGCTCGGCAATACCGGCCTGTACAGGCCGGTTCTCCGGCCGGGGGTGAAGGCGGGGACGAAGAAACTGCTTCGCGCCGGCGTCGTGCTGCTGGGTCTACAGCTCGCCCTGCCGGACATCCTGGCGCTGGGCTTCCAGGTCCTCGCCCTGATCATCGCGTGTGTGGCGCTGAGCTATGTCTTCACCCTCTCCGTGGGGATGCGCCTGGGGCTCACGCGAGCCGGCGCCACGCTCATGGCCGCCGGGTTCTCCATCTGCGGGGCGTCGGCCGTCGCAGGGCTCCAGGGCATCGTGAACGCGGACGACGACGAAATCGCCAGCGCCGTCGCAATGGTCACGCTGTACGGGTCGCTGATGATTCTTGCCCTGCCCCTCCTCAATGGACTGCTCGGGCTGAGCGAGGAGAGTTTCGGAATGTGGTCAGGCCTCGCCGTCCACGAAGTGGCGCAGGTGGTGGCCGTCGCCGGCACCGCCGGTGCGACGGCACTCGCCGTCGCCACCGTGGTCAAGCTGGGGCGCGTGCTGATGCTCGCACCGGTGGCAGCGGTGACATCATTCGGGATGCGACGTCGGGCTGTCATTGCGTCCAGCCGACGAACGGCAGCTGAAGGCATCGGGATCAACGCCTTCAATGCGGAGAACACAGTCAGCGGGCGCACAACAGTCAGCACCACTTCCGGCGCCACCCGCACTCCGATGGTGCCGTTCTTCGTGGTGGGATTCCTCGCAATGGTGGCGCTGCGGTCAATCGGACTGGTTCCCGAAGCCGCCCTGCAGGCAGCGTCAGTTGCTGCGACGCTGCTTCTTGCGGCCGGCATGTTCGGGCTCGGGGCCGGCATCGATATCCGCCAACTCGTTCGCACGGGGCGCCGCGCGGTGGCGGTGGGTGCGCTGTCGACGGGGTTCCTCGGGGGAATCTCGCTCGCCGGGGTGCTCCTGATCCAGGCCTGAGCAATTTAGCTCGTGGGGCAAGTGGAGCAGGACGCTCCCGGATCCTGAGGCCACCGGAGCCAGGAGGTCCGAAAGTTAGGCGCTACCCGAGCCAGGCGCTACCGGAGCCCGGTGTTCCGGCTCAGCGCGAGACCGATGAGCTCGTCGATGAGGTCCGTGTATCCGAGGCCGGATTTCGCCCACATCTGCGGATACATGCTGATCGGCGTGAACCCGGGCATGGTATTGATCTCGTTGATCAGCAACTCCCCGGACGGCGTGTAGAAGAAGTCCACCCGGGACAGTCCCTCGGCTCCTACGGCGTCGAACGCCTGACCCGCGAGGGTGCGTACCCGCGTCGTGACGTCGTCGGGCAGGTCCGCCGGGCAGCTGAGTTCAGCAGCGCCGCCGTCCACGTACTTCGCCTCGAAGTCGTACCACTCGTGGTCGCCGGACTGCACTGCCACCTCGCCGGGCAGCGAGGTACGGGGCTCAGCGGTGCCGCGCCCCTGAAGCACTGCCACCTCGATCTCGCGGCCCACGATCCCCGCCTCGACGATGACCTTCGGGTCGAGAGTCCGGGCGAACTCCACCGCTGCGAAAAGCTCTTCGACCCGCTCGACCCTGCTGATCCCCATTGAGGATCCAGCCCGGGCAGGCTTGACGAAGACGGGAAATCCGAGCGCTGCCGCGCGGTCAAGGCATGCGGTACTGTCCCCTCTCCATTGGCGGTCGGTGAACACCTCATAGGGCCCGACGTCGAGCCCGGCGCCCGCGAAAACCACCTTCATGAAGTGCTTGTCCATGCCCACGGCCGAGGCCAGCACACCGGCGCCCACGTAGCGGATGTCCGCCATCTCGAGCATGCCCTGCAGCGTACCGTCCTCCCCGAAGGGTCCGTGCAGCAGGGGAAGCACCACGTCCACGCCGCCGAGGCTGCGCGGCACCGAATCCGGCGCGGTCACCAGGAGCTCCTGGCCCGCAGCGGCATCGGGGCCGGAAGCCGTGCCCATGACCACGGATTCCGGCGAAGCCACTACCTCGGGCAGCGTGTCCGAGCGGAGCGACCACCGGGCCGGGTCGGCCGAGACCAGCGACCACTGGCCGTTCCGCGCGATCCCCACGGGCACGACGTCATACTTCTGCCGGTCGATCGCCTGCAGGACACCGGCGGCTGTCACGCAGCTGACGGCGTGCTCACTCGAGCGGCCGCCGAAGAGAACGAGGACGCGCGGCTTCCGTGGCGGAGCGGCGTCGGCAGGGGTAGTCACAGGGAGTGTTCGCCTTCCGGCTTGAGGTCGCGGGCCAGCAGTCGGGGCCCCAGGTCATCGACGGAGGTCGTGCCCTGGAGGACCGCCACCACGTTGTCGGTGATGGGCATGTCCACGCCGAGGTGGGTTGCGAGGTCCAGCACGGCCTGGGCCGATTTGATGCCCTCCGCCGTCTGGTTCATCCGCACGGTCACCTGCTCGAGGGTGAGGCCCTGGCCCAGCAGGTGCCCTGCGGTGTGGTTGCGGGACAATGCCGAGGAGCACGTGGCGATCAGGTCGCCCATGCCGGCGAGGCCTGCGAGCGTCTCCGCCCTGCCACCGAGCGCAACCGCCAAACGCGTGGTCTCGGCGAGGCCGCGCGTGATCACCGATGCTTTGGTGTTGTCACCCATCCGGCGCCCCTCGCAGATCCCGACGGCAAGCGCGATGACGTTCTTCACGATTCCGCCGATCTCCACGCCCACCACGTCGGTGGAAGTGTACGGGCGGAAGTAGGTTGCGGTGCACGCCGCGGCAATCCAGGAGGCGACATCGTGGTCGGGGCATGCCACCACCGATGCGGTGGGCTCACGCCGCGCGATCTCCAGGGCGAGATTGGGACCGGACACCACGGCGATGCGGTCCTCCGGCAGGCCGAGTTCCGCCGCGATGACCTCGCTCATCCGTGCGTCGGTCCCCACTTCGAGACCCTTCATGAGGGAGACGACGACGACGCCCTCGGGCAGGAGCGGCTTCCACCCGGCCAGCTGCGGCCGGAGTGACTGCGCCGGCACTGCGAGGACCACGAGCTCGGCGTCCTCGAGGACCACTGCAACATCGGCTGAGGACGTGAGATTGGTCGGGAGCACTGTATCGCCGAGGTACCTGCTGTTGCGGTGGGAACCGTTGATCTCGTCGGCGACCTCCGGGCGGCGGGCCCACAGGCGGACACGGCAGTCCTCGGATGCGTCGGCGATGACCTTCGCGAACGTGGTTCCCCAGCTGCCGGCTCCCAGGACCGCGACGCGCAGCGGCCGGTCTGAGCGCCCCGGCTGGCCGGACCGCGCAGGCTGGTCGACCCGCGCCGGCGAGTCGAAGCGCCCCTGCTGGTCATTCGGCCCAGCCTCCCCAGGCACGCTCTCGACAGTGCTTTTCGTCACGCAGCACCCTCACCGTCGGCAGGTAGATCCCGGCCGGGCCGTTTCTGCTGCCGAGCCACCGCATCCCACCGCTGTGCCGGCGGCTCCTCCTGGCGCAACTCGGCCAGCAGCGCAGTGATGGCGTCGAGGATCCGGTCAGTGGCGGCGTCGAGGGTGGCACGCGTAATGGGCTTGCCGTAGAACTCACTGAGATCCACCGGTTCCCCGACCAGAACCCTGGAGGTCTTCCTCGGGAACAGGTAGAAGCGCTTCGCGTAGGGAGGGAAGACCTCCTGGGCACCCCAGTGGGCCATGGGCACCACCGGCGCTTTTGTCTGGAGGGCAAGCCGCGCAGCCCCGGTGTGGCCCTTCATGGGCCACAAGGCGGGATCGCGCGTCAGCGTCCCCTCAGGGTAGATAATGATGCCGCCACCGCTCGCGATGGCGGCGCGGGCGGCCTCCAGCGACTTATTGGCGCCCGCCGTGGTCCGCTCGACCGGCACCTGGCCGATCGTGTGGAGGATGGATCCCATGACCGGCACCTTGAACAGCGACGCCTTGGCGAGAAAGTGTGGCATGACGCGCTGGTTGAAAAGGAAGTGGGAGACGACCAGCGGGTCGATTTCCGTGACGTGGTTGGGGCACACGATGAAGCCGGTGTCCCGGGGAAGCTTCTCGGCTCCCTGCCATTCCTTGCGCATCATCAGGTTGAGGATGGGCCGGACAGTGACGCCGAGAATGCTGAAGATAACCCGCGAAGCGGCTGTTTCGGTCATGACTGCCAACGTACCCTAGGACATTGCCGCGGCCACAGCCGGGACATCCTCCGTCAGGTCGAAGTCGGCTCCGAGACCCTCCAGCTTGTCCTGGAAGCGCTCGTAGCCCCGGTTGATCAGTTCGATCCCTGTAACCCGGGAAGTGCCCTCCGCAGCAAGTGCCGCGATGAGGTGGCTGAAGCCGCCACGAAGGTCGGGAATGTCGATGTCCGCGCCGTGCAGCTGCACCGGGCCGGAGATGACGGCGGAGTGGAGGAAGTTGCGCTGCCCGAACCTGCAGGGGACGCTGCCGAGGCACTCGCGGTGCACCTGGATATTGGCGCCCATGCGGATGAGCGCTTCCGTGAAGCCGAACCGGTTCTCGTACACGGTTTCGTGGACGATCGATACACCGGCGGCCTGCGTGAGTGCAACCACGAGGGGCTGCTGCCAGTCCGTCATGAAACCGGGGTGCACGTCGGTCTCGAGGACCAGCGGCTTCAACGGCCCGCCCGGGTGGTAGAAGCGGATGCCGTCGTCGTCGACGTCGAAGGCTCCACCGATCTTCCGGTAGGTGTTGAGGAAGGCGGTGAGGTCGAGCTGGCGAGCGCCCTCCACGTAGATGTCACCCTTGGTGACCAGTGCCGCCGACGCCCATGAGGCCGTCTCGTTGCGGTCCGAAATGGCTTTGTGGTTGTAGCCGACGAGTTCGCGTACGCCCTCGATGCGGATCACCCGGTCCGTCTGGACCGTGATGATGGCTCCCATTTTCTGGAGCACCGCAATGAGGTCCATGATCTCGGGCTCGACGGCAGCACCCGAGAGTTCGGTGATGCCCTCCGCACGGATTGCCGTCAGGAGGACCTGCTCGGTGGCACCGACACTCGGGTAGGGAAGGTGGACCTTGGCGCCGTGGAGGCCCTTCGGTGCGGAGATCGAGATCCCACCGGGGCGCTTGTCCACCACCGCGCCGAAGTTACGCAGCACCTCGAGGTGGTAGTCGATGGGCCGGTCGCCGATCTTGCAGCCGCCCAGATCCGGGATGAAGGCTTCACCGATGCTGTGCATCAGGGGACCACACAGCAGGATGGGAATGCGGGAGTCGCCGGCATGGGCGTCGATGTCCTTGGACTGGGCCATCTTGGCGTCACGCGGGTCCATGGTGAGGTCGCCCGTCACCGGATCCTTCGTCACCTCCACGCCGTGCAGCTTCAGCAGGCTCGTGACGACGTCGACGTCCTTGATCTCCGGCACGTTGCGGAGCACCGACGGCGTGTTGCCGAGCAGTGAGGCGACCATTGCTTTCGGCACCAGGTTTTTGGCACCCCGAACGGAGACCTTTCCTGTCAGTGGCACTCCACCGCGGATTGTCAGAACGCTACCCATCAATACCTATTCCTCATGCTTTAGAAGTCCCCAGGGCGCACGGATACTCATCCAAGCATAGGAGCATAGGGGCAACAACAGAAATACGGGGGCACCTGTCCCGGCCCGCGCATATCTTCCAGAACCGCCCAGCGCGGGCCGAAATTCCCGATGCAATGAGGATCACACGCCGACGAGCCCGGCTCTGCGAGCAGGTCAGCCGGGTGTCAGCCCTGCAGGAGTGCGGGCAGGGTGGTGGGCTTGTAGGCGGGCCGCTTCTCCTCGAACGCGGTGATGTCCTCCTTGTGGCGCAGGGTCAGGCCGATGTCGTCGAGGCCCTCGAGCAGCCGCCACCGCGTGTAGTCGTCGATCTGGAAGGGAGCGGTGACGCTTCCGCACACCGCGGTCCGTGCCTGGAGGTCAACTGTCACTTCGGCACCCGGCTCGTTGTCGAGGACCTTCCAGATCAGCTCGATGTCGTCCTGCGCGAGCTGGGCGGCAACGAGCCCCTGCTTGCCTGAATTGCCGCGGAAGATGTCGGCGAAACGGGAGGACAGCACGGCCTTGAAGCCGAAGTCCTTCAGCGCCCAGACGGCGTGCTCGCGGGAGGATCCGGTGCCGAAGTCAGGGCCGGCCACCAGCACGGAGGCCCTGGTGTACGGCTCGCGGTTCAGGATGAAGTTCTCGTCCTTCCGCCACTCGGCGAAAAGTGCGTCCTCGAAGCCCGTGCGCGTGATCCGCTTGAGGTATACGGCCGGAATGATCTGGTCGGTGTCCACATTGCTCTGGCGCAGCGGGACGCCGATTCCGGTGTGGGTGGTGATCTTTTCCATGTCGATTCCCTAAACGGCTGTGGTTGCGGTGGGTGCAGTAACGGAAGGCCGGAGAGTGCCGACCGGCGGTACCGGGTCGAGGTCCGATGGCGAGCTCAGCGTGCCGCGGACGGCCGTGGCGGCAGCCACCACGGGAGACACGAGGTGCGTGCGGCCGCCCTTGCCCTGGCGTCCCTCGAAGTTGCGGTTTGACGTGGAGGCGCACCGCTCCCCCGGCGCGAGCTGGTCGGGATTCATGCCGAGGCACATGGAGCAGCCGGCAAACCGCCATTCCGCTCCGAAGTCCTTGAACACCTGGTCGAGGCCCTCGGTCTCGGCCTCGAGGCGGACGCGCGCCGAGCCTGGCACCACCATCATCCGGATGGCGGGGTCCTTCTCCCGGCCGCGGATGATGTCCGCGGCGATCCTCAGGTCCTCGATGCGGCTGTTGGTGCACGAGCCGAGGAACACCGTGTCGACGCGGATGTCCTTCATGGGAGTGCGCGGAGCCAGGGCCATGTAGTCGAGGGCCCGCTCGCACGCCGCGCGGTCGTTCTCGTCGGCGAAATCCTCCGGAGCGGGAACCGACTGCGAGAGCGAGACGCCCTGGCCGGGGTTCGTACCCCAGGTCACGAAGGGCTCGAGGTCATCGGCATCGAGGAACACCTCCGCGTCGAAGACGGCGTCGTCGTCGGTCCGCAGGCTCCGCCAGTCGACGACGGCGGCATCCCACTCAGCGCCCTGCGGCGCGTGCGGGCGGCCCTTGAGGTAATCGAACGTGATGTCGTCCGGCGCCACCATCCCGGCCCGGGCACCGGCTTCGATCGACATGTTGCAGATGGTCATGCGGGCTTCCATGGACAGGGAGCGGATGGCGGAGCCGCGGAATTCAAGCACGTACCCCTGCCCGCCACCGGTCCCGATCTTGGCGATGATCGCCAGGATGATGTCCTTCGACGTGACGCCGGGCTTCAGGGTGCCCTCCACGGTGATCCCCATGGTGCGGAAGGGCTTGAGGGACAACGTCTGGGTGGCCATTACATGCTCCACCTCGGAGGTGCCGATGCCGATCGCGAGCGCGCCGAAGGCGCCGTGGGTGGAGGTGTGCGAATCGCCGCAGACCACGGTGAGGCCGGGCTGCGTCAGGCCGAGCTGCGGGCCGACCACGTGCACGATCCCCTGCTCAGCGTCCCCCAGTGAATGCAGCCGTACGCCGAATTCGCGGCAGTTGGTGCGCAGGGTCTCGATCTGGGTGCGGCTGGTGAGGTCCGCGATGGGCTTGTCGATATCCAGCGTCGGGGTGTTGTGATCCTCCGTCGCAATGGTGAGGTCCGGCCTACGCAGGGGGCGCCCGGCAAGCCGCAGCCCCTCGAACGCCTGGGGCGACGTGACCTCGTGGACGAGGTGCAGGTCGATGTAGAGGAGGTCGGGCTGCGCCTCGGAACCGACTACTTCGCCCTTCCGGACAATGTGTGAGTCCCAGACCTTCTCAGCAAGTGTTTTTCCCATTTACTTTCCTCCGCCGCTCTCCCTGGTCCGCCAAGGCTTCTCGATAACTGAACCAGCGCCGCCGCAGCTCCCGCCAGTCCGACGACTTGCGTCTCAGATAATGAGACGGCAATATCATCTTATGGACAATTCTAGCGGTGTCGGGGTCATTGATAAAGCGGCGATGGTGCTTGATGCACTTGAGGCCGGCCCCACCACGCTGGCCCAGCTCGTCTCCTCGACGGGCCTCGCCCGCCCTACGGTGCACCGGCTGGCGCTGGCCCTGGTGCATCACCGGCTGGTGGGCCGGGATATGCAGGGCCGCTTCGTCCTGGGGAGCCGACTCGTCGAACTGGCATCCGCCACCGGGGAGGATCGGCTGATCGCCTCCGCCGGCCCGGTACTGCTCAACCTCCGCGATGCTACCGGTGAGAGTGCCCAGCTGTTCAGGCGGCAGGGCGAGTGGCGGGTCTGCGTCGCCTCCGCCGAACGGCCGGTGGGTCTCCGGGACACCATTCCCATCGGCACCCAGCTGTCCATGAAGGCCGGCTCCGCCGCCCAGTGCCTGCTGGCGTGGGAGGACCACGACCGCCTGCTCATGGGACTCCAGAACGCACGTTTCACTCCGACGGTCCTTGCCGGGGTCCGACGTCGGGGCTGGGCCCAGAGCCTCGGTGAACGCGAAGCCGGCGTCGCCTCGGTGTCGGCGCCGGTGCGCGGCCCGTCGGGCCGGGTCATCGCCGCAGTGTCGATCTCCGGTCCGATGGAGCGGCTCACGCGCCAGCCCGGCCGCATCCACGCAGAAGTGGTGGCGAACGCGGCCCGGCAGCTCACCGCTGCCGTCGGCAAGGGTGCCGAGAGCACGGGCACCGGAGCGTGAACGGGCCCGACGGCGGTGGGCGCGGCTACGCCGTCTTCCTCCGGGGCGTCAATGTTGCCGGGACTCCGATGAAAATGGTGGAGGTGAGACGCGAGCTCGCCGCGCTTCCGGTCAGCGAGGTGAAGACGCTGCTGGCTTCGGGAAATGTGGTGCTGCAGAGCACCCTGGGGGCCGCGGAGCTGAAGCCACTGGTGGAGGAACGCCTTCGTGCCGCGTTCGGCTATGACGCCTGGGTGGTGGTGATCGACCGCGAGTGCCTCGCGCAACTCGTCCACGCCTGCCCCTATCCTGCCGACAGTGCGACCGTGCACTCCTATGTCACGCTGTTCTCCAGTGAACCGGCGCTGCGGGAATGGGTTGCCGAGGCTGGAGCGAGCGGTGCCGACGTCGTCGTCCTCAGCGCCGAGGCAGTGGCCTGGCAATCACCCGTCGGGGGAACCCTCGAAAGCCCGGCGAACAGACTGACGATGGCTCGCGAGTACAAGCCCGTGTGCACCACGCGGAACCTGCGGACGCTGCAGAGGGTACTCCGGGCCTAGTGCCCGAGGACGTGCGCGCCATTGTTCTGGTTACAGACCTAGGGCAGGCGGTGGTCGCCGGGATGCGGAATCCGCAGCCAACGGTAGCCATAGCCCGGGAGCTCGAGTTCAAGCACTCCCTGATCGGAGACACGTGGTTCGGTCTCGCCAAGCAGGTCCAGTAGGGCCAGACCGCCGATGTCAACGGCGGAATACTCGTCCGACGCAAGGTCAAGGCGCACCGGAACCGGGTCCGCCCCGAGGTTGTGCACCAGGATGATGGTGGCTGCCTCCCAGGTGCATCGGTGGGCCAGTACTGATGCAGCCGGCTGCGCCAGGATGTCGAACTCACCCCAGCCAAGCTCCGGGCATTCGCGATAGCGTCGGATCAGCTTGGCCATGAAGTTCAGCAGCGACTCCGGGTCGCGCCTGGCCTGGGCCGCGTTCACACGGTCCGCCCCGTATTCGCCGGTGATCACCGGGGACACCAGCTCGGTTTCGGCGGCGGTCGAAAAGCCCCCGTTCTTTTCATCTGTCCACTGCATCGGTGTTCGGACCGCCATGCGCCCGTCGGCGTCGAGATTCTCACCCATTCCGATCTCCTCGCCATAGAACAGCACCGGCGTTCCAGGCAGGGAGAACAGCAGGGAATACACCATCCGCAGGCGCTGCGGATCGCCGTCGAGCATCGGCGGCAGCCGGCGCTTGAGTCCCCGGCCGAAGACCTGCATGCGTTCCTCGGGCCCGAAGGCTGCGAAGACTTCCTGCCGCTCGTCGGCTGACAGCTTGTCCAGGGTCAGTTCGTCGTGGTTCCGGACGAACATCGCCCACTGATTGTCCGGGTTGATCGCCGGCCTGCTGTCCAGCGCCTGCGCCAGGGGTGATGCATCCTGCCGGGCGAGCGCCAGATACATCGCCTGCATGGCGATGAAGTCGAACATCATCGTGAGTTCGTCGGCGTTCCCTCCCCCGAGGAACTCGTACTGCTCCTCATACTGCAGGTTCACCTCGCCCAGGAGGACCGCCTGCCCGTTGCGGCGGTTGAGGAACCGCCGCACGTCCTTGAGGAACTCGTGCGGATCCGGCAGCTCGTCGGCCTGGGATCCCGTCGTTTCGAGGAAATAGGGGACGGCGTCCACGCGGAAGCCGTCGATACCCATCTGCAGCCAGAAGCCCATGGCCTTGGCGATTTCATCCCGGACCTTCGGATTGGCGACGTTGAGGTCGGGCTGATGCTTGTAGAACCGGTGCTGGTACCACTCACCGGTGGTTTCCTCGAGGGTCCAGATCGAATCCTCCTGGTCAGGGAAGGCGACCTCCTTCGAGGTATCAGGTGGGGTGTCCGAGCGCCAGACGTAGAAGTCGCGGTAGGGGCTGTCCTTCGAGCTGCGGGCCGATTCGAACCATGGGTGGGAATCGGAGGTGTGGTTCACCACCAGGTCGGCAATGATCCGGATGCCTCTGTCCTTGGCCGTCCGAAGGAATTCCACCACGTCGCCGTGTGTTCCGAGGCGCTCGTCCACGCCGTAGAAATCGGTGATGTCGTAGCCGTCGTCCCGGTCCGGCGTCGGATAGAAGGGCATCAGCCAGATGCAGGTGACGCCGAGCTCGGCGAGATAGTCCACGCGCTGGGCAAGGCCCGCGAAGTCGCCCACGCCGTCGCCGTCGGAGTCGAAGAAGGTCTCCACATCCAGGCAGTAGACCACCGCGTTCTTCCACCACAGGTCGGAGGTGTCGGTTATTCTCATGAAGCTCTCCCTGGGCGCAGCGGCTCGAGCGCGGCGGATCTGTCGATCCAGAGGAACGCGTCATAGCGGCGGTTGAGGACGGTGGGCACATAGTTTCCCCGCCGTTCGGCGTCGGGGTGATACACGACGCCGATGGCGCGGTGGCCATGGCTGCGGCCTGCCCATCCGGTTTCGCCGCCGTTGAAGACGAACAGTGCTGATTCCTGGTCCCCCAGCGCGTCATGGAGCAAACGCTCCGTACTGCCCTCCCGCGCTGCGGGCACGGCCATTGCTTCGATGTCCCCGCCCCATCGATCAGCGGCCAGCACGTGCCCCTCGTAGGTACCGAACCCCACCAGCACGACGCCGTCTTCGGAATGCTCCTCCCGGACAAGCTGGCCCACGTTGAGCAGACCGCCCGCAGCCATGTCGGTCCAGCGGGCATCACCCACGTGGGTGTTGTGTTCCCACACGACGGCCCTGCTTCCTTCCTCGTGGTGAACCATCAGCGCATCGAGGGTTTCGGCCATGTGGCGGTCGCGGATGTTCCACGACTCCGGTCCGCCCTGGACCATCGCCCGATAGTAGGCTTCAGCACCCGCCGCCGAGTGAGCGTTCCGTTCGGCGTTGAACTGAGCATCACGTCCGCTGCCACCCGCGGGTTCGGCAGCACTCATCCTCCCCAGAAGGTCCACCACTTCCTTCTCACAGCCCGACGGCACCCATTGCGTCGAGCGCGCATAGGACTGTGCGTCCTCCGCGAAGGGTTCGAAACACCGGAAGGCCTCGAGCGCGGTTTCCACGTGCTCCGGGTGGTGCGCTTCGAGGTACTCCAGGGTGGAGCGCAGCGAGTCCCACAGACTGTAGACATCCAGGCCATAGAAACCGACGCGCGCGTCCGGTTCCCTGCTGAGATTGTAAGAGCGCAGCCAGCGGGTGAAGTCGACGACGTCGGTGTTGGCCCACATCCAGGTAGGCCAGCGGTCGAAGCCGTTCAGGACTTCGGCCGGGTCCTCCGGCGCCCCTGCTGCAGCGGTCACCGAACGGTGCACGTCCCAACAGTCCGGCCAGTCACCTTCGACGGCGACGAAGGAGAACCCGTGCTCCTCGATCAACCGCCGTGTGAGCGCGGCCCGCCAGGAATAGAACTCGTGGGTGCCGTGGGACGCCTCGCCGATGAGCACGTACCGGGCGTCACCGATCCTCTCCAGCAGCGGTTCGAGATCCGCTGCATCCCTCAACGGCAACGCGGCGTTCCGGATGCCGACCAGATCCTTCATGTTTCCCTCCCTCTCTCGCGAGGCCTGCCATACCTGCCAACCGGGGCGCCGGCGAGGAGCGCGCGGACCTCGTCATCGCCCGTCTGACCGAATTGCTCATACTCGGATCCCACCGCACGGAAGTTCTCCGGCTGCCAGGGGCAGACGACTTCGTCGACCAGGCCCTTCAGCTGCGCCACGGCTGCTGGCGCACCCACCGGGACCGCGGCGATGATCCGACGAGGTTCAAGGGTGTGAAGGGCGGCTACCGCCGCGCGCATCGTGGCACCTGTCGCGAGCCCGTCGTCGACGACGATCACTGTGTGTCCCCGGACCATCAGGGGCGGGGATACACTGCGGTACTCCTTGTCACGCCGGGCCAGTTCAGCGGTCTCCCGGGACAGCGTTTCCTCGAACAATCGGTGCCCGTCCTTCAGTCGATCGAGCTCCACCATAAGGTCCTGGTTCTGCACGAGCTTCGTGGTTCCGGCGGCCGAAGCCAGTGCTGCCATGGCGGTTTCCGGGTGGCCTGGAAATCCGAGCTTCCGCACCACCACCACGTCCAGCGGAGCTTCAAGCGCCTTCGATATCTCCGCTGCTACCGGAACCCCGCCGCGGGGAAGACCAAGGACGAGGGGGCTTTCGGGCTTCCATCCCTCGAGGCAGCCCGCCAGTTCCCTTCCTGCATCCCGCCTGTCGAGAAATCGGTATCCACCCATGCCTGCCATCCCGGAGAGGAAATGTAAGCCTGCTGCCCATCATCGTCGGATGCGGCCCGAAAAGTAACCCCCCCAAGCCTCGCCCATAAACCTCGGCCATTGGTTTCCTGCCGGTGCTAGCGTGGAAAACGCATCCACCCCATCTGTCCGCAATGACAAGGAACCGATCATATGGCGTCAGGCAAAAACGAAGAAGGCTGGGCCTTCTCGGACGAGGAAGCAGTGCGCGAGGCCGGCCTCTCGGCCCCGAATATTTCAACGGAGCCTGAGGCTGTTCAGGACCCCACCGACCCGGACGTGGCCGATACCACCGACGAATATCCCTCCCAGCCGGACACGGGCAAGCCCTCGTCCGACCAGTCGGAACCCCGCGGCTACCAGAACGACGCGGATCCACCCCGCTAGGACCCGCATGCGGCAACTGCCGCAACTGCAACTACGGCTACACGTCGGCCGGCCTGAGGGCCAACCCCGCCGGACAACCCGGTGCGGGCTACGAATACGCCATGATGGGTCCGTACTGGGGCGGTCAGGCTGAACTCCTCCGCGTGGCTTGGGCTGATTTCAACCTGCTCAAACTTCCCGACGGTACAGAGAAGGAAGCCAATTTCACCATACTTCCCGACATCCTTCCCACCGGATATCACGGCGCAGAATTGGCAATGGTCGCTCCGGGAAAGACCGTTGCGGTATTCGGAGCGGGCCCGGTCGGCTTGATGGCGGCGCACATCGCGCTCCTCAAGGGCGCGGCCCGGGTGTTCGTGATGGACAAGGAACCGGACCGGCTGAAGCTGACCGAGCAGATCGGAGCGACGGCCATCAATTTTGCCGACACTCCTGCAGCAGACGCCATCCTGGAAACCACCGGGGGATTCGGCGTCGACTGCGGCATCGAGGCGGTCGGATACCAGGCACACGACCACACCGACGAGGAACACCCCGAAATGGTCCTGGACAACCTCGTCAGCGTGGTGCGCGCCACCGGACATATCGGTGTGGTCGGCGTCTATGTGCCGGAAGACCCGAAGGCCTCCACCGACTTGGCGAAGGAAGGCCGTATCGCCTTCAACTACGGGCAGGCCTTCACCAAGGGCATCAGCATCGCGGGGAGCCAGTGCCCGGTCAAAAAGTACAACCGGGAACTGCGCGACCTCATCATCGCGGGCAGGTCCACCCCCTCCTGGTTCGTTTCCCACGAGGTTTCCCTCGACGAGGCGGTGGACGCCTACGCACGATTCGACAAGCGCGAGGACGGATACACGAAGGTCCTCCTCCACCCCTGAGGCCCCTGACAGGCCCGGCTCGGCTCCCGCCCGTGATGGGGACACTCCCTAATCGCGAACTGCAACCCCACCACGTCCGCGGGCGGGCCCCTGCCGGCCTGCCCGCGGAAGTCTTAGCCTTGGGTCGTGAACAGGCCAGTTTCCCCACGCGTGCATGGAGCCATCGACTACGGGTTTCTCGCCGCGAACATCGTGGTACCGAAGATGCTGAAGCTCAACCGCAAAGCACGGACCCTTTTCGCGTTTTTCGGATTGACGCAGGGAATCCTGAATGCGTTCACCGAACAGCCCTGGGCCATCAGACCGCTGATTCCCTATCAGGTCCACGGACAGATCGAAAAGCCGGTGCACCGCTGTATGTGCTCGCACCCCTTCTGCTCGGGATCCATCGGCAACGCCGGGCCCGGTCGTTCTGGATTGCCCTCGGAGCAGCACTGGTCCTGCACTTCAACCTCACCGATTGGACGGTGAGAACGACGGGGCGCGCAGTTCGTCAGCGCTGAAGGGATGACCGCGCGACGGCGTCGGGCTACCTCCCTCGAACGGCAGCTTCGCGCCGCCGTCCTGTTGGTGGCCGTACTCAATTTCGCCTACTTCTTCGTCGAGTTCTCGGTCGCCCTGTCGATCGGCTCCGTCGCGCTGTTCGCCGACAGCATCGACTTCCTCGAGGACACGGCCATCAATTTGCTGGTCTTCGTAGCCCTGGGTTGGTCTCTTCGCCGACGGGCCGTTGCGGGAAAGGCGATGGCCGTCGTCATCCTCGTCCCGGCGCTGGCCGCGGCGTGGCAGGCGTTCACCAAGTTCAGCAATCCGGAGCCACCGGACCCGTTCGCGTTGATCATCACGACCGAGGGCGCCGTCGTCGTGAACCTCACGTGTTCCTTCGTGCTGGCCTGCTTCCGCCACTCCCACAGCTCGATGGCCAGGGCAGCGTTCCTCTCCACCCGTAACGATGTCCTCGTCAATGTAGCGATCATCGTCATGGGCGTGCTGACAGTCTGGACGGTCTCCGGCTGGCCGGATCTCCTCCTGGGACTCGTCATCATCGTCCTGAACGTCAGTGCCGCCAAAGAAGTGTGGGAAGCGGCGGAGGAAGAAAGCCTCGCAGCCAGAGCCCTCGCCGGAGAGGACATCGACTAAATTCGGAACAAGGACATCAGCGAGGAGGAGCCATCCTCGCTGTCAACAGCCCATACTCGAAGGACACCCGCCATGCGCCTGATCGCCAACAACTGCTACCAGCTCGAGCACTCGAAGGGCGCCAACGGGTACGTTGTCTCCGGTAGCGCCGGGGCTGCCGTCATCGATCCCGGAATTTCCTCCGGCTACGACGCCGTCCTGAAGGAGTTGCGAGATTCCGAGACCCGCGTGGGCCGTGTCACGGACATAGCGCTCACCCACTACGACTTCGACCATGC
>NZ_KI914810.1:0-12598 GCF_000520535.1 Arthrobacter sp. H41
AGGCGTTCCTCCTGCATCTTGCGGCGGGGGAGTCGCCGCGCGCTGTCCTCACGTCGGTGGGAGGGTTCGGACCGCGGGCCTGGCCGGAAGAGGTGACCGACGCGGTCGCCGCAGTGGTGACCTCCGGCCGCGGCGCCGTCGTCGTCGTTCCGGACCAGCGAGACCTGGCCCGCGTGGAAGCGGCGCTGGTGAACCGCCTCGGTCCGGACATCGTGGCGCGCCTGACCGGCGAGGACGGCCCGACGCCGCGCTACCGCAACTTCCTCCGACTGCTCCACGGGCAGGCGCGTGTGGCGGTGGGCACGCGGTCGGCGGCCTACGCCCCCGTGCAGGATCTCGGCCTTGTCTGCCTGTGGGACGACGGCGACGACCTCCACCTCGAACAGCGTGCCCCGTACCATCACGTGCGGGACGTCGTGCTGCTGCGCGCCGAGCAGGAGCAGGCGGCGGCACTCCTGGCCTCGGTGGCGCGGAGCACTGAGGCGCAGCGCCTGGTCGACGGGGGGTGGGCGCGGTCCATCCACCCCGGCCGCCCCGAGATCCGGCGCAGCACCCCGCGCGTGCAGCATGCCACCGACGCGTTCCAGGTGGAGCGCGATCCCCTCGCCGCCCAGGCCCGCATCCCGCATGCAGCATGGAAGGCGGCCCAGGAGGGGCTGAGGAAAGGCCCGGTGCTACTGCAGGTCGCACGGACGGGGTTCTCCCCCGCCACCGCCTGCGAGCAGTGCAGGAACCCTGCGCGGTGCACCGTGTGCACGGGTCCGCTGGCCCAGCTGAGCCGCGGTGGTCCCTTGTCCTGCCGGTGGTGCGGACGCCCGGATTCCTCCTGGCGCTGCGCCCACTGCGGTAGCGGACGGATTCGGGCCACCGTATCGGGTGCCACACGTACTGCCGAGGAACTGGGCCGTGCCTTCCCCGGAGTGCCCGTGGTGTCCTCGGCGGGCGAGCACATCGTCGACGCCGTGCCGGATGTGCCCGCCGTCGTCGTGGCAACGCCGGGCGCGGAGCCGCTCGCCGTCAACGGGTACGCGGCGGTGATCCTGCTCGACGGCACTGCGCTGTTGAGCCGCGAATCACTGCGCGCGGGGGAGGACGCACTCCGGAAATGGTTCACTGCGGCGGTCCTTGCCCGCCCGGCCGAGCAGGGCGGACTCGTCGTGGCCACCGGGGACGACGACGCCACGATCGGGCACCTCGTCCGCTGGGACCCGCTGGGTGCGGCCTCGAGGGAGCTGGCGCTCCGGCAGGAACTGGGCCTTCCACCATCGGTACGCTACGCGGCGCTGACCGGCAGCAGGGAAAGCCTCGCAGCATTCGTGAAGGGCATCGATCTGCGGCTCTTCGTGCGCCGCGCCGGGCCGGTTCCGGTGCCGACCGGAGGAGGGAAGCCTGTGGAAACCGATCCGGGCTCCCTGGCGGGAACCGGCGGGCACCGACTGCTGCTCTTCTTTTCCTACCGGAACGCTGCGTCTGCCGTTGCCGGACTGCGGGCGCGACGCGTCGAGTTGTCCGCAAAGCGCACGAGCGAGCCGGTGCACATCCGCTGCGATGCCGTCGACATCCTCTGACGTTCGCTGACATCCTTTACTGTCCCAGCGGAGCCTGCGCTCACCGCTGCCGGTACAGGCGGACCGCCTCTTCCGCGGCATCGAGGAGTTGGCGTGCCGAGCGCTCCCAGGTGTAGGCGGAGGCGCGTGTCATTCCCTCCGCTGAGGCACGGTGCCACCGGTCGGGGGAGCCGAGCTCCCGGATCGCGGCAGTGAATGCCGCGGGATCATCCGGGTCGACGAAGAGCGCTGCGCTGCCGCCCACCTCCCGGAAGATCGGCGTGTCCGCCGCGACGACCGGCGTACCTGCGGCCATCGCCTCGATCACCGGCAGGCCGTAGCCCTCCGCCCTGGACAGCGTCACGAGGGCAGCGGTCCCGGCGAGCAGCGCGTTGTACTCGTCGTCGCTCACGCCGTCATGGAAGACCACGGTGGCGCCGTCCGGGACCAGCTGCTCGAGCTCGGCCCGCCGGTCAGCCAACACCCGGCTCAGCAGGTGCAGCGTGTAGTCCGGGAGTCCGGCCATTCCCGCGATCACGGTCTCGACGTTCTTGTAGGGCATGAACGAGCCCATATACAGCAGGGACCTCTCCGGTTCTCCGCCCGGTGCCCGGGAAACGGCGGAAGCCTGCGGCGCGTTTCCGACAACCCGCACCGGACGCCGCGTGAGACGGTGACGGGACATGAGGGAGGCCGTGGTGTCGGAGATGGTCGCGACGACGTCGGCGCGGTTCAGCAGCAGGCGCTGTGGCCAGTAGGCGAGGTGGTAGAGCCGCCACAGCACGCGGATCGGGAGGGGCAGGAACGACGGCGGGGTGCGGTTCTGGTAGTAGATGAGGTCGTGCAGGGTCAGGACCAGAGCATACTTCCGTCCACAGGAACCCATGGTCTGCATGGGGCTGAACACGACGTCGGGTGCCAGCCGGTTGACGGTCCTGGCGATGAACGGTTCGGCGGGGGAGAGCGGGCTTCCCGCCAGGACATGGGGGACGTCGGGCAGCAGGGCGAGCTGCCGCTCGTCGCTGATGAGCATCGTCACGTCCGCGAGCCCGGCGACGGCGGCGACGAGGCTCGCGCCGTAACGGCTGATGCCGTCGTGGTGGTCGGTGCGGGTGAACCGGGCGTCGAAGACGATCCTCACTGGGCCGGCTCCGGAGGCGACGGCGCCGGAATACCGGGGCACCGTTCGACGGCGTGGCCGGCAGCATGACCGGAGGTACATCCGGGAACCTGTCCGACGGCTGCATCAGCGGCCGGGACGCCGGCGAGGAAATCGGTGATCAGGCGCGCTGCCTCGTCGGGCTTCTCATAGTGGATGAGATGCCCCACACCGGGAAGAATCGACAGGGTCGAGGAGGGGATGAGGGCGGCGAGTCTGCGCTGGCCCTCGAGGGAACCGATGTCGTCGAGCTCGGCGGCGATCAGGAGGACCGGCATCCGGAGGTCCGCCGCGCTGTCCCGGACGGTTCCCGAGATGGAGGCGCGGAACGCCTCGAGGACCACGCGCCGCGAGGCGAACGAGCTGAAGTGGGCTGCGTGCTGGGCGTGGATGTAGCGGCGCACCTCGGGAACCCGGGTCTTGGCCATAAAGACGCTCATGAGCCGCACGATCAGCGGATTGGCAAGGAGCGCCCTGCCCCCGGCCTCGGGCAGGTGCGCGGCTGCAACGTAGTACAACTCGGCGGCTTTGGACGCCAGGCGGCTGGGGCCCTCGAGGGCTGGAGCGCAGATGGGGTTGACCAGCACGAGGGCGGCAACTCTTCCGGGATGCCTGGCGGCGAAGTCGGCTGCCACGATCGAACCGAAGGAATGCCCGAGGAGCACTGTGGACGGCCCGAGCGCAAGTACGCCAAGGCTGTGGTCCACGAAGCGCGAGTAGGCCTCGGTGGTGTGCGCGCCGTCGAGCTGCCCCGACTGACCGAAGCCCGGGAGATCCGGCACGATGACGCGGTTCCGTGGGAGGGCCTCGACAATCCGGAGGAGCCCGTGATGGTCCCCGCGGAATCCGTGGACCAGAAAGATGACCGGGGCACCGCCGGCCGCGGTTTCAGCCGGCGGGAAATCCCAGTAGTGCTGGAGCACCCCGTTCCACGGGATGGTCCGGACGACGGCGGGCCTTTCCGTGCGGACGGTGCCGTCGGCGGTGCCCGATGCTGCCGCCATCAGTTCACCTGGTCCGGGTGGGAGCCGAACCGCCGGCCGCGGTCCAACTGCCCGATGGCGGCTCCGTGTCCGGCGTCGAGCTCGAAACCGAAGATGTCCAGGTTTCCCGCGATGCGGTCGGCACTGCTCGCCTTCGGAATGGTGAGGTTGCCGGTTTCGTAGTGCCATCGCAGGATCACCTGGGCGGGCGTGCGCCCGCACTCGGTGGCGATGGCCTGGACGACCGGGTCGTCGAGGACGGCGCCCCTGCCCAGGGGGCTCCAGGCCTGCGTTGCGATCGAGTGGGCTTCGTGGAACGCACGCAGCCCGTGCTGCTGGAGGTAGGGGTGGAGTTCCACCTGGTTGACGGCCGGCACGACTGTTGCATCCTCGAGGAGCCGCTCGAGGTGGTCCTGCTGGAAGTTCGACACACCGATCGCACGCGCCCGGCCGTCGCGGTACAGCTGTTCGAGCGCCCGGTAGGTATCCCCATACAGTCCGCGTTCGGGGCACGGCCAGTGGATGAGGTACAGGTCCACGTAGTCGAGCCCCAGGCGGCCCAGGGATTCCTCGAAGGCGCGCAGGGTTGCGTCGTAGCCGTGATCGCCGTTCCAGACCTTCGTCGTCAGGAAGAGTTCCGGGCGTCCCACGGTGTCCGCTGCCTGACGTACAGCCTGCCCGACACCTTCTTCATTTCCGTAGAGCGCCGCGGTGTCCAGGGTGCGGTACCCCGCGTCGATCGCCGTCGTGCACAGCGCAGCCGTCCGCTCCGGCGGCACCTTGTACACGCCGTAGCCGACGGCGTCGATATGTGAGCCGTTGTTGAGCTGGACTCTCGGAGCGCGTTGCATAGTGGAACTCTACCGAGAAGCCCGGGGCGGCAGTGGACATCGCCAGCTGCGGAACGGGTACGGGGAATTCCGCATGGCGCTCAGGAATGGATCAGCCGACGCGCGGAGCCCTCGTCGAGGATCAGGTCCGTCGCGAGTCCCGCGGCGAGCGCCCCCCGAAGTCCATGGATCTTCGATTCACCGGACACCACGCAGATCCGCCGTTGGACCTTCTTCAGCAGGGTGAGGTCCGGCCCCGTACTGCGCCCGTTGAGCAGGATGTCCCGATGCGAGCCATCCGCCCGGTAGAACATCGTGGCGATATCGCCCACCACGCGGTCCCGCTCGAGCTGCTCGAGGTCACCGGCGTCGAGGTAGCCCCCGCTGTACACGTGGCTGGGGACGCCGGCGCCCATCGACCCGACACCGAAGATCGCCATGGTCATACGGTGCTGCAGGTCGAGGATGCGCCGGACGCTGCGCTCGTTCCACATGGCCTTCTTGGTCTCGGCGTGGTCGAAGAAAGCGGGAACA
Source organism: Arthrobacter sp. H41 (assembly GCF_000520535.1). Taxonomy (GTDB): domain Bacteria; phylum Actinomycetota; class Actinomycetes; order Actinomycetales; family Micrococcaceae; genus Arthrobacter_D. The sequence continues at coordinate 5,054 of NZ_KI914810.1, forward strand.
GGGAACTGTTCGACACGCGCACCATACGCCTGCCCGAACCGCCGCAGGATCTCGCTCGCGTAGCTGATACCGGTGGTCTGGGTGTTTCCCGCGCCGTTCAGCTGCACGATTGCGCTGTCATGCGTGAGTTTCCGGGTCAGGTGGTGACTGACGGCGCTCAGCGTGGAGCCCCAGGCCACACCGATGATGGCGTTGGAGTCGACGAGCGGCCCGATGGTCCGAGCCGCCTGGATGGCCACGCGCTCAAGGGCCTCGGAATCGCTCACGGTGTCCGCGACCGGGACGACATGCGCCTCGACGCCGAACCGGCGGCGGATGTGCTGCTCAAGGGCCGGCGCCCGCTCGGACGGGTTGTTGACCTGAATCTGCACCAGGCCCGTCTCCCTCGCCATCGACAGCAGCCGGGACACGGTGGAACGCGAGGTCCCCAGTTCGCGGGCGATGGCGTTCATCGTCAGATCCTGCAGGTAGTACATCTGCGCAGCACGGAGGGCTTCCCGCGAGCGGTAGCCGGAAGCGCCCGGTGCCGGGTGACTGGTGTCGTCGTCGATGGCCGTCATCCTCCCAGTCTCGGCGCCCCTGCACGTTTGTGCAATTCGGTTGACTATTATTCCCACCGGTCAGAAGAATGGGCATCAGCCACCGAAACCGATCAGTTACGGAGAAGTACCTTGAGGAATTCCGCCGAGCATCCCCACGGGAACGGCACCCCAGCCCACCTCCGCGCCGGGGTGCAGCGGCTGAAAGACAACCCCCGGGCCCCGGTGCTCATCATCGGCGGCGGGATCAACGGAGTCGGAACCTTTCGGGACCTCGCGCTGCAGGGCATCGACGTTGCACTCGTGGAGCGCGGTGACTACTGCCAGGGCGCTTCCGGGGCATCGTCCCACATGATCCACGGCGGGATCCGTTACCTCGAGAACGGGGAATTCCGCCTGGTCCGCGAATCCGTCGTCGAGCGCAACGCCCTGATGAAGATCGCACCCCACTACGTGAAGCCGCTCCAGACCACCATCCCGATCTACACCACGTTCTCGGGAATCCTCTCCGCCCCCATGCGCTTCCTGACGCATCGGCAGGGCAAGCAGGTGGAGCGCGGTGCGGTCCTCATCAAGGCCGGTCTCACGATGTACGACTTCTTCTCGCGGGACGGCGGCAACGTGCCCCGGCACTCCTTCGTGGGAAGGAAGAAGGCCCTCGCCGCGATGCCGCACCTCCGCAAGGACGTCAAGTATGCGGCGACCTACTACGACGCATCGGTGCACAACCCCGAGCGGCTCACCCTGGACGTGCTGAGGGACGGCCAGATCGCGAATCCCGCTGCCCGCGCCGCCAACTACGTGAGCGCCATCGGCAACGGCGAGGAGGGTGTCCTGCTCCGCGACGAACTGAGCGGTGAGACCTTCACGTTCCAGGCCGACGTCGTCGTCAACGCCACGGGCGCCTGGACCGACGGCACGAATGGCGCGCTCGGCGCCGAGACCCGCTTCATGGGCGGCACCAAGGGTTCGCACATCGTGCTGGACCACCCTGAACTGCTCGAGGCATGCAACGGCACCGAGATCTTCTTCGAGCATCTCGACGGGCGCATCGTGCTCATCTATCCGATGGGTGACCGCGTCCTCGTGGGGACAACCGACATCGACGTCGACATCGACGAGCAGGCCGTCTGCACCGACGAGGAGATCGGATACTTCTTCGAGCTGATCGGGCATGTCTTCCCGGACATTCGGGTCTCGCAGGAGGACATCGTCTACAGCTTCTCCGGTGTCCGTCCACTGCCCCGTCACGACGACACCCAGCCCGGTTTCGTGTCGCGCGACTACCGCATCGAAAAGCGCGAGGAGACCCGGGGGAGCCGGGAGGTCACCACGCTCAGCCTCGTGGGAGGCAAGTGGACCACGTTCCGTGCCCTCTCGGAGCACCTCGCCAACGATGCGCTCGCGGCGCTCGGGAAACAGCGGTCCTCATCGACAGCAGGTGTGGCGGTCGGTGGAGGAAGAAGCTTCCCGAGGAGCGCAGCCGAGGAGCGCGACTGGATCCGGAAAGCCGTCCGCCCCGGAATCGACGAGGCAAGGGTCGGGATCCTCCTGACCCGCTACGGCACCCGGGCGGAGGAAGTTCTCGACTTCCTCGCCGAAGAGCCCGAAACGCTGTTTAATTCCACCAGGGAACTCAGCGGGCGTGAGGTGGCCTACATGGTGGAGCACGAGCAGGTCGGCCACCTCATCGACATCCTGATCCGGCGCACCTCACTCGCCTTCCGCGGGTTGGTGACGGCTGAGTTGCTCACCGAACTCGCACAGGCCCTCGCACCATTGCTCGGGTGGAACGAAGCGGAGACCGCCGAGGAGATCCGCGGTGCCGCGGAGGTTCTCGCCGGGTCGCACCGGGTGAAGGTGGAAAGTTTGATCGTGTAGGGCTTCGCCCTTGCGATCGGGCCGCTGATCCAACCAGCGGTCGCAGTGCCATCGGCAGTGGTTGCCGGGGGGAACCAACGGTGCCGTCGAGGCGGCGGCGCCGTCAATAAATGAATAGACAGAGGAGTCAAAGATGTCTCTTGAAGTATTTATCGCTGAAGCGTTCGGTACCTTCCTGCTGTTGTTGCTGGGTACCGGCGTCGTCGCCAACGTTGCCCTGGCTCGAACCAAAGGCAACAACGGCGGCTTCCTGATGGTCAACTTCGGCTGGGGCCTTGCGGTCTTCGCCGGCGTCTATGTGGCGGCCCTGTCGGGCGCCCACCTGAACTTCGCGGTGACGGTAGGGCTCTGGGTCAACGGTGACACCGCCGAATTCGCGGGCGGCGTGGACAAGACGTTCATCAACGCCATGGGCTACCTCGCAGCACAGATGCTGGGCTCCATCCTCGGAGCCGTCGGCTGCTGGCTGGCCTACAAGCAGCACTTCGACGAGGAGCCGGATCCCGCCAACAAGCTGGGTGTCTTCGCCACGGGTCCTGCTATCCGCAACGCAGGCTGGAATGTGGTCACGGAGGTGATCGGCACGTTCGTGCTGGTGTTCGTCATCCTGTCCTTCGGCAACACTCCCTCGGGACTGGGTCCGCTCGCGGTTGCGCTGCTCGTCGTCGGTATCGGCGCGTCGCTGGGCGGGCCCACCGGCTACGCGATCAACCCGAACCGTGACCTCGGCCCGCGTATCGCCCACGCCTTCCTGCCCATCAAGGGCAAGGGCGGCAGCGACTGGGGCTATGCGTGGGTGCCGATCGTGGGACCGGTCATCGGCGGCATACTCGCCGGGCTCGCCATCCAGTTCGTCGATTTCCCGCTTCCCGCCTAGTACCAGCCCAGCCACCCGCAACGGCACCAGGGGCGCCGGCGGGATCCACGACATTCAACAAAGGAGTAAGACATGTCGCAGTACGTCATTGCCATCGACCAGGGAACCACGTCGAGCCGCGCCATCATCTTCGACCACCACGGGGACATCGTCTCCTCCGGTCAGAAGGAACACGAACAGATCTTCCCGCGAGCCGGCTGGGTTGAGCACGACCCCGCAGAGATCTGGAACAACACGCGTGAGGTGATCGGCAACGCCCTGTCCAAGGCGAACCTGACCCGCCACGACATCGCCGCCGTCGGCATCACCAACCAGCGTGAGACCGCCGTGGTGTGGGACAGGACCACCGGCAAGGCGGTCTACAACGCCATCGTCTGGCAGGACACCCGCACGCAGAACATCGTGGACGAGCTCGCGAAGGACGGCGGCGTCGAGCGCTACAAGGCCAAGGTGGGGCTGCCCCTGGCCACCTACTTCTCGGGAACCAAGATCAAGTGGATCCTCGACAACGTCGACGGCGCCCGGGAGAAAGCCGAAGCCGGCGACCTGATCTTCGGCAACACAGACTCCTGGGTCACCTGGAACCTGACGGGCGGCACCGACGGCGGCGTCCACATCACCGATGTCACCAACGCCTCGCGCACGCTGTTCATGGATCTTGAAACCCTGTCCTGGGACGAGGGCATCCTCGCCGACTTCGGCGTTCCGCTCTCGATGATGCCCGAGATCAAGTCCTCGTCCGAGGTCTACGGCACAGTCCACGGCTCACAGCTGCTGCGCGAAGTGCCGGTGGCCGGCATCCTCGGCGACCAGCAGGCAGCGACATTCGGTCAGGCAGCATTCGACAAGGGCGGTGCGAAGAACACCTACGGCACCGGCAACTTCATGATCGTGAACACCGGCGAGGAGATCGTCCATTCGAAGAACGGCCTGCTCACGACGGTCTGCTACCGGCTCGGGGACGCGAAGCCGGTCTACGCGCTGGAGGGTTCGATCGCCGTCACCGGATCACTCGTGCAGTGGCTTCGGGACAACCTCGGCATCATCAAGACCGCACCCGAGGTGGAGCAGCTCGCAACAACGGTCGAAGACAACGGTGGCGTCTACATCGTCCCGGCGTTCTCCGGCCTCTTCGCACCGTACTGGCGTTCGGACGCCCGCGGCGCGATCGTCGGCCTGACCCGCTTCGTGAACAAGGGACATATCGCCCGTGCAGCGCTGGAAGCGACAGCTTTCCAGACCCGCGAAGTCCTGGACGCGGCCAACGCCGACTCCGGCGTCGACATGGAGGACCTCAGGGTCGACGGCGGCATGGTCGCCAACGACGCCCTGATGCAGTTCCAGGCGGACATCCTCGGCATCCCGGTCATCCGGCCCAAGGTCACGGAGACCACGGCGCTCGGCGCTGCCTATGCCGCGGGCCTCGCCGTCGGGTTCTGGAAGGACACTGACGAACTCGCCACCAACTGGGCGGAGGACAAGCGCTGGAACCCGTCGATGGACGAGGCCGAGCGTGAGCGCCAGCTGCGCCTCTGGAAGAAGGCCGTCACCAAGACCTTCGACTGGGTCGACGAGGACGTCCAGTAACACCGAGTGCGGCCGGGTTCCCCGACCGGCTGGCTGCCCGGTTCGTTCCCTTCGGGGAAACGGGTCGGGCAGCCTGGCGTCAGTGGGCAGTGGTCAGCCTGGCTTCAGCGGGCAGTGGTCAGCGCGCTCCGTCTGCGTCACCTGCCTGCGCCGCTGCTTCGGTCGACCCGGGCGCGGACACTGCTAAGGTATTTCCATGTTTGTTTCTCTGCCGCACGAGCTCCTTCTTACCTAGCCGCCCGGTTCCAACCGTGCGGCGGCCCCTCCATGTGTGAGGGGCTTTTGTGTGTCCGGCCGGACTGTGATCCCGGGCGCGCCCGCCGCCGCAGCAACGGCGGCAAGCCGCACCACGCACGATGAACGTTTCTTCGAACAGGACAGGGCGATACCCAGTGAGCACCCACCCCGAGGCCGCGCAGCCGAACGAGAACACCTATGACGTCGCTGCCATCGAAGCGCGATGGCCCGCAGTGTGGGAGGAACTCCAGCCCTTCCGGCCGGCCGATGACGGCGTCCGGAAGCGCCGCTACGTGCTCGACATGTTTCCCTACCCCTCGGGGGATCTCCACATGGGCCACGCCGAGGCTTTCGCGATGGGGGACGTCGCCGCGCGCTACTACCGCCAGCAGGGCTTCGACGTCCTGCACCCCATCGGGTGGGACTCCTTCGGTCTGCCGGCCGAGAACGCGGCCATCAAGCGGAACGCCCACCCCGCCGAGTGGACCTACGCGAACATCGAGACCCAGGCCAACTCGTTCAAGCGCTATGCCATCAGCGTCGACTGGTCCCGGAGGATCCACACCTCGGACCCCGAGTACTACCGGTGGACGCAGTGGCTCTTCGTCCGGTTCTTCCAGAAGGGCCTCGCGTACCGCCGCAATTCACCGGTGAACTGGTGCCCCAAGGACCAGACCGTCCTGGCGAACGAGCAGGTCATCAACGGAGCCTGCGACCGCTGCGGGACCCTCGTGACCAAGAAGGACCTGAATCAGTGGTACTTCAAGATCACGGATTACGCGGACCGCCTGCTGGATGACATGGAGCAGCTCAAGGGCCACTGGCCCGAACGCGTCCTGGCGATGCAGCGCAACTGGATCGGACGCTCCGAGGGCGCGCACGTCAGCTTCGCCATCGAGCCCGTGGACGGTCAGGCCGGCCACGAGGTGGAAGTCTTCACGACCCGCCCGGATACCCTGTACGGCGCAACCTTCTTCGTGGTGGCAGCCGATGCGCCGCTGGCGCTGGACCTGGTCATCCCGGACAAGCGCGGTGAGCTGGAGGCCTACCGCGAGGAGGTCAAGGCGCTGTCCGAGATCGAGCGCCAGGCCACCGAGCGGGAGAAGACCGGCGTCTTCACCGGCCGGTACGCCGTCAATCCATTGAATGGCGAGAGACTGCCCGTCTGGGCCGCGGACTACGTCCTGGCCGACTACGGCACGGGCGCCATCATGGCTGTTCCGGCGCATGACCAGCGCGACCTCGACTTCGCCCGCCGTTTCGACCTTCCTGTCCGCACCGTCGTCGACACCGGCGCAGAGGACGCGGCCGTGACCGGCGTCGCGACCACCGGCGAGGGAACCCTCGTGAACTCCGGCGAACTGAGCGGCCTGGCCAAGGACGCGGCGATCGCCAGGGCCATCGAGCTGGTGGCCGCGCAGGGTACGGGTGAGCGCACCATCAACTACCGCCTGCGCGACTGGCTGTTGTCCCGGCAGCGGTTCTGGGGCACGCCCATCCCGATCATCCACTGCCCATCCTGCGGCGAGGTCCCGGTCCCCGATGACCAGCTGCCCGTCCGGTTGCCTGAGAACCTGCGCGGTGAGGACCTTTCCCCGAAGGGCACGTCTCCCCTGGCGGCAGTGGAGGAGTGGGTCAACGTTCCGTGCCCCTCGTGCGGAGGGGCGGCCAAGCGGGACACCGACACGATGGACACCTTCGTCGACTCGTCCTGGTACTACCTGCGCTTCCTTTCACCTGACCTCGAGACGGCACCCTTCGACACCGACGCCGTCAACAGCTGGCTGCCCGTCGGCCAGTACGTCGGGGGAGTGGAACACGCGATCCTGCACCTGCTGTACAGCAGGTTCTTCACCAAGGTCCTGTACGACATGGGAATGGTCGGTTTCACCGAACCCTTCGCTGCGCTCCTGAACCAGGGCCAGGTGCTCAACGGCGGAAAGGCGATGAGCAAGTCGCTGGGCAACGGTGTCGACCTGAGCGAGCAGCTCGACCGGTACGGCGTCGACGCCATCCGCCTCACCATGGTGTTCGCCTCCCCTCCCGAGGACGACGTCGACTGGGCGGATGTCTCGCCGTCGGGCTCCGCGAAATTCCTGGCCCGCGCCTGGCGCCTCGGAGCCGACGTGACGAGCGCGCCGGGAGCTGATCCCGCCTCCGGGGACCGGGAGCTCCGCTCCATCACCCACCGCGCGGTGGCCGACGCCGCGGAGCTGATGAATGCCAACAAGTTCAACGTGGTGGTCGCCAAGCTGATGGAACTGGTCAACGCCACGCGCAAGGCCATCGACTCCGGTCCCGGGGGCGCGGACCCTGCGGTACGCGAAGCCGCGGAAGCGGTGGCGGTCCTGCTCAGCCTCTTCGCTCCGTACACTGCCGAGGACCTGTGGAGCCGGCTGGGCCGCAGCGCGACCGTCGCCGCTG
>NZ_KI914810.1:12698-13367 GCF_000520535.1 Arthrobacter sp. H41
CTGACCCGGAACACCGTGGTGGCAGTGATTCAGGTGCAGGGAAAGGTCCGGGACCGGCTGGAGGTGTCGCCGGAGATCTCCGAGGACGAGCTCCGGGCGCTGGCGCTCGACAGCGAGCACGTCACCAGGATCCTCGACGGACGGAGCATCCGCACGGTGATCGTGAGGGCACCGAAACTGGTCAACATCGTTCCAGGGTGACAGTGCCCGCTACCGTGCCATCGACTGTGCCCGCTCCACCCCGCATCGCCGTGGTGACGGATTCCGCCGCGGGTCTTCCAGCGGTCCTGCACGAGGGGCCCGGGCGAGGGATCACCGTGGTCCCGGTTCCCGTGTCGATCGGCGCGGAGACCTTCAGCCAGGAGGACTCCGAGCTGTTCCGACGGCTCAGTGTGGCGCTCGCCCAGGGGACGGACATCCGGACGTCCCGGCCGTCACCCGGGCAGTTCGAGCAGGTCTACCAGGCACTGGAGACCGCAGGATTCGACGGCATCATCTCGGTGCACCTGTCGGGCCTGCTGTCGGGAACAGTGGACGCGGCGCGCCTCGCAGCGGCGTCGGTGAACATTCCCGTCGAGGTCATCGACACCGGTACCGCAGGAATGGCACAGGGTTACGCAGCGCTGGAGGCGGCCGCCGCCCTCCGTGCGGGCCTCGGCCTCGAGCGCA
>NZ_KI914810.1:13467-21297 GCF_000520535.1 Arthrobacter sp. H41
GCGGGCCTCGGCCTCGAGCGCAGCGCGGCGGCCGCCGCCATGGCCTCTCGGGGGTCGGCCCTCTACGTCTACGTGCCGAACCTGGCCCAGCTGCGCCGCGGTGGCCGGATCAGTGCCGCGGCGGGATGGCTCGGTTCGGTCCTGTCCGTCAAGGTCCTGCTCAAGGTCCAGGAGGGGCGCCTGGTGCCGTTCGAGAAAGTCCGGACCGCGAGACGCGCCCTCGAACGCGTCGAGGAGCTGGTCCGCGCGGACCTCGCGACCCGGAATCCGGCGGTTGAACTGACCGTCCACCACTACGGGAACGAGGACCAGGCCGCAGGTGTCGCCGAGCGTCTCGGAGCCACGGCACCGGAGGCACGGATCTCCCTGGCACCCTGTCCCTCAGTGCTCGCAGCCCATGTCGGCCTCGGAGTTGTCGCCGTGGCGATCAGCGGAAGGGCGGCCGCCGGGTAGGTCCGACCGGGTATGTCCGAACAGGGAGGGGGATGTCCACATACCCTCGGTTGCACGAACCACCGCCAAGTGTCCTGCCTACCGTGGAACATGCCAAGACACCGGTGGCCTACCGCAGACCCTCGCGGGCCCGTCCAACAGATTCCCGACGATCGGTCCGGGGTCCTCGAGGGTTCTCCGGACTCGGACGTGCCGTCGGGACAGGGCCCGGGCCGACGGCGCTGGGCAGCGACCAGGGCCGCTGCCCTGGTCTTCCTGGGCGTTGCACTGACAGTCGGCGCCGCCCTGTTCATCGTGCGCAGCAGCGAGCCGTCGTCGGCCGCCACCTCGGTCGAGCTCGGCCAGGATTCCGCGGTCGACGCGGAGGCCCCCCGTTCTGCCGGCCCCGGCACGGCCGGAATCGACCAGGGCAGCGGGCAGGAAAAGGGAGGTTCTCCGGCGGGACTCCCGCAGGCGGCGCCGGAGGGCATACCGTCGGCTACCGGCACAGAAACGCTCTATGTGCATGTGACCGGAGCCGTCGTGCAGCCCGGCGTCGTCGAAGTGTTCCCCGGTTCGAGGATCTTCACTGTGCTCGAGAAGGCAGGAGGCGCACTGGGCGAGGCCGACCTTGCCGGGGTCAACCTCGCCGCTGTGGCGCAGGACGGCGCGCAACTTCATGTCCCCGTTCTGGGTGAGCCTCCGCGGCCCGCCGGGCCACCGGTAGAACCGGGTCATCCGGCGCCTGCCGGCGCGGTGGAGGGACAGCAGGCGCCGGTCATCGATCTCAACACCGCTACGCTCGCCGAGCTCGACAGCCTGCCCCGCGTGGGGCCCGTCCTCGCCCAACGGATCCTGGAGTGGCGCACCCTGAACGGCAGGTTCGCCCAGCCCGGTGACCTGGACGCCGTGCCCGGCATCGGGCCGGCCCTGCTCGAGGCGATCCTGCCTCTTGTCACCGCAACATGACCCCGGCCGGGGCAGAAGCAAGCGCTGCCCGGCGGCGGCACTTCCGGGACGCCGGTCTCCGCCCCGAACCGGTAGCGCCTTCGGAAAGCACGCCGGATGCGGGGGATTCACCGACGCCGTCGGCCAAACTACGGTCCGGCAGGTGGTCCGGCGCGCCCGGTAGGACGCGGCGGTCCGCACCGCGCGTGTCGCGGGGCGAAGCGCGCCGCACCGTGACCGGGATCCATGCGGCCCTGAACGCGTGGGGGCCTGCCGGCGTGCGGGCTCCAGGGCGGGCCGTACGGCTGGAACCCGCAGCTCCACTCGACCTCCGGCTCGGGATGCCGGCACTCGCAACGTGGGCCACAGCAGCGGTATCGACGAGACTCGAACCCGGCATGGCCCTGATCGCCGGACTGCTCCTCGCGGGTATCGCACTGGTCCTCGCCTGCGCCCACCCGCTGCTCGGCGACGCCCGGGCAACCAGCAACCGGCGGGTCCACCGAATCCTGGTGCCGGTCCTCAGGGCGTCGGTGGTACCCGCCGCGGCCGCGTGCCTCATCTGCCTGGCGACCGCCGGCAGCCTGGTGCGCTTCACCGCGGGACCGGTAGCTGAAGCAGCCGCGCAGGGTGACAGCCTGGCAGCGATCCTGAACATTGACGGAGACCCCGCAACTATTGCGCCGGACAGGTTCAGCGGCCGGGACCGCGTGATGATCGAAGCCACAGTGACGGGCGGTCGCTATCGGGGCGAACCTTTCATCTCAAGCGCGCCCGTGACCGTCCTTGCGGGCGAGGAATGGCTCGACATCACCCCCGGGGACACCGTGCGGGTCCTGGGAACGCTTGCCCCACCCCTCGGGCCGGGCAAGCAGGTGGCCCTGTTCATCCCCACCACCGGGCCTCACATCACACCGGCACGGGGGTGGCAGGCCTACACTGCGGACCTGCGACACCGGTTCACCGATGCTGCGATGGCACGCGGCGCGAATGACGGCGGCCTCCTGCCGGGAATGGCGATCGGCGACCGCTCGGGTCTTGACGGAGCCCTTGCCGAGGCGATGAAGACTACCGGCCTGACCCATTTGACGGCAGTCAGCGGAGCCAACTGTTCCTACGTGCTGGCGTTCGCCTTCCTGGGAGCACGATGTCTCCGGCTGCCGCGGTTCTGGGCCGCTGGAGCGGCGCTCGCAGCGCTGGTGTGTTTCGTCCTCCTGGTCCGCCCTGAACCAAGCGTGCTCCGCGCGGCTGTCATGGGGTCGATCGGCGTACTTGCCGTCCTGACGGGGCGTGGACGCCTCTCGCTGTCGCTGCTATTCCTCTCCATCATCGCCCTGCTCACCGCGGATCCGTGGCTCCATTCGTCCTACGCATTCATTCTGTCGGTGTGCGCCACGGGTGGCCTGGTGGTGGCCGGTCCTTACCTGGCCGCACGGCTCGGTAGCATCATGCCCTCCTTCGCGGCACAGCTGCTTGCCGTGCCGATCACGGCACAGCTCTTCTGCACACCCGTGCTGGTGATGCTGCAACCATTCCTGCCGCTCTACTCGGTGCCGGCAAATGTCGCCGCGGCTCCGCTGGTGCCGTTCATCACCATTGCCGGGATGCTGGCGATCGGAGCCCTGGCCCTCTTCCCACCAGCGGTGGTCCCTTTCCTTGTGTCCGGCCAGGTCGGTACGTCCTGGGTGGCAACCGTCGCCCGAACCCTCGAGAATGCCCCCTTCGCCTCGGTGCCCTGGCTGGGCGGACCGGTAGGTGCAGCGTTGACCGGCGGTCTCTGCCTCGCCGTCGTCCTCGGTTTCGTCTTCGCACCGGCACTCGACCGCGCCGGGGGGAGGGTGCTGCACTCCATCCGGCCGCCTCCCTGGCTGGTGCTGGTCGGTGCCGGCTGCGGAATCGGCCTCCTGATCGTGGTGCTCCTGCCGCTTGACGACGAGCAGGGGGCGGAGACCTGGGTGCTGGCCGCATGCGACGTAGGACAGGGTGATTCATTCGTCCTGCGGACAGGGACGGGACGCGCGGTGGTGATCGACGCAGGCCCGGACCCCGCGTCGGTCGATCGTTGCCTGTCCGACCTCTCCATCGACGTCGTGGAGGTGCTGGTCCTGACCCACCTCCACCTCGACCATTACGGGGGGATCGCGGGCGTCGCCGACGGCCGCAGGCTCGAGACAATCCTCTATTCCTCAGCGGAACCCGACTTGCCGCGCGACGTGGCGGATGCAGCCAGGGAGGCCGGAACTGAACCCGTCCGGATCGGCACCGGGCATTCCTTCCGCGCCGGTGGGGCGGAATTCGCCGTCCTTTGGCCGCAACCGGGGGCGCCGCCGAGGGAGGAGAACGATTCAAGCGCTGTGGTTCACGCCGAGGTAGGCACAGCAGGGCGTGAGCTCAGCATCCTTTTCACCGGCGACATCGAGGAGGCTGCTGCGGCGCGGATGCTCACCGCGAATCCCCGACTCGCCCAGCAGGGCATCGACGTCCTGAAAGTGGCCCACCATGGGGCGCGTAATGGAGGTTCCGCCATCATCGAGTCGCTCCGGCCGAAAGTAGCACTGATCTCCGTCGGGAAAGGCAACGACTACGGCCACCCCCATCCCGCGATCGTCGCTTCCCTGGACGCGGAGGGCACCGTCACCGCACGGACGGACCTGCTCGGCTCGTTCACCCTGACGCTGAATGGCTCCGCCGTCGATATCCGTAGGTCGCAGTAACCTCACTTGGCTGAAGATCCACCACATGGCACAGTGAAGTGTCGCATCAACCAGCCGGAATGAAGGACACGTGGCCACCAAGGGGAACACCAACCGCAACACGGCGAACAATGCACCGGCATCCTGGCGGGACGTCCAGCCGGCACCGGTTGTCCTGCTCATCGGACCGGAGGATTACCTTGCAGCGAAGGCCTCCGAATCGATCCGGCACCAGGTGCGCCGCGCCCAGCCTTCGGCGGAACTGGTGGTCCTCGATGCCGCCACTTACGAGCCGGGAAGCCTGACCAACCACGCCAGCCCATCCCTCTTCGGCGACTGGAAGATCATCCAAGCCGGGGGGCTTGCCCAGATGAACGACAGCTTCCTCGAGGAGGCAATGGCGTATCTCCGGGACCCTGCACCGGACGTGGTGCTGGTGATGCGGCACAGCGGGGGGAACAGGGGCAAGAAGCTCCTCGATGCGCTGCGGGCCGGGGACACGGTGGTGGTGGATTGCCATCCGCTCAAGAAGGACTCGGAAAAGATCGACTTCGTGACCGCCGAGTTCAGGCTGGCGCACCGCAGAATCGACGGCGACGCCGTACGGGCACTGGTTGCCGCCGTCGGAGCCCAGCTGGCAGAACTCGCCGCAGCATGCCAGCAGCTGATTTCTGACTCGGTAGGCGACGTCACCGCCGAAACAGTCGAGAAATACCATGGCGGGCGGGTCGAGGCCACCGGGTTCAAGGTTGCCGATGCGGCGCTCGCAGGTCGGACGGCCCAGGCGTTGTCCATGCTCCGGCACGCGCTGGCGACCGGCGCCGATCCGGTGCCGCTCGTCGCGGCACTTGCCATGAAGGTGAGGGCAGTGGCGAGGGTGCACGGGGCGCGAGGTTCCTCGGCGCAGCTTGCCCGCGAACTTGGGATGGCCCCCTGGCAGGTCGACCAGGCGCGTCGCGAAGCACAGCGATTCTCCTCCTCGTCCCTGGCACGGTGCATCCAGGTCCTCGCCGAGGCTGACGCACAGGTCAAGGGAGGCTCCCGTGATCCCGTCTATGCCGTGGAGCGGGCGGTGACGGTCATCGCCGTCGGCGAGGGATAGCCTCGCGCAGTTCGGGGGTTGAACGTCCGGCCGGTTAAACGACTGTGGCCGGCTGGTTGAACCTCCGGCCGGTTAAACGACTGTGGCCGGCCCAGGGGGCCGGCCACGCAAAACAGAAAGCGGGAAGTCGCCTAGAGGGCGTTGACCCTCTTGGAGATCGCCGACTTGCGGTTAGCTGCGTTGTTCTTGTGAAGAACACCCTTGCTGACTGCCTTGTCCAGCTTGCGGCCGGCGTTCTGCAGGGCTGCGGTTGCAGCATCCTTGTCCGACGAATCGACAGCAGTGGTTACTGCCCGGATTGCGGTCTTGAGCTCGGACTTGACCGAGTTGTTGCGCTGCCTCGCCTTTTCGTTGGTGAGGATGCGCTTTTTCTGGGACTTGATATTTGCCACGTATGAGAACTTTCTTTGTATTGCGGACTGGTCGTGAGGGTATTTCGGCCAACCATCGACTGAGCGGCGTGGGGATACCGTGGCGATTGGTCCAAAGTGCCCGTCGACCTGCTCGGACACACAGCTATACAGCTTAGCAGAATTCAGGCCGGCCTGCGGCAAGCCATAGCGCGCCGGGCCGGTGACCGTCCAGCGCACCGCGGGGACAGCGCGCCGAGGTCACTCGGGCATGGCCCGCAGTGCCGCCGCCACCCGGTCGAACCGGGCCCGCGGAAGCAGCGCACCGATCCGCCGCACACCTGCCGGATCGATGAGAATGATGCGGTCGAGCTTCACCTCGCTGGGACGCCCCTGCGGATCCCACGGACCAGCGCCGATATCGAGATAGCGGTCATCGGAGGTTGAGGCGTTGTTGCGGTCGCGCGTCGTCAGCATCAGGCCGAGCAGGCGCGGGCCATTCCGGCCGATGAGGAGGACCGGACGGTCCTTGCCCTGGGAGGCGTCCTCCTCATAGGGGACCCAGGTCCAGACGATCTCCCCCGGATCGGGTTTACCGTCGAGGCTCGGCGAATACGAGATGCGGGGAATCGGCGTTTTCCGGGAACCCGGCACCGTGCGCCGGAGCAGCTTTCCAGCGGAGGCCACCAGACGGAACAGGGTGCGGGCGTCAAGGCGCATGGCCCCACGGTACGCGCCCCCCACCCATGGGCGGGGGGCGCCCCGGGTTCAACCGGTATTCACCGTCCATGGGACACTGGTAAGCGAGCAGCCAGGGAATGCTGTTATCGTCCTGGTGCCCATCCGTCCCGTAGTAGTGAGGAACCCACGTGTCACCCATGGCCCGCACCGCACCGGTGCCAGCCTCCACTGATCCGGCGATCATCAGGAACTTCTGCATCATCGCCCATATCGATCATGGAAAGTCGACCCTCGCGGACCGGATGCTCCAGCTGACCGGTGCAGTGGAGCAGCGCGACATGAAGGCCCAGTACCTGGACCGGATGGACATCGAACGTGAGCGCGGCATCACCATCAAGTCGCAGGCCGTCCGCCTCCCCTGGGAGGTCGACGGTACTGCCTACGCCCTGAACATGATCGATACGCCCGGGCACGTCGACTTCACCTATGAGGTTTCGCGGTCGCTTGCCGCCTGCGAAGGCGCAATCCTCCTGGTGGACGCAGCGCAGGGCATCGAAGCCCAGACACTCGCGAACCTGTACCTCGCGATGGAGAACAACCTCACGATCATTCCTGTCCTCAACAAGATCGATCTGCCCGCCGCGCAGCCGGAGAAGTACGCGGCCGAACTGGCGAGCCTCATCGGCGGTGAGCCCGAGGACGTGATGATGGTCTCCGGCAAGACCGGCGTCGGCGTCGAGGCCCTGATGGACAAGATCGTGCGTGACCTGCCGGCCCCGACCGGTGACCCCAATGCTCCTGCACGCGCCATGATCTTCGACTCCGTGTATGACACCTACCGCGGCGTGGTCACCTATGTCCGGGTGGTGGACGGCAAATTGAGCCCGCGGGAGCGGATCCAGATGATGTCCACGCGGGCGAGCCACGAACTGCTCGAGATCGGCGTCAGTTCGCCCGAGCCCAAACCGTCGAAGGGCCTGGGCGTAGGGGAGGTCGGCTACCTTATCACGGGTGTGAAGGACGTGCGCCAGTCGAAGGTCGGCGATACCGTCACGAACCTCGCCAAGCCCGCCGCCCAGTCGCTGGGCGGTTACCAGGACCCCAAACCCATGGTGTTCTCCGGGCTGTACCCACTGGACGGCACCGACTACCCGGTGCTCCGCGACGCGCTGGCCAAGTTCACCCTGAACGACGCCGCCCTTCTGTACGAGCCGGAGACCTCCGCGGCCCTCGGGTTCGGCTTCCGCGTCGGGTTCCTCGGGCTGCTGCACCTGGAGATCACGCGTGAGCGACTCGAGCGTGAGTACAACCTCGACCTGATCTCAACCGCCCCGAACGTCGAATACGAGGTCACGCTCGAGGACAAGAGCGTCCTGAAGGTGACCAACCCCAGCGAGTATCCCACCGGCAAGATCGCCGAGGTCCGCGAGCCGATGGTGTCAGCGACGATCCTTGCGCCTTCGGAGTTCGTGGGGGCCATCATGGAGCTCTGCCAGCAGCGGCGCGGCGTCCTGGGCGGCATGGACTACCTGTCCGAGGATCGGGTCGAGATCCGGTATCGGCTACCGCTGGCGGAGATCGTATTCGACTTCTTCGACCTGCTGAAGTCGAAGACCCGCGGCTA
>NZ_KI914811.1:0-4386 GCF_000520535.1 Arthrobacter sp. H41
CCGGCGGCTGCAGGTTCGACGACCGCCCGGAAGGTCAGTACGTCCTCGACATCCGCCCGCCTGAGGGTCGCGGCGTTTCGATCGACGTGGGCGCTCGGCAGTTCAGCGCTCACCGTTGCGCCACCGTACCGCCCGCGCTGGATGGTGAGGTAGCCGGCGGTCTGCAGGTCCGCAAGACCCTCACGCAGGGTGGACCGGGACACCCCCAGGTGCTCGGCGAGGTCGCGTTCGGCGGGCAGCCGCGATCCGGCCGGGAAGACGCCCAGCTTGATCGCATGCAGAAGCCGCTCGACCGTTTCTTCGAAAGCGTTCCCTTTGCGTGCCGGTTGGATCAACCGGAATGCCGGATCAGCAGGACCGCTCATGGCTCAAGCTTACGCAGTCCGTGAACCCCCGTTCTGCTGCCGGGAACTCCACCGGATCCGACATGACCCTTGACGGACGGAAGCTGGACCGTGATCATTGGAGGCATCCATTGGACTGATTTCATTCCATTGGTTGCGTTGAGATCCCCCGTCACCTCCCTGCACCGTCCGCTGCGCCCGGGAGGTGTCACCCGTTCTCCACCCGGTCAATCCACCTAGGGGCACACGTGGCACGCAGGAACATCGACTACACCACCGTTGACGACTCATACCTCAGGCACCGAAAGCTCAAGAGCGGCGCTGCGGGCTGGGTGCTGCTGGCAGGGCTCGGTGTCGCCTACGTGATCTCGGGTGACTTCTCGGGCTGGAACCTCGGGCTCGCCGAGGGGGGATGGGGCGGGCTTCTGATCGCCTTCGTCCTGATGGGAATCATGTACACCTGCATGGTCTTCGGACTCGCGGAGATGTCGTCGATGCTTCCCACCGCGGGTGCCGGGTACGGTTTCGCCCGACGCGCGCTCGGGCCCCTCGGAGGTTTCGCCACCGGCATGGCAGTGCTCATCGAGTACGCCGTCGCCCCTGCGGCGATCGCCACCTTCATCGGCGGGTACATCGAGGCGCTGGGGCTCTTCGGGATGACCAACTCCTGGCCCGTCTACCTGGCAACCTACGTCGTGTTCATCGGGATCCATCTGTGGGGGGTCGGTGAAGCGCTCAAGCTGATGTTCGGCATCACCGTCGTCGCCGTCGTCGCCCTCGTGGTGACAGTGGTGGGCCTGCTGCCGCACTTCGAGACCGCCAACCTCTTCGACATCGTTCCGGACGGCTCGGCCGGTTCCTCGGCCTTCCTTCCCTACGGGTTCTCCGGCGTCCTTGCCGCACTGGTGTTCGGCATCTGGTTCTTCCTCGCCATCGAGGGCGTGCCCCTCGCCGCCGAGGAGTCCGACGACCCGAAACGGGACATGCCGCGGGGCATCATCGTGGCGATGCTGCTCCTCCTGGTCTTCGGCGCGCTCATGCTGATCCTGGTGCCCGGAGCGGCCGGTTCCGAGGCCATGGGCGCCTCCGATTCGCCGCTTCCCGAAGCGCTGCGGGCCGCGGCGGGCGGGGACTCGGCGCTTGCCGACTTCGTGAACTACGCAGGTCTCGCAGGCCTCGTGGCAAGCTTCTTCTCGATCGTCTACGCCTACTCGCGCCAACTGTTCGCGCTGTCCAGGGCGGGCTATCTACCCCGCGTCCTGTCCCTCACCTCGAAGCGCCACACGCCCTGGGTGGCACTGCTGGTTCCGGGGACCATCGGTTTCCTGCTCGCGGCGTTCACCGGGAACGGCGGACTGCTGATCAACATCGCCGTCTTCGGCGCCACCGTCTCGTACGTGCTGCTGAACCTGTCCCACATCCTCCTGCGGGTTCGGGAACCCGGACTGGAGCGCGGCTACCGGACACCCGGCGGCGTGGTCACAACCGGCATCGCGCTGGTCCTCGCGGTCGTCGCCCTCGTGGCCACCTTCTTCGTGGACATCCTCGCCGCGTCGATCACCGCCGTCGTCTTCCTGGCCGCGCTCGCCTACTTCTGGTTCTACAGCCGCCACCACCTGGTGGCGAGCGCCCCTGAGGAAGAGTTCGCGCTGTTGAAGAAAGAGGGCTCCACCCTGACCTGACCGCCCGCCCTGCCGACACCCCCGCGCACCGAAGGAGACCCATGGAAACGCACCCCCGCAATGACCGGATGCTCACCGTCGACCAGCTCACGTCCGCCATCCGATCCGGGGAGATCGACTCGGTGGTCCTGGCCTTCACCGATATGCAGGGCAGGTTGCAGGGCAAGGTGATCCATGGCCAGTTCTTCCTCGACACCGTCCTCGGCCACGGCACGGAAGGCTGCAATTACCTGCTGGCTGTCGACACCGAGATGAACACCGTGGACGGTTACGCCATGTCGAGCTGGGAAACGGGGTACGGGGACATGGTCTTCGACCTCGACCTCGACACCATCCGACGCCTCCCCTACCGGGAGGGAACCGTGATGATCCAGTCCGACCTGTCCTTCACCACGGGCGAGCTGGTGAACGTCGCCCCGCGGAGCATCCTCAAGGCGCAGTCGGCGAAAGCCGCGGAACTCGGTATGAAGGCCTTCTCCGGGACCGAGCTAGAGTTCGTGATCTACAACGAGTCCTTCGAAAGCGCGGGCCTCAAGCACTACCGGGACCTGGTCCCTGCCAACCAGTACAACGTGGACTATTCGATCCTGGGCTCGCTGCGCGTCGAGCCCCTCCTGCGGGACATCCGCAACACCATGTACCAGGCGGGGATGGTGGTGGAATCGGCGAAGGGCGAATGCAACCTCGGCCAGCACGAGATCGCCTTCAAGTACGACGACGTCCTCGTCACCGCCGACAACCACAGCGTGTACAAGCTCTCCGCGAAGGAGATGGCCTCGCAACGGGGCCAGTCCGTGACGTTCATGGCGAAGCCCAACCAGCGGGAAGGCTCGTCGTGCCATATCCACATGTCCCTGCGCGGCGAGGACGGCGGGCTGGTGTTCTGGGACGAGGAGGCGGACGAACGAACCGCACTCTATGACCACTTCATCGCCGGCGTTCTGGCGACGCTGCGGGAATTCACCCTGTTCTACGCCCCGAACATCAACTCCTACAAACGGTTCTCCGAAGGCTCCTTCGCTCCCACCGCCGTCGCCTGGGGGCTGGACAATCGCACGTGTTCCGTACGCCTCGTCGGGAAGGGCGCCTCGGCCCGGCTGGAGAACCGCCTGCCCGGTGCCGATGCGAACCCCTACCTCGCCCTCGCGGCAATGCTCGCCGGCGGCCTCTACGGAGTCGCGAATCAGCTGGAACTTCCGGCAAGGATGGACGGCAACGCCTACACCTCCGATGCCGAGCATGTCCCGGCCACCATGAAGGAGGCCCGCGACCTGTTCGCCGGCTCAACCATCGCCCTCGAGGTCTTCGGCGAGGACGTGGTGAAGCACTACACCCACTACGCCGACGTCGAGATGGCGCAGTTCAATGCCACCGTCACGGACTGGGAATTGCGGCGCGGGTTTGAACGGCACTAGGCAGGGACCGTCGGCACCCGAAGCCCGCCAGACAGCCCGACCGGAGGCGTACCGGCCGAGAATCGGCCTGACCACCTACTGGCAGCCTGCTCGCTGGGGCGTCTGGAACGACACGGCGGCCATCGTGCCGGGTTCCTATGTGCGCGCCGTGGTCGAGGCCGGAGGCACCCCGCTGCTGCTGCCCCCCGTCGGCACCGATCCCGGCGTGCTCGACCTCCTCGACGGGCTGATCGTCATCGGCGGCGTGGACGTGGACCCTGCCCACTACGGCGCCGCGCCCCATCCCACCACCGTCAGCCAGCCGGAGCGCGACGACCACGACCTCACCCTCACGCGCGCTGCGCTGAGCGCCGACCTGCCCCTGTTCGCGATCTGCCGGGGAGCCCAGATCCTCAATGTCGCCCTCGGCGGTACCCTGCACCAGCACCTCCCGGAGGTCCGCGCGGACGCCGCGCAGTACCAGCCCGCCCCGGGCGTCTTCGGCAGCGTCGATTTCACCACCGAGCCGGGATCCATCGCACGGCAATTGCTGGGTGCCCGCGCCGCGAGCCCCTGCTACCACCACCAGGGCCTGGATCAGGTGGCGGATGGTCTGTGCGTGACCGCACGCGCTGCGGACGGCACCGTGGAAGCCGTCGAAAGCTCCGGCGGAGCCTCCTCCGGCTGGCTCCTCGGCGTGCAGTTCCACCCGGAGGAGAACGGGCAGGACCGGCGCCTGTTCGGCGGGTTCGTCGACGCGGCCCGCACCGCCCGGCTCCACCGCTCTCCGACCGGAAGGCCCAGCTCATGAGCTACACCCTCGAAATCCTGAATCCTGCCACCGAAGAGGGCATCGGCACGGTTCCCATGGCCGGGCTCGAGGAGGCCGACGCCGCCATCGCCCGGGCGGTGGCCGCCTTTCCCGCCTGGCGTCGGGTGGCACCGGCGGACCGCGCGCTGCTGCTG
>NZ_KI914811.1:4486-8981 GCF_000520535.1 Arthrobacter sp. H41
CACCGGCGGACCGCGCGCTGCTGCTGCGGAGGTTCGCCGCCGCCGTCGACTCCGAGATCGAAGCCCTCGCCGCACTCGAGGTGGCCAACGCCGGCCACACGATCGGCAATGCCCGGTGGGAGGCCGGCAACGTACGGGACGTCCTGACGTACTACTCGGCGGCCCCGGAACGCCACTTCGGCCGGCAGATCCCGGTCGCGGGAGGGGTGAACATGACGTTCCACGAGCCGCTCGGCGTGGTCGGGATCATCGTCCCGTGGAACTTCCCGATGCCGATTGCCGTCTGGGGCTTCGCGCCCGCCCTGGCCGCCGGTAACACGGTGGTCCTCAAGCCCGCCGAGCTCACTCCCCTGACCGCCATCCGGCTGGCTGAACTGGGGCTGGAGGTGGGGCTTCCGGAGGGCGTTTTCACCGTGCTGCCCGGTAAGGGATCCGTGGTGGGCGAGCGTTTCGTCACCCATCCACAGGTGCGCAAGGTGGTGTTCACGGGCTCGACCGGCGTGGGCAAACGCATCATGGCGGGCTGCGCCGAGCAGGTGAAACGCGTGACCCTTGAGCTGGGCGGGAAGAGCGCCAACATCGTCTTCGCGAACTCGGACCTCGAGAAGGCCGCGGCCTCGGCTCCCGGTGGCGCCTTCGGCAACGCAGGCCAGGACTGCTGCGCGCGCTCCCGGATCCTGGTGGAGCGGCCAGCGTACAGCGACTTCCTGTCCTTGCTGGAGACCGCGGTGAAGGCCGTTCGGGTGGGCGATCCGCGCGATGCCGACACCGCGATGGGCCCCCTCATCTCGGCCGGCCAGCGGCAGGCAGTGGGAAGCTTCGTGTACGACGGCGCGGGGAGCGTGAACGCCGACGTCGCCTTCCAGGGCACCGCTCCCGAGGGGCCGGGCTTCTGGTTCCCGCCCACCGTGATCACGCCGTCGGGCCCGGACTCCCGCGCGTTCAGTGAGGAGATCTTCGGCCCGGTGGTGTGCGTGGTGCCGTTCGACGGTGAAGAGGAGGCAGTGCGCATCGCGAACGACTCGGCCTATGGTCTGTCCGGTTCCATCTGGACACGGGATGTCGGCCGCGCGTTCCGCGTCGCGAGGGCAGTGGATGCCGGGAACCTCTCCGTCAATTCACACTCCTCCGTGCGGTATTCCACCCCCTTCGGGGGCTTCAAGCAATCGGGGCTGGGCCGTGAACTCGGCCCTGATGCGCTCGATTCGTTCAGCGAACTCAAGAACGTGTTCCTGGCCACCGATGCCTGATTTTCGCCTACTTTGCTCAAGGAGTACTTCATGACGGACCTGCCCTACAACGGACTTGTGACGAATCGCCTCCAGGGCCGCACGGCGGTCATCACCGGCGGGGCGTCGGGCATCGGCCTCGCCACAGCGCGGCGGCTCGCCCATGAGGGAGCACGCGTGGTGATCGCGGATATCTGCGCCGACGACATCGGAACCGGTCTCGCGGACAGCATCGGCGGACGGTTCGTGCGTGCCGACGTCACCGTCGAGGACGACGTCCGGAACATGTATGCCTTCACCAAGGAGACCTACGGCTCGATCGACATCGCCTTCAACAACGCCGGGATATCACCGGAGGATGATTCCTCCATCCTCAACACCGGGATCGACGCCTGGCGCCGCGTCCAGGAGGTCAACCTGACAAGCGTCTACTACTGCTGCAAGGGCGTCCTTCCGTACATGCAGGAGCAGGGACGGGGCTCGATCATCAACACGGCCTCCTTTGTCGCGGTACTCGGCGCCGCGACGTCCCAGATCTCCTACTCGGCGTCCAAGGGCGGCGTACTGTCCATGAGCCGCGAACTGGGCGTCGAGTTCGCACGGCAGGGCATCCGCGTCAACGCCCTGTGCCCGGGGCCGGTCAACACTCCCCTGCTGAAGGAGCTCTTCGCCAACGACGCCGAGAAGGCGGCGCGCCGGCTGGTCCACGTGCCGCTGGGCCGCTTCGCCGAACCCGACGAGATGGCCGCCGCCGTCGCCTTCCTCGCCTCGGATGATGCGTCCTTCATCACGGCGAGCCAGTTCCTGGTGGACGGCGGCATCGCCGGCGCCTACGTCACACCGCTCTAGCCTTTCAGATGGCCGTTTTGGGCGCCACGTCCCCGGTACCGGCCTCCCGGAGCGCCTTCCGCTCACGCGCGCGGTCGAGGGCGTTGATCACCGGTGCGGCCGTGACGCCGTGCAGGAGGATCGACATCACGATCACGAGGCCCACGATGCGCCACAGGGCCTCGTCCTCGCTCGCGAATTCGCCCTTCGAGAGCGCGTAGCTGAGGTAGTAGATGGACCCGATACCGCGGACACCGAAGAAGGAGATGACGCCGCGCTCCCACGGTCCGGTGCTGCCCCTGCTGAGGCTGATCCAGCCGGCAAGCGGCCGCACCAGGAGCAGGAAGGCCAGTGCCACGAGGATCTCGACGAGGGTGACCCCTGCCAGCAGCCCCCGTGCCACCGCGCCGCCCAGCAGGACGAGCACCACCACGGTGAGCAGCCGCTCGAGCTGCTCGATGTAGCTGTGCAGCACCCCGTGGAACCCGTGTGTCTGCTCGCCGGAGCGGATGGTCACGGCGCAGACGAAGACAGCGATGAATCCGTAGCCCTCGACCATCTCGGTGACCCCGTAGGTGAGGAACGTGGCAGCCAGGGCAACGAAGCCCTCCGAGTGGCTGGCCAGCCGCGCGCTCTCGATCCGGGACTGGAAGAAGACCCGGCTCAACAGTTTGCCCACACCGAATCCGAGAAGGCACCCGATGGCGATCCGCCACACCACGTCCAGGGCGAAGAACTCGGGGAACCAGGCCGACGGCGCCGCACCCACCAGGCTCACGGCGATCGCAAGATACACGAAGGGAAAAGCGAGGCCGTCATTGAGGCCGGCCTCCGAGGTCAGGCCGAAGCGCACCTCATCCTCGGCTTCGAGTGCCTCCTCCGTTTCGGAGGGCTCGCCCACCTGGACCTCCGAGGCCAGCACCGGGTCCGTGGGCGCAAGTGCTGCCGCAACGAGGATCGCTGCGGCCAGGCCGAGGCCCAGCACCCACACTCCCAGGAGCGTGAAAGTGATCAGGCACAGCGGCATCGCGATCCCGAGGAGGCGCCAGGTGGTGGCCCAGCGTTTCCGGCCCACCTTCCGGTCCAGGGCCAACCCCGCACCCATGAGGGAGATGATCACGCAGACTTCGCTGAGGTGGATGGTGATGTCGCTGTACGCGATGGGGTCCGGGCTCGGGAGGCCATCGGCGACGGAGAAGATCAGCACCCCTGCACCGAAGAAGATCATGGGCATCGACACCGGAGCCCGCATCAGCAGGCGTGGCAGCAGCGCCGCAGCGAAGACCGCGAGTCCTGCGGCAGCGAATATCAAGCTCGGCGCTTCGAACACCGGCACCTCTTTCCTCAGGTGAATCAGCGCACGACGGATCGACACGCGCTCGTGTAGGTTACGCCCGTTCCGGCAGGTGCGGGAACGAGTTCCCTCTTCTCGGGTCTTCGCGCCGGTTCTTGACAGCCCGCAGGAAATGCTGCATCCCACTGCTGACAGCGGAAAGGACCGCCCGCGGGCGCAGTCCTTTCCCGACGCGTGAGAGCATGAAAGTATGCCCAATTCCAGCCACCCTCTGGTCGATGTCACCGACATCATCCGCATTGTGGGCGGTGCCGCGTTCCAGCGGGGACAGACCTACGCGAAGGACGGCGCCGTGAGCCTCCTCGCGTGGGACGCCGAATCCCGGATCCTCACCGGCAGGGTCCGCGGAAGCGCACCCACCGATTACCGCACCAAGCTGCGGCTCAGCGTAAAGGGTGACGGCCGGTTCCGGCCGCTTGAGAACCACTGCAGCTGCCCTGTCGGCGCAGACTGCAAGCACGTGGCGGCAACCGCCCTCCAGAGCAACACCGAGCACGTGCTCGCACGGCAGGAAGCCTCGACAGCGCCGGCTCCGCGCAGATTACCTGACGGCTGGCAGGCGTCGCTCGGCGGTCTGATCGGACAGCAGGACGACGGAAATGCTGCATCCCACTGCTGACAGCGGAAAGGACCGCCCGCGGGCGCAGTCCTTTCCCGACGCGTGAGAGCATGAAAGTATGCCCAATTCCAGCCACCCTCTGGTCGATGTCACCGACATCATCCGCATTGTGGGCGGTGCCGCGTTCCAGCGGGGACAGACCTACGCGAAGGACGGCGCCGTGAGCCTCCTCGCGTGGGACGCCGAATCCCGGATCCTCACCGGCAGGGTCCGCGGAAGCGCACCCACCGATTACCGCACCAAGCTGCGGCTCAGCGTAAAGGGTGACGGCCGGTTCCGGCCGCTTGAGAACCACTGCAGCTGCCCTGTCGGCGCAGACTGCAAGCACGTGGCGGCAACCGCCCTCCAGAGCAACACCGAGCACGTGCTCGCACGGCAGGAAGCCTCGACAGCGCCGGCTCCGCGCAGATTACCTGACGGCTGGCAGGCGTCGCTCGGCGGTCTGATCGGACAGCAGGACGACGG
>NZ_KI914811.1:9081-28961 GCF_000520535.1 Arthrobacter sp. H41
GCCGTCGTCGCCCACGCCCCTCGGCCTCCAGTTCGAACTGCGTACACCCGAAGTGGCGGTTCAGCGGTGGGGTTCCGCCGCTGACCGCCAGGGCCAGCGCACCCTCAACACCCGGCTCGGGGTGCGGCCCGTCAGCCGGAACGGCAAGGGCAAATGGATCAAGAACAACCTGTCCTGGGGAAGCATCAGCTACCAGACGTACGGCCTGACGCTGGATCCCGACCAGCACCGGTGGTTCTCGCAGTTCCCCGCGCTGCACCGCGGGACGGGCGTCAACTATTTCGGCAACAACGATTCCTGGCTGTACCTCGACGAGTTCAGCAACCCCCTGCTGTGGCACCTGCTCGAAGAGGCCCAGCGGCTCGGCATCGAGTTCGTCGGCTCCAAGAAGTCCGTCACCATCGGGCTGGGTAACCGGGCGACGCTGAGGCTCGACGCCACCGCTGTCGAGAACGGATCGCTGCAGTTGACGCCCGCCCTGGACATCGACGGGCAGCCTTGCCCGCCGGAAACGGCGCACGTGATCAGCAACCACGGCATTTACACTGTTGCACCGGATTCCACGATCACCCTTGCTCCCACGTCCAGGAAGCTCACGGCGCAGGATATCGAACTCCTCCAGCGCGCACGTCCGGTCCTCATCCCTGAGGACGAGACGCCGTTGTTCCTCACCGAGTACTATCCGTTGCTCCGCCGCTCCATTGCCGTCGGCAGCAGCGACGGCAGCGTCGAGCTTCCGGAGATCGAGCCGCCACGGCTGGTGCTCACCGCGGCCTACCGGCCCGACGGCGCCGTCGCGCTCGAGTGGAACTACTCCTACGCGCTCGGCGAGGCGGTGCAGCGCCGTCCGCTGCGTGCGTCCGCCGGTTCCGGCCCCGGTGCTGCGCCGCACGCCGGGTCCGCGTCCGCGTCCGACGACGGCTATCGGGATCCGGACGCCGAGGACGCGCTGGCCGCCGCAGCCCGTGCGGTCCTCGGCTCGATGCCGTTGAAGTCCCTGCTGCTCGAGGACATGCAGGCCGTCGATTTCACCGAGACCGTCCTCCCGCAGCTCGAGGCAGTCGACGGCATCGAGATCGAGGTGGTGGGCGAGAAGCCGGACTACCAGGAGCTCACCGAGACGCCGAAACTGACCATCAGCACCGTGGAGACGGATAACCGGGACTGGTTCGACCTCGGAGTGATGGTCACCGTCAGTGGCCGCACGATCCCCTTCGACTCCATCTTCCGCGCCCTGGCACAGGGCCGGAAGAAACTCAAGCTCGTCGACAACAGCTACCTGTCGCTCGAACAGGAGGTGTTCGACCAGCTCCGTGAGCTGATCGAGGAGGCCCGCTCGCTGAACGAGTGGGAGACCGGTTTCCAGATCAGCCGCTACCAGGCCGGCCTCTGGGCCGAGTTCGAGGATCTTGCCGAGGACACCGTGCAGGCGCAGTCCTGGCGCGACTCCGTCAGCGGCCTCCTCGAACTGACGGAGGTCGAACCGACAGCACAGCCCGTCGGCCTCGAGGCCGACCTCCGCCCGTACCAGAAGGAGGGCTTCAACTGGCTCGCCTTCCTCTGGCGCCACAAGCTGGGAGGCGTCCTGGCGGATGACATGGGATTGGGCAAGACCCTGCAGGCCCTCGCGCTCATCGAATACGCACGGGAGAGTGGTTTCCTCGACGCACCGTTCCTGGTGGTGGCCCCCACCTCGGTGGTGCCGAACTGGATCAGTGAAACGCGTCGCTTCGCTCCCGGTCTCAAAGTGGTCGCGATCACCGACACGCAGGGCGCCTCGGGAGTGCCGATCGCCGCTCAGGTGGGGGACGCCGACGTCGTCGTGACGTCCTACACCCTCTTCCGGCTGGATCTGCCGGCGTACCAGGAGCCGGTGTGGTCCGGGCTGATCCTCGATGAGGCGCAGTTCGTGAAGAACCGCGCGTCGAAGGTGCACCAGGCCGCCAAGGACTTCGACACCCCGTTCAAGCTCGCGATCACCGGCACTCCGATGGAGAACAATCTGATGGAGTTGTGGTCGCTGTTCAACATCGTGGCCCCCGGGCTGTTCCCCTCGGCGCGCAAGTTCACCGAGGACTACCGGAATCCCATCGAGAAGATCGGCGACCACCGCCCGCTCGTCCGGCTGCGCAAACGCATCCGGCCCCTGATGATGCGCCGCACCAAGGAGGCCGTGGCCTCCGACCTTCCACCCAAGCAGGAGCAGGTGCTCGAGGTGGAACTCACGCCCGAGCACCGGCGCATCTACGAGACGTACCTCCAGCGTGAGCGGCAGAAGCTGCTCGGCCTCATCGAGGACATGAACCGCAACCGGATGATCGTGTTCCGGTCCCTGACGCTGCTGCGGATGCTGAGCCTCGATGCCTCGCTCGTGGATCCCGAGCATGAGGGGGTGCCGTCGGCCAAGCTCGAGGTGTTGTTCGAGCACCTCGAGGACGTGCTGGCGGAGGGACACCGGGCGCTCGTTTTCAGCCAGTTCACGTCCTACCTCAAGAAGGCTGCGGCGCAGCTCGACGCGCGGGGTATCGAATACGCGTACCTCGACGGGTCGACGCGCAGCCGCGGCGAGGTCATCGACAAGTTCAAGGACGGCAAGGCTCCGGTGTTCCTCATCAGCCTCAAGGCGGGCGGCTTCGGCCTGAACCTCACCGAGGCCGATTACTGCTTCCTGCTGGACCCCTGGTGGAATCCTGCCACCGAGGCACAGGCCGTGGACCGGACCCACCGCATCGGGCAGACCAAGAACGTCATGGTCTACCGGATGGTGTCCAGGGGCACCATCGAGGAGAAGGTCATGAAGCTCAAGGAGCAGAAGGCCGCACTGTTCACCTCGGTGATGGACGACGACGCCGTCTTCAGCTCCGCACTCACCGCCGACGATATCCGCGGGCTGCTCGAGGCCTGATCCGCCGGACGGCGTTGGGACGGGCCAGGACGTTCAGGACCGTCAGACGACGCTGAAGCCAACCGGCAGGCCGCCGCGCCCGGTCAGGGCGGCCAGCAGGACCTTTCCGGAACCGGTTGTGCTCGCCAGGGAGGCGGCGAGGAGCACGGAACCGGCGAGCGGCACCGGAGGGATGTCGACGTCGGTATTGATGGCCCGGCCGATATCAAGTGAATGGACCACGAGTTCGAAGACCCGCGTCCGCAAGTATTGTTCGAGCGGCAGCGCCGCGCCGCGCACCGCGATGATCCGTCCGGGACGTTGGGCGGCGAGCGCGGCGAGGGTCCGCTCCCGTGCCAGAAGAATCGCGGCGAGGGGGTCCGGCCCCAGCCGTTCCCCTGCCTCGACGCCGCGGCGGGCAATCTGGCCTGGATCGGTGGCCCCGGTGATGAAGGTGCTGAAGTATTCCTCGGCGCGGTGGTGCGTTACCGATTCCGGTTCTTCGAGCGCAAGGTATTCCTCGACCGTCGTCAGCGCCCGGGAGGTGTGGCCCACGAGGGAGCGCACCGACCAGGTCCCGAGGCCGGGCGATTCCCACTCCGCCGGTGGGATCTGCCGGACCACACCCACGAATGCTGCCGAGGCCTCGGTGAACTCCTGGCTGTGCTGCACCGCTTCGCCCTTCACTGCTGCGGCAACTGTCCGGTGCGAAGCACCTCGGCGAACTCCGCCGGCCGGGTGGCAGGCCACCAGTGCCCGCCCTTGACGCGGAGCACTGTGAGGTCGTCGACCCAGGTATCGAGCCCGTCGACGAGTGCAGGCGAAAGGAACGGATCCTTGAGGGGCACCACCACCTGGACGGGCATGGCCACCCGGGCGAACGGCGGGAGCGGCTCCTTCGAGAACAGATTGGTCCGGTACAGCGCCAGGCCGCGTACCGGGTTGTCATCGACGCTTCGGCGCACCGCGAATTCGTACCGTCGGGTGAGGAAGAGCCGCCAAGCCGCCTCGGGTAGGAGCGGGACCTGGAACGCCACGACGTACCAGCTGCGCATCAGTTGTCCCGCCAGGCGCGGCCAGTGCCGGGGTGTGCGGGCGGCGGCACGCAGCCAGCGGCTGAAATGGCGCAGGTCCGGGCCGGAGATACTCGTATAGCTCCGGATGCGCCCTTCCGCCCGGGGATCCTGAACGGCGGCCCAGCCCTGGATCGATCCCCAGTCGTGGCCGACCAGGTGGACCGTGGCGGAGCCCAGTGCCGTGAGAACGGCAAAGAGATCATCGACCAGGGCTGCGGTTGTATAGGTGCCGGTTTCCCCGGACGCGGCAGACTCTCCGGCATTGCGGGTGTCATAGGTGATGAGGTGATGCGTGGGCGCCAGTTCCCGGAGAACGCCGAGGAACACGCGGTGATCGTCAGGGTAGCCATGTACCAGCAGCAGCGAGGGAACCGAAGTGCCCGGTTCCCTGCCGTACTCGAAGACGGCGAGGTCGGCTCCCTGCGTGGAAACAGTGCGTCGGCGCTCCCTGAGGACGTCCATGCTTCCCCACTCTACTGTCCGGCCTGCGGTTCGCAGGAGGGATGCGCCCCGGCCGATTACGCGGGAACCCGGCCGCCCTCCAGTGTGACGGTGCGGTCACTCACGGCATGGGCGAAAGCGGTGTCGTGGGTGGCCAGGACCACTCCACCGCCGCTGGCTGCATGGGCGAGGATGAGTTCACCCATTCGGTTGCGGCCGACGTCGTCGAGCCCTGCCGTGGGTTCATCGAGTACCCAGAGCCGCGGCCGGGTGGCGATCATCGACGCCATCGCCACGAGGCGGCGCCGGACGAAATCGAGTTCGTAGGGGTGCGGCCCCGAGTGGTCAAGAAGTCCCACTTCCGCCAGCGCCAGCCGGGCCTGCTCGAGTGCAGCCTCGCGCTTCCTTCCTGCCGCTCTGGGCCCGTAGGCCACTTCACGCAGCACGGTCCGCTCGAAAAGCTGCTGATCGGTGTTCTGGAACAGGTACCCGACCGTTGCCGCGAGTTCCCCTGTCGGCCTCCGGCCCAACTTCCGCCCGTCGATCCGCACCGAGCCCGAACTGGGCCGGAGCAGCCCGTTGAGGTGCTGGAGCAGCGTCGATTTTCCCGACCCGTTG
Organism: Arthrobacter sp. H41; assembly: GCF_000520535.1. GTDB lineage: Bacteria > Actinomycetota > Actinomycetes > Actinomycetales > Micrococcaceae > Arthrobacter_D. The sequence goes on from NZ_KI914811.1 coordinate 14,101, forward strand.
GGCCCCAGGAGCGCCACGACCTCGCCGCGGCCGAGGCGGAAATCGATTCCGGAGATTCCTGCCGGAGTTCCGGCTGCCTTCCCGGGGTAGGTGAAGGAAACACCGAGCAGCTCGGCGAGGACGGCGTCGTCCTTCGGACCCGTCACCGGCACGCCCGAGCGATGAACGGAGGATTTGCCGGAGAGGTGACCGGAAGGTCCTCCTGAGCGATGAACGGAGCTGTCGCAGGAGGGGTCGCCGGAGGGCTGGCTCGAAGGCTGTGCGGAACCGCTGATCCGGGAGCGCAGCCGGGGCGGGTCTCCCTCCAGTGCGATACCGTAGCGGCGCAGGCCCGCCCGTCGGGCGTCGGCAAGGGTCCCCTCGAAGACGCGGTTTCCCTTCTCCAGTGCAAGCACCCTGGTATGGCCCGGTGGCCGTTCCGGCACGAGCGGTTCACAGATCACCAGGCCGGTACCGGCGGACCTCAACCGCTCGAGGGCAGCGGCAACATCGGCGGCAGCACCGGCATCCAGGTTCTGGAAAGGCTCGTCGAGGATCAGCACCCGCGGTTCGGAGGCTAGCGCTGCCGCAATGACGGTTTTCTGCAGTTCCCCGCCGGAGAGCGTCCGCGGGTCCCGGTCCAGCAGGTCCGTCAGGTGGAGCCTCGCCGCAATGCCCTGGACCGTCGTCCGCAGTTGCCCGGCGCTCATCCCGCGATTTGCGGGCGCGAAGGCGATTTCCTCGGCGACCGTCGATGACATCATGGACAGCTGTCCCCAGGCGCCCTGTGCTACATAGCCCACCCGGCTGCTCCACGCAGCGGGGTCGATCCTCGGGTGTACTCCGTCCCCGAATTCGAGGCGGATTCCCCCGAGGGTGAGCGCACCGCGGAAAATCGTTCCGGCGTCGTCCCCGGTCCTCCCGGCCAGCAGCCGGGCGAGCGAGGTCTTCCCGGATCCGGAGGGCCCCACCACCTGCACCTGTTCGCCCGCCTCGACGGTCAACGCGATGTCCGCGAGCGCGGTGGGGCCGTCGTCGTAGATGAGGGACGCACATTCGAGGCTGATCATGCCGCCGGGCCTATCGCGAGCCACAGGCAGCTGAACACGACGACGCCGACCGTCATGGCCCAGCGTGCTGCCCGCTGGGCTGCGGAGTCGGTGTCCGGCAGGTAGCTCGTGCGCCGGGCCGTCGAGGAGAATCCTCTCGCTTCAAGCATGTGCGTGCGTTCGGAGGCGTCGACCAGCAGCCCTGTCACCAGCGGTGTGCTCACCATGAGCAGCGCTTTGAACCGCCGAAGCCCGCCACCGACCACCAGCCCGCGCGCCTCCTGGGCCCTGCGGATGTGCTGTGCCCGGATCGCGACGGAAGGGAGCAGCCCCACGGCAGATCCGATGACGAAGACCAGCTTCCGGTTCCACCCGCGGTGGGTCAGCGTGGACACCAGTTCAGGGATGCTCGCCGTCATCATCACGGTGAGCAGCGCACCCGAGAAGACCGCCATGCGCAGCCCCATCAGCGCCGCGAACTCGAGCCCCTCCACGGTCACCCGCGCCGGCCCCCACTGGGCCAGCACCGAGGTCCCTTCAGGGAAGAACAGGCCGTGAAGCACCAGGGACGAGACGAGGAGGGGCCCCGCGACGACGGCGAGCGCGAGGCCGATGCTGCGGGGCTTGCCGGACAGGAGGACTGCAGGAAGGACTCCGGCCAGCAGGACCACGAGCGAGAACTGCCAGCGGTTGATGACCAGCACGAGGACCACCACCAGGGCCGCCGCAAGCAGCTCCGTGAGTGGGTTGAAGATTCTGCGCCGGGGCATCCGTTACTCCCCCGCACCGCCTGGCGCGGTTGCGGGGGTGCGGCCGGCGAGGACCCGGTTCCGCCGCAGGAAGGGGAACTGGTTCCGTGCGCGTGCCGGCAATGCGTACACGATGAGCGCGACGAGCGTGAATACGATCAGCTTGTCGATGGTGTCGGACGTCAGTCCCTGCTTCGTCGCCGCGACGAGCAGGGAATCGCCCATGGCCCGGAAGGCAGCAACGATCGCATTAGTGCCCACCGTCCCCGCAGCCCCGAAGAGGAACGCCGCCACCGGCGCTGCGACCAGTCCGCCCACCGCACCCACGACGAGGCCTGCAAGCGGTGCAAGGTAGACGCGCCGGAAAGCCCCGTACTTCGCGGCGGTGCCCGCGAGCAGGCCGATCAGTGCCGCACCCGCGGCGAAGGGCAGCGCGAAGGGATTGAACAGGCCCCAGATCGCGTTGCTCAGCGCACCGGTCGCGGCACCGGCAGCAGGGCCGGCGAGGACTGCGACGAGCACCGTCCCGATGGCGTCGAGGTAGATCTGTAGGCCGAGGCTTCCCGCGGTCTGTCCGATGGCGATGTTCAGGGCGATGCCGAGGGGCATCACCACCAGCGAGCTCGTGGTCAGCGTCGGCAGGATCCCGCCGACCAGCAGCGCCCCGCCGCCCAGGAAACCGAGGAGGGAGACGAGGGACGCCATGCTTCCCCCACCGCCCACGATGTCGGTCGGCTGGACCAGCACGAGGTAGAGGTACGTTCCGGCGATGAGGAAGGCGCCCGCAGCGATCAGGGCTCGACGCGGACGGGATGCCTCCCGCTGGAGCGGCAGGGTCAGGGGTGAGCTCACTTGTAATCCTTGGACACGTCGGGGAAAGGTGGTGCACCTCATGTCACCTCGGCGCCGGCCGCGCTCGATGCGCAGGCAGAGCCCAGTTTACCTGCGCCGGGCGGCCTCACGCATCCGGGCCAGCGCGGAAAGCCTGTCGATCATCAGGTCGAAGCACTCCCCCGGGTGATTTTCGGAGACCACCCGCGCGTTCGGCAGCCGCCGCCACATCCCGGTGAAATCGCCGACCGTCTGCCCGATCGTCAGCTGCGAGTCCGTCTCGACGTCGACCGTGGCAAGGCGCGTGCTGTAACGCGCCTCGCCCGTTGCCACCATCGCGGCGAACAGGTCGTGCAGGTGGGCCACATACCCCTGGTCATACAGCCGGTGGAATTCCAGGTAGAAGCGGAGGGCATCGGACAAACAGGTGATCACCGGGTTTGCGTTGGTGCTCAGGGTGCCGGCAGCATCATCCGGCGACACGTGCTCCGGGCCGGCACCGGCGGCACGGGACAGCCGGTCGATGTGCTCCGGGCGGCACTCGATCCGCTCGGTGGTCTCCAGCGCGCACACCACCGGCAACTTCTCCTCCGGCAGCCCCCGGTAGGCAGCGAAGACCTCGCGGGCGGCGTGGGGATCCACAGAGACGTTCCACTCGGCGACCGGGGTGGTATTCCCGGGATAGTTGAACGCGCCGCCCATGATCACGAGGTTCTTGAGGAGCACCGGCAGGCGGGGCTCGGCCCGCAGTGCCAGGGCGAAGTTGGTCAGCGGCCCGGTGATCAGTCCGGTGATCTCGCCGGGATGGGCACGCACGGTGTCCACCCAGACGTCGACGGCGTGGCGCACCGAGATCCCCTGCCGCGCGGTGGGCAGCACTGCATACCCGATCCCCTGGTCGCCGTGCGTTTCCTCGGTGGTCACGAGCGGCACTTCGAGGGGCACCTCGCTCCCGAGGGCAACCTCGACCCCGACGCATCCGCCGAGCTCGAGCAGCGCAAGGTTATTGGCGGCGACCTGGCCGGCGCCGACGTTGCCGGCGGTGCACGTGATCGCCTCGATGGCCACCCCGGGCGCCGCCATCAGGTACAGCAGGGCGACAGCATCGTCGATCCCGGTGTCGACGTCGAGCAGCAGCCGTGTGGTCGGTGAGACCTTCGAGGCGGTCACGTCACCCGGCAGCCGAGGTGCGCAGCAGCTGCAGACGCAGGGCCCGCGCGGTCTCCATGTGTGCCCGCGCCATGCTGCGGGCGTCGTCGGCCCGGCGTTCGGCCACCGCCCGGATGAGCGCGTCATGCTCTCCGAGGACTTCCTGCCAGCGGTTCCCAACGGACAGCGTGGAGCGCGGGGTGTGGATGAGGTGTGTGGAGAGCCGCTGCAGCAGGTCCATGAGGATCGGATTCCGGGCGGCGGCCCACAGGGTGGTGTGGAATTCGAGGTTGTTGGTGACCTTGGTGTTGTCATCCGGGTCCACTACTGCGCGGTCGCGCTCCAGGAGGGCCTCGAGCCGCATCAGGTCGGCGGTTCCACGGTTCAAGGCGGCCTGGCCGGCTGCTTCCTCTTCGAGCATCACGCGCAGGTCGTAGATCTGGATGACTTCCTGGGGGTCGATCTGCGGCACCTGCAGTCCCCGCGCTGCACGCTCCAGGAGCCGCTCGTGCTGCAGGCGGCTCAGCGCCTCGCGGACGGGCGTGCGTGAGACACCGAATCGCTCGGACACCACCACTTCCCGCAGTGCCGTTCCCGGGGGGTGCACCCCCGAAAGGATCTCGTTGCGGAGGATCCGGAAGATCGCGTCGCCATCCATCCGCGCCGACACCTCGGTCGATTCAGCCATGGTGCCTCCCTCGGGTGCAGTTGAGCGGTGGCGCTCCGGTGATAACAATGGGCGATCCGAACGAACGGGCAGGGTGGGTGCCGGACCGGCTTCCACCCTGCCCTGAACTCCTGGCCGACGAGATTCCTAGCCGACGAGCTGGCGCAGGACGTACTGCAGGATGCCGCCGTTCCGGTAGTAGTCGGCCTCACCCGGGGTGTCGATACGGAGCACGGCGTCGAACGTCACCGCATCGCCGCTTTCCGGGGTTGCCGTGACCTTGACCGTGGCCGGCGTCCGGCCCTCGTTCAACTCGGTCACGCCGTGAACCGAGAACGTCTCGGTACCGCCCAGGCCGAGGCTTTCGGCGCTCTGGCCTTCGGGGTACTGCAGCGGCAACACTCCCATGCCGATGAGGTTGGAGCGGTGGATGCGCTCGTAGCTCTCGGCGATAACCGCCTTGACGCCCAGCAGCGCGGTGCCCTTGGCGGCCCAGTCACGCGATGATCCCGATCCGTACTCCTTGCCGGCGAGCACCACGAGGGGTGTGCCTGCCGCTCGGTAGTTCTCGGCGGCGTCGTACACGGCGGTCTGGGGAGCGTCAGGCTGGGAGAAGTCCCGCGTGAAGCCACCCTCCACCCCGTCGAGGATCTGGTTCCGGATGCGGATGTTCGCGAAGGTGCCGCGGATCATCACCTCGTGGTTTCCGCGGCGCGATCCGAAGGAATTGAAGTCCTTGCGCTCCACGCCCTTCTCCAGCAGGTATCTGCCCGCCGGGGTGTCGGACTTGAAGGAGCCTGCGGGGCTGATGTGGTCGGTGGTGACCGAGTCGCCGAGCTTCAGCAGTACGCGTGCACCGTCGATGTCCTCGACCGGGTCAGCTTCCGGCTTCATCCCCTCGAAGTACGGGGGCTTCCGCACGTAGGTGGACTCGGGGTCCCAGGCGAAGGTGGCGCCGGCGGGCGTGGGAAGTGACTGCCACCGCTCGTCGCCGTCGAAGATGGCTCCGTAGCTCGCGGTGAACATTTCCTCGTTGATGGAGGAGTCCATGACCTGCTGCACCTCGACCGGGTTGGGCCAGATGTCCTTCAGGAAGATGTCGGTCCCGGATTCGTCCTGGCCCAGGGGTTCGGTGTCGAAGTCGAAGTCCATGGTCCCTGCCAGCGCATACGCCACCACGAGCGGTGGGGAGGCCAGGTAGTTCATCTTCACGTCGGGGTTGATGCGGCCCTCGAAGTTCCGGTTTCCGGACAGGACGGCGGTGACTGCGAGGTCGTTGTCCTGGATGGCCTGCGAGATTTCCTCGTCGAGCGGACCGGAGTTGCCGATGCAGGTGGCGCAGCCGTATCCGACGACGAAGAAGCCGAGCTTCTCGAGGTACGGAATGAGGCCCGACTTCTCGTAGTAGTCGGTGACGACCTTCGACCCCGGGGCGACCGAGGTCTTGACCCAGGGCTTGGACACCAGACCCTTCTCCACGGCGTTGCGCGCCAGCACTGCGGCGGCGAGCATGACCGAGGGGTTGGAGGTGTTGGTGCACGAGGTGATCGACGCGATGCTCACCGCGCCGTGGTCGAGTTCGAATTCGCGGCCGTCCTTCAGGGAGACGGTCACCTTCTTCGACGGACGGCTGGCGGCGCCTTCCTCCTCGGACACGGTCTCACGGGGCTTGGCGTTCTCGTCGATCGTGGTCGATGACATGCCTGCGGTAAAACTCGGGCTGTCCGAGGCCGGGAAGCTTTCCTCCGACGCCTCGTCCACGGTTCCCCTCGCCGCCTCGGCCATATGGGGATCGTTGGAGTAGTTACCGAGGTCCTCGCGGAACTGGCTCTTGGACTTGGTGAGCGCCACCCGGTCCTGGGGACGCTTGGGCCCGGCAATCGAGGGAACCACGGTGGAGAGGTCGAGCTCCAGGTACTCCGAGAACTTGATGTCCTTGGACGGGTCGTGCCACAGCCCCTGTTCCTTGGCATACGCCTCGACGAGTGCCACGTTCTCGGCAGGACGGCCGGTGAGGCGCAGGTAGTCGAGCGTGACGTCGTCGATGGGGAACATCGCCGCGGTGGAGCCGAACTCGGGGCTCATGTTGCCGATGGTGGCGCGGTTGGCCAGCGGCACTGCGGCAACGCCTTCGCCGTAGAACTCGACGAACTTGCCGACGACGCCGTGCTTGCGCAACTGCTGGGTGATGGTCAGCACCACGTCGGTGGCGGTGGCGCCGGCGGGAATCTCACCGGTGAGCTTGAAGCCGACGACGCGCGGGATCAGCATGGAGACGGGCTGGCCGAGCATGGCCGCCTCGGCCTCGATACCGCCCACGCCCCAGCCGAGCACGCCCAGGCCGTTGACCATGGTGGTGTGTGAGTCGGTGCCGACGCAGGTATCCGGGTAGGCGCGAAGGACCTTCGTCCCATCGACGTCCACCTCGCGGGTCATGACGGTGCGGGCCAGGTATTCGAGGTTGACCTGGTGGACGATGCCCATTCCGGGCGGGACCACCTTGAAGTCATCGAACGCCGTCTGCCCCCAGCGCAGGAACTGGTACCGCTCGCCGTTGCGCTGGTATTCGATCTCCATGTTGCGCTCGAGAGCTCCGGCGTTGCCGAAAGCGTCGATCTGCACCGAGTGGTCGATGACCAGCTCGGCCGGCGCCAGCGGGTTCACGCGGGTGGGGTCCCCACCGAGCTCCGCAACCGCTTCGCGCATCGTCGCAAGGTCCACCACACAGGGAACACCGGTGAAGTCCTGCATGATGACGCGTGCGGGCGTGAACTGGATCTCGGTGCTGGGCTGCGCATCGGCGTCCCACTGGGCGAGCGCCCGGACGTGGTCCGCTGTGATGTTGGCGCCGTCTTCGGTGCGCAACAGGTTTTCCAGCAGAACCTTGAGGCTGTACGGGAGACGCTCGGAGCCCTCCACCGCGTTCAGCCGGAAAATCTCGTACTCGGCGCCGGCTACATCAAGTGTGCCTTTTGAGCCGAATGAATCCGCTGTCGTCATGACAGGGCTCCCTTCAATGGAATGTCGTGTAGCCCCATCCTATTACCCTTCGCCGCGCAATGTATACATTGGTACACACCGAACCGCGAGGGGCCCGACGGCGGCAGACACCGGTCGCCGGTCAGGTGCGTTTCGCTGCAGGCGAGTTCGAGAGGAGATCCTTCGTTGCCCCCTCCGAGCGACTGTGATCCACCACCGGCCCGGTTCCCGCGATCTCCCGGATGGTCTCGATTCCGGCAATGGCCTCCTCCTTGGTGGCGAAGAACGCCGAGACGGCCACCAGGGTCCCGTCCGGAGCATTGAGCTTCACGCGGAAGCCGTCATCGTGGGCATCCACCAGCTTGAAATAACCAGCCATGGTCTTACCTCCTTGTAAGATGCATTTCAGGAATGCGGCTCTCCATGATAGGCACAGACGCCACTGGGAAAGCCAGATTTTCCGGGGTTGGGCGGAAGCGCAACCGACACCAACTCTCGAGGGGATTCCCAGTGACCGAGCCATCGACTCCACCGCACGGAACCAGCAACGACGGCGCCCCGGCCGAGGACCGGAGGGAGGACATCCTCGAGCCCTCGAGTGGGGACGCCGGGCGTCCCGCGGACACCATTCGGGACCAGCAGGGCAACCACGAAGGCGGGATGGTTCCGGCGAGCTACACGGGCGACGGCAAATCCCGCGACTCCGAAGACGCCGGCCCCCCGGAAGCTGCCACAGACCGCGCTGACGAATGGGATGCGGAGGGCTGACACCAGATTTGCCTCCCGTCATGCAACCTTCCCGCTACCCCCGAACCGGTATGTTGGGCCCATGCTCTGAAGGATGCGTGCCAACCGTGTGCGGCCGCCTCCCTCGGAGTTGGATTCTGACCCGGCCCCACCGGTCGGGCGGCGATCAACAGAAAGGGAAACACATGCCTGGGAACAAAGCCGTTGCCTACAAGGGACCTGGAAAAGTTGAAGTCATCGATATCGACTACCCCACCTTCGAGCTCAAGGACGGGCCGGGCGTCAACCCGGCGAATATCGGCCGCAAACTCAATCACGGCGTCATCCTGAAGACGGTCACCACCAATATCTGCGGGTCCGACCAGCACATGGTCCGCGGTCGCACCACGGCGCCGTCCGACCTCGTGCTCGGACATGAGATCACCGGCGAGGTGGTGGAGGTGGGGCCCGACGTCGAATTCATCAAGGTGGGCGACATCTGCTCGGTCCCCTTCAACATCTCGTGTGGTCGGTGCCGCAACTGCAAGGAGCGCAAGACCGGCATCTGCCTCAACGTGAATCCTGCCCGACCGGGAGCCGCGTACGGCTACGTGGACATGGGCGGCTGGGTCGGAGGGCAGGCGGAGTACGTCCTCGTGCCCTATGCGGACTGGAACCTGCTGAAGTTCCCGGACCGCGATCAGGCCCTCGAGAAGATCCTCGACCTCACCATGTTGTCCGACATCTTCCCCACCGGATTCCACGGAGCAGTGACCTCCGGAGTGGGAGTGGGATCGACGGTGTACGTCGCAGGGGCTGGTCCCGTCGGTCTCGCCGCTGCGGTGTCAGCCCAGCTGCTGGGCGCCGCGGTCGTGATCGTGGGTGACCTCAACGAGGAACGCCTCGCACAGGCGCGCAGCTTCGGGTGCGAGACGGTGGATGTGTCGAAGGGCGATCCGCGGGACCAGATCGAGCAGCTGCTCGGCGTTCCCGAGGTCGACTGCGGCGTGGACGCGGTGGGCTTCGAGGCACGCGGGCACGGTGCCGGCTCGTCGAGTGAGGCGCCTGCCACGGTGCTGAACTCGCTCATGGACGTCACGGCCGCCGGCGGCGCGCTGGGTATCCCCGGCCTATACGTCACAGGTGACCCCGGAGCTGTCGACGACGCCGCCAAGGTGGGCTCGTTGTCCATCAGCCTCGGCACAGGGTGGGCAAAGTCACTGTCCTTCACCACAGGTCAGTGTCCTGTCATGAAGTACAACCGGGGGCTCATGATGGCGATCCTCCATGACAAGGTGTCCATTGCGAAGGCCGTGAACGCCAAGGCGATCGGCCTCGACGAGGCACCGCGCGGCTACGAGGAGTTCGACGCCGGCGCGGCCACCAAGTATGTCCTCGACCCCCACGGGTACGTCGCGGCGTAGCCGCTTCCACCCACCTGCGAGCAGCAGGGAAAGCGGCAGGACGGTACCGGTTGGTCCGTGGCGAAGGCTGCGGGCCAACCGGCCGGTCTGGCTCCTTCCCCGCAGACCGGCGCCCCTGCGTTTACCTACCGCCACGCCGGTTTGCGGCGGGTCCGGCCGCCCGATGTCCCTACGCGGCCATACGCGCCCTTAGGCGGCCCTAGCGGAACAGTGACTCTCCCAGTAGCCCGGTCAGCTGCTTCCTTTGCTGCGGCGTGGTACGGACCAGGCGGCCAGTTTCCGTGTCGAGGAATGCAAGGACCGTCTGCGCCCTGGCGCAGACCTCGTGCGTCACCGGGTCGACAAGCAGGTAGTCCATGGTGAGGCTCGCCGGTTTGATGGAACTGATCCAGACGTCCACGAGGACGGGGACGCCCCGGTATTCGAGGGAAGCCGTGTACCGGATGCGGTGCTCCGCCACAAGCGCCTGCACGCCGTCCGCAATGCCCGAGAACAGGGACACCCGCCCTGTCGAACCCTCCAGCCCTGCGGTACCGGCACCTTCCTCGGTGCCCGATGCACCCGTGCCCGCCGGTGCACCGAAGGCGATGATGCGCGCCTCCTCGAGGATTCGCAGCACCTGTACGTTGTTGATGTGCCCGTAGGCGTCCATGTCGCTCCATCGGAGCGGGATCGCACAGCGCACTGCGGTGGAAGGGGCAGAATTCATCCACCTGTTGTACCCCATTTTCGCGATATTTTTACCACGGCGGCTACTCGCGTGAGCGTCAGGGTGCGCCAGTGTGGCACATTCGCGACCCTTACGCCACTTCATCCCCACTCAGCGAACACAAAGTCAAGCACCGTTCGATCTCGGTTTGGCAACGATCAGAATATGCCCTAGGGTGGTGGAAGTTCCCCGTCAGGGGATCCCACAAAGTTGCCGGTCGTTACCGCGCAATCGCATATGCCCGGCACCGCCCTCCACCGCATGCTGCTCATGTGGCGGTCGCCAATCAAGACCACTAAACAGTCAAGGGTGAGCAGCGGCGCAACGAAATCCGGGGACGGAACGAGTGCGGGTGGCCTTTTGGAGCATCGTACCCATGAAGAATCAGAAACTTGTTACTAACGCGCGCCGTGGCCTCGCCGCCGTAGCCCTCTCCGGCCTCGCACTCGGAGCCGCAGCAGGCTCCGCCACCGCCGCTCCCGCCAGCGACTGGGACGCTCTCGCGCAGTGCGAGAGCGGCGGAAACTGGGGCATCAGCACCGGTAACGGCTTCTCCGGCGGGCTTCAGTTCACGCCTTCCACCTGGGCAGCATTCGGCGGCCAGGGCGCACCCCAGAACGCATCCCGCGAGCAGCAGATCGCTGTTGCCGAAAACGTTCTCGCCGGTCAGGGCTGGGGCGCATGGCCAGCCTGCTCCGCCAAGCTCGGCCTGAGCAGCGCCGCCGCTCCGGGAGACGTCCAGTTCCAGCAGGTTCCTGTTGCCCAGGCGCCGGCCGCAGCAAAGGCTCCCGTTGTCCAGGCACCGGCCCCCGTCGCAGTGCAGGCTCCCGTCCAGGCTGTCGCACCGGCACCGGCACCAGTTGCCGTTGCTCCCGCTGCAGTAGCCCCGGTTGCCGCAGCTCCCGCTGCAGTAGCCCCCGTCGCCGTCCATGCACCCGCTGCAGTAGCCCCTGTCGTAGCGGCTCCCGCACTGAGCGGCGAGACCTACACCATCCAGGCCGGCGATACCCTCCACACGATCGCCACGAAGCTCGGCGTGACCGGCGGATGGCAGGCTCTCTTCGCAGCCAATGCCGACACCGTCATCCACGCCGACCTCATCTTCACCGGGGCCGTACTGCAGCTCCCCGCCTAGGGAACAGTCCTCACCGGCTCGTCGAGCTGCTTGATGTAACTTGTCGGGTCCTGAGAACCCCTGCCTCCTCCGGGAGGCAGGGGTTCTCTGCGTCCAGCCCCGGCCCTGAGCGTCGCCCCCTACCGAGGGGCGGGACTACGCGAGGCCTGCGCGCTTGAGGGCTTCCGCCATCGCTCCTGGCGCCAGGACTCCGGCACCAGGGCGCGGAGCGGCTTTTCGATCCGCATCAGCTGAGGGCACTCCCGCGCCGCCCCGACGACCGGCGCCCTTCGGATCCCCATCAGCTGAGGGCGAGCCGGGTGCCGGCTCTTCGCTCCGCCGTCGTCCGCGATTCCCGCCCGGACGAACCGGCTCCCTGCTCGGCACGCGTGCGGCGTCGGCGTCGGCGTCGAGGCGCATCGTGAGGGCGATGCGCCTGCGCTCGGTATCAGCCTCCACCACGCGGACCCGCACCACCTGTCCCGAACGAACCACCTCGCGTGGATCACCCACAAAGCGGTCGGCCATCGCAGAGACGTGCACGAGGCCGTCCTGGTGCACTCCCACATCGACGAACGCTCCGAACGCCGCGACATTGGTCACCACGCCGTCGAGGATCATGCCCGGGACCAGGTCGGAGATCTTCTCCACGCCGTCCGAGAAGGATGCGGTGGTGAACTCGGGCCTCGGATCGCGGCCGGGCTTTTCGAGTTCCGCGAGAATGTCAAGGACCGTCGGCAGACCGAAATCAGCGGCGACGAAATCCTGCGGGTCGAGGGAACCCACCGGGGAACCAGCTGCCGCGGCAAGCATCCTGCGGGCCAGTGGATAGGCTTCCGGGTGCACGCTCGAGGCGTCGAGGGCAACGGATCCGCCGCTCACCCGGAGGAATCCCGCGCATTGCTCGAATGCTTTGGCACCGAGCCGTGGGACCTTGAGGAGATCGGCGCGCCGCGGGAACGGCCCGTGGAGGTCGCGGTGCGCAACGATGTTCTCGCTCAGTAGCGTTCCGACACCTGCCACCCTGGCCAGCAGCGCGGGGGATGCGGTATTGACGTCGACTCCCACTGCGTTGACGCAGTCCTCGATCACAGCGGCGAGGGACCGCTCCAGCTTCGCGGGAGCGACGTCGTGCTGGTACTGGCCGACGCCGATGGATCTCGGATCGATCTTCACGAGCTCGGCGAGCGGGTCCTGCAGTCTCCGCGCTATGGAGACGGCTCCGCGCAGCGACACATCCATCCCCGGCAGCTCGGCCGCGGCGAGTGCCGACGCCGAATAAACGGAGGCCCCCGCCTCGGACACCACCAGCTTCTGGAGCTTCCGCCCCGGCAGCCGACGCAGGAGTTCGGAGGCCAGCTTGTCCGTTTCGCGGGAGGCGGTGCCGTTGCCGATGGCGAGGAGTTCGACGTCGTGCCTCTCGATCAGCCCTGTCAGCGTCGAGAGGGCCCCCTCCCAGTTGTTCCGCGGCGCGTGCGGGTAGACGGTGTCGGTGGCCACGGCCCGGCCCGTGTCGTCCACCACTGCAACTTTCACGCCGGTCCGCAGGCCTGGGTCGAGGCCGAGCGTCGGCCGGCTTCCGGCGGGCGCCGCCAGCAGGACGTCGCGCAGGTTTGCCGCGAACACCCGGACGGCCTCGGTCTCGGCGTTCTGGAAAAGCCGCGTCCGGACATCCAGTGAGAGCTTCGTGAGGATGCGCCGCCACGCCTGCTGGACGGTCTGCAGAAGCCACGCGTCGGAGGGGCGCCCGCGGTCCGTCACGCCGAGTGCCCTTGCGACAGCGTTCTCGAACCCCACGCGGGCCGCCACGAGGGCTGCGGGATCGGACGGTGGGGCCTCCTGTACGCTCACTGCGAGCACCCCTTCCTTCTCCCCCCGGAACAAGGCCAGGACGCGGTGGGAAGGCATGGATGCGGGCGCCTGGGAGAAGTCGAAGTAGTCGCGGAACTTCTGGCCGCCCGCTTCCTCCTCCTCGACGACCCGGGAACGAAGCACCCCCTTGCTCCACAACCGTTCTCGAGCCGCAGTGAGGAGGTCGGCGTTCTGTGCGGCGCGCTCAAGGAGGATGGCACGCGCTCCGGCGAGCGCGTCCTCCGGCGTCGCCACCGCAGCACCCAGATACCGCCCGGCTTCGATACCGGGCTCAAGGGCCGGCCGGGCGAGGAGTGCGTCGGCGAGCGGCTCCAGACCTGCTTCGCGCGCCGCCTGGGCTTTCGTCCGGCGCGTCGTCCGGTACGGCAGGTAGACGTCCTCGAGCCTGGATTTGGTGTCGGCTGCGGTGATGAGCCCGTCGAGCTCGGGCGTCAGCTTGCCCTGCGCCTTGATCGCCTCGCGGATGGCCCGCCGTCGTTCTCCGAGTTCGCGCAGGTAACGCAGCCGCTCATCGAGAGTGCGAAGGTCGGTGTCGTCCAGCGTCCCCGTGAGCTCCTTGCGGTACCGGGCGATGAATGGGACAGTGGCGCCGGAGTCGAGCAATTCCACCGCTGCCCGGACCTGCCAGGGCCGAACGCCGAGTTCGCGGGCGAGCAGGTCGAAAAGGGCGGCATCCGGAGACGGGGATCGAGGGTTCACCAACGCAATTGTTCCCTACTCCCCTGAGTGGAACGAATGCGCCGGGAAGCCGGTGAACCTAGGCGCAGGTTTCGGCGTCGATGGTGATGTTCAGGTTGTGCGGCACCGAATAGTCGCGGTCCGGGCTGGAGAAGTTGACCAGCACGTTCTCGGCCGTTCCACGCTGGACGCCGTCGTCGAGCTGGACGGCCACCACGATGTTGATGTGCTGATCCGGTTCGAAGAGGTACCCGTTCGCCGGAACGGGCTCCACGGTGAAGGTGCTCGGCGCCGACGGTTCCGGCGTCGGAACTTCCTCATGCTCCTCGTGGGCACTCGGCGCTGCGCCGTGGTTGCCGTGGCCCTCGCGGTTGGCCGGCGTGATGTCGGCGGAGACCGCAGTGATCCCGTCGGGTGAGCCGAGGCTGATATCACCGAAGACAAAGCTCTGCAGGGTGGGGTTATGAAGCATCACGGTGTATGTGAGGACGCCGCCCTCCGGCTGCACGCCGCACAGCTTCGCGCCATCCGCACCCACATTGAGGGGATCATCTCCCAGGTTCTCCCCCAGGAAGGTGGCGTCCACAGCACTCTCACCGGTGAACGGTTCGCCATCGGCGCCGCGGCCACCCAGGTCCTGGTCCGCAGCCGGCCCTGCATCGCCCTGGGCATTCCGCGCAGTGTTGACATCGAGCGGGTTGTCCTCGGTCACCGCGCACCCGGACATCAGCGCCATGGCAAGCCCGCCCGCAATCAACCCGCCCATCCTGTACCTGGATCTCGTCACGCCCGCGCCGCCTGTTCCATAATTTTCCCGTTGCCGCAGCAGTTCATGGTGCGGCGTCTTTGGTTGTCATTCGCCGCACCCGGCCTCATGGCTTGGTCGGTGCCCCCGAAAATTACTGCCGGCATGTCGGAAGACCCTAGCCGAGAGG
>NZ_KI914811.1:29061-33076 GCF_000520535.1 Arthrobacter sp. H41
TAGCCGAGAGGCTTGCCGCCGGTCACGCCCAGTACCTCGCCCGAGACGTAACGCGCGTCATTCGACGCAAGGAAGACGAAGGCCCCGGCAACCTCCGCGGGCTGTCCCATCCGTCCCAGCGGCGTGCCTTCCCCGAAGCTCTCGAGCTTTTCCGACGTAGTGGTGGCGGGCTGCAGCGGAGTCCAGATGGGGCCCGGCGCCACTGCGTTCACCCGGATGCCCCGCTCGCCCAGGAGTTCGGCGAGGCTGGCGGTCAGGTTGTTGAGTGCGGCCTTCGTGGCCGCATAGTCCATGAGGCTCGTCGATGGCTGGTACCCCTGGACCGACGTCGTATTGATGATGCTCGCGCCCGCCGACAGGTGCGGAAGGGCTGCCTGGATGAGCCAGATCGTTCCGAACACATTCGTTTCGAAGGTTCTCCTCAGCTGGTCCGCGTCGATGTCCTCGATGCCGCCCGGTTGGGCGATGTGGTAACCGGCGTTGTTGACGAGGATGTCAAGGCCGCCGAGTCCGGCGACCACCCGATCGACCGCAGCCCGCGAGTACGTCTCCTCGCGGAGGTCCCCGGGAACCGCCAGGGCCTTCCGCCCCTCGGCCTCGATGAGTTCGCAGCAGCTGCGGCCGTCCTCCTCCTCCTCGGGCAGGTACCCGATGGCCACGTCGGCACCTTCCCGCGCGAAGGCCAGTGCAGTGGCGCGACCGATGCCGGAATCCCCGCCGGTGATGAATGCCCGCCGGCCCTCGAGCCGACCGTTTCCGCGGTAGCTGTCCTCTCCGTGGTCGGGCCGTGGATTCATCCGTTCGGTGAATCCCGGGTATTCCTGGAGTTGGGTCGAGGCATCGACGTCGGGCCCCCTCGGATCGGATCGGTCAAGCATATTTTCCGGACCGTCTGCCATGCCGTACTCCTCGAATGTCGGAACCTGCGGGAACAATAAGCCTACTGTCCATATTCCGGAACCGGGAGTTTCTCCCTCATTGTGTTTAGCCCGGCAGTCCTCTAGTAATGGACTATGACAGTGATGCTGAGGTCCCTTGAAACCGCCGTGCCCGAGACGGTCATGAAGCAGCCCGACGTCCGTGATGCCTTCGCTGCGCAGCCCGGGCTCACCCGGCTGGGAACCCGGCTCGTCAATACGGCCTTCGACTCCTCGGGAATCGACACCCGGTACACAGTGGTGAAGGAACTGACGCTGGACAGCGAATCCGAGCATCCCGTCTTCTTCGACAGGAGTCAGATGCGCATCCTCTCGCCCAGCACCAAGACCCGCAACGAGGTGTACGCGGAGGAGGGCACCGAGCTCTTCATCGAGGCCGGCCGCAAGGCCCTCGCTGCTGCAGCGGGCATCGAAGCCGCCGACGTCACCCACGTGGTGACGGTGTCCTGCACCGGGTTCTTCGCGCCGGGCCCGGACTACAAGGTGGTGAGAGCCCTCGACCTCGCGCCGTCGGTCCAGCGCTACCACCTCGGTTTCATGGGCTGCTATGCCGCCTTCCCTGCGCTCCGGTCAGCGAAGGCCTTCTGCGAGGCGGAGCCCGACGCCGTCGTGCTCGTGATCAGCGCCGAGCTCTGCTCACTGCACGTGCGGTCCTCGAACAATCCCGACACCATCGTCGGTTCGTCGCTCTTCGCCGACGGTGCCGCTGCCGCGATCATCACTGCGCGCGAGATTCCCCTCGATGGCCCCGCCCTCAGCCTCGATCACTTCGAGACCGTCCTCACCCCGGTGGGCGAGGAGTCGATGGCCTGGAACATCGGTGACGAGGGCTTCGAGATGGTCCTCGGCACGTATGTCCCCCACATCATCGACGAACACATCGTGGGCGCCCTCGAACCGCTCCTGGCCTCCGATGAAACCCTGAAGGGGATGGCGTACCGGGACATCGAGCACTGGGGAATCCACCCGGGCGGGCGGAGCATCCTCGACAAGGTCGAGGCGAAACTGGACCTGACCGCGGAGCAACTCGTACCCGCCCGCGAGACGTTGCGGAATTTCGGCAACATGAGCAGCGCCACCGTGATGTTCGTGCTGAAACACATCCTGGAGCAACCGTCATCGGGCGGCAACGGCCGCATCTGTTCCATGGCATTCGGTCCTGGCCTCACGGTGGAGACGGCGCTTTTCACCAAAGTAGGGGTATGAGCGGTTTCCTGGCCCGCCGGGATACCGGTGCTGTCGAGGAGATGGACCGACCCGACTGCGATCCGGTTCGGCTGGAGAACACGTACCGGCAGTTCGGCCTCGTCAACGCTGTGGTTTCGGGCTGGCGGCACACCTACGTCAGGCTGCTGCGGCCGCACCTGTCAGCGGCGCCGTCGTGCTCACTGCTCGATGTCGGCTCGGGCGGCGGGGACGTGCCGCGGGCACTCGCCCGGTGGGCGCGCAGGGACGGCCTCGACCTCGACATCACGGCGATCGACCCCGATGAACGCGCCCACGCGTTCGCTGTCGCACAACCGCAGGTCCCCGGGCTGACGTTCCGCAGGGCGTTCAGTTCGGAGCTGGTGGCGGAAGGCCGGACGTTCGACGCAGTGATCTCCAACCACCTGCTGCATCACCTGTCCCCCGGCGAGTTCTCGGGACTGCTCCGGGACACCGAACAGCTCTCCACGGGCATCGCCGTGCACAGCGACATCGTCCGCCACCGGGTGGCGTACGGGCTGTTCTCGGCCGGAACGCTTCCCCTGCGCGGTTCCTTCATCCGCACGGACGGGCTGACGTCCATCCGGCGCAGCTACACGACGGCGGAGCTCCGTGCGTGTCTCGAGGAGGAGCACAGCACGGGGTGGAGCGTCCGGAGCTTTCCCCTGTTCCACCACTCCCTCGTCCATCAGCGCGGGAGCAACGGCGATGCATGACGTCCTGGTGATCGGCGGCGGCCCCGTGGGACTGTACACGGGGCTGCTGCTCCGACGGGCGGGGCTCGACGCCGTCGTGCTGGAGCGGCGCACCGAACGCAGCAGGCACTCACGCGCCATCGGGATCCACCCGCCCGCCCTCACAGCGCTGGACTCCGCCGGGGTGGCCGATGCCCTGATATCACGGGGCGTTCCGATCCGCGAGGGGATCGCACGAAGCCGCGGGAAACACGTGGCCGGCGTGTCCTTCAGGGACCTACCCGGTAAGCACGGGTATGTCCTTGCCGTTCCGCAGGCGGTGACCGAGGAGATCCTCGAGGCCATGCTCGACGACGAGTACCCAGGTACCCTGCGCCGCGGCGTATCGGTGGGACGGGTCTCCGACGCGGGCGATCGCGTTTTCGCCGAAACCCGGACGGAGGGCGCCGAGGGGTTGCTCGAGGCCGCGCTCGCGGTCGGCGCGGACGGGGCCCGCAGCGCCGTCCGTGATGCTGCAGGCATCCGGGCACCCGGCCGCACCTACCCCGACTGCTACGTCATGGGGGACTTCGCGGACACAACGAGTGACGGTGCCTCCGCGGTGCTGTACCTCGAAACGGGCGGCATCGTCGAATCCTTTCCGCTGCCCGGTGCGGTCCGCCGCTGGGTGGTGCGGGTGGCGCGCCCGGTGGAGCGCCCGACGGCCGCAGGCCTTGCGGAGCTCATTGCCGTCCGCACCGGAATGGCTGTCGACCCTGACAGCAACAGCATGCTCAGCGCGTTCGAGGTGCGCTCACGGCTCGCCCGCCGGCTGGTCGCCGGACGGATCGCCCTTGTAGGGGACGCCGCCCACGAGGTGAGCCCGATCGGTGGGCAGGGCATGAATTTGGGCTGGCTGGACGCCGAGCAGCTGGTGCCGATCATCGCGTCCTCGCTCCGGGACGGACAGGACGTCGGGCTGCGGTTGCGGTCCTTCCATACCGAACGACGGCAGGCGGCACGCCGCGCCCGGCGGATGGCCCACGTGAACATGGCGCTCGGGCGTCCGCTGCCGCGGGCAGTCCTGGCCCCCCGCAACCGGCTCTTCGCCGGATTGATCGGGATTCCGGCGGTGCACGCGGGGATGACCCGGGCCTTCACCATGCAGTGACTGCCGTCTGCTCGCCGGCTCGACAC
>NZ_KI914811.1:33176-34940 GCF_000520535.1 Arthrobacter sp. H41
CACCGGCACGAGCCCGCCAGATCAACGCAGGGACGAGCCCCGGCACCGGCCCGACAAGAAAATTCCCCGGATTCCGGTGGTGCTGCATGTGCAGCACCACCGGAATCCGGGGAATTACTCCTTCCGAAGGAACCTCCTACTTGAACAGGCCCTTCTTCACGTTCTCGGGCCGCTGCATCTCGCCCTGCTTCGCCCCGAGGACGATCACGATGCCGCTGAAGACGGGAAGCGCCCACTGGAGCATCTTGAGCTGGGACTGGGCCTTGGCCAGTTCGTCGGAGGCACCGGGACGCGGCTCGGTGGCACCCTGGCTGCCCTCGTCGGCGAGTTCGCCGACCTTCTTGCCGAGGATGCCGGAGTACAGCGAAAGCGCCATTCCCACCACTGTGACAATCGACTTCCACAGGGTGTTCGAGCCGACGGTGTCCTGTGCTGCGACACGACCCTTGTTGCCGAGGATCAGACCGATACCACCGGCGGCATGGGCTGCGAAGGCGGCTACCTGCACCGGGGTCCACATTCCCCAGCCGAGGCTCGACAGCCGGGTGCGCTCCTTGGGGTCCTTCGCTTTGGCGGTGGCGCCGTTGAGCCCGATAGCGCCCATGAGGGTGCCGCCGAACCAGGCTGCCGCACCGAGATCGTGGGCTGATCGTGCCAAAAGGTTTCCTGCCATGATGTCGTGCTCCTTTAATCTCTTGATTCGGCCTACTCTCTACATTTATCAGCATGCTTAGGATTAAGCTACGGGAAAGCCGAAAAACACGCGGCCGGAGAGCTGAGGTTTCTCCATCGGCCGCCAGGGAAAGGAGCTACGCCATGGCAGGGTCCGACCAGCACAGCGAAGTGGATGAGGTATGGGCCGACTGGAACGAAGCGGTCAACATGAGCGCATCGGCCCTCGAGAAATGGCTTGACACCGAAGAATCCAAGGCCGTAGGGCAGAAGGAGGGCGGAGAGTCGGTGGGCCACGCCTCCGGACGTCGGATCGTCACGCTCCTCGGCACCCGGAAGAAGGACCTGACGGACGCCGATGCAGCACACATGCGAAAGGTGGTGGGCTACGTGCACCGCCACCTCGCGCAGCGGCCCGCCAAGGAGGAGATCGAGAACTCCAGGTGGCGGTACTCCCTGATGAACTGGGGCCACGACCCGTTGACCTAGGGATGCCGGCTGGGCTGAGGCGGAATGCCGCGGAGTCAGGCTGCAAGGCCCGGATCGACAGCGAAGACCGCCGTCAGCACATGCCGCTCCCGCCGAGCGACCTGCAGCATCAGCCCGGGGCCCTCCTCGAAGGGGACAATATCCGTCACCAGGCTTTTCCGAACCGCTTTCCCCTCGGAGTGCAGCAGCAGGATCGTTTCGGCGGACAGCCGGGCTCTGTCCCACAAGGCAGAGAGACCACGCGGAACGCGTCCGATCTGCGCGCAGCGCAGGCTGAGCCCGTTGTGGTGGAACTCCTCGCCAAGCCGCAGTGCGTCGGCGCCCTCAATGTAGAACGCAAGATCGATGATGCTTCCCTGGGGGCGCACCGCGCGCAGGGCAGCGTGCAGGGCCTCCGCGCGTCCACGGCACTGGAACACGACGTCGGCGCCGCGGTCCGCGGGGCCGTGGCGCCAGCGCGTCTTCAGCAACCTGCCCGGGTCGCCGTCGAGGTCGAACACCGGAAAACCCAGCTCTTCCGCAACTTTCCGCCGCCGTGGATCGGAGTCCGCGACCACCACCTCGCGGCTGCCCAGCGATCGGGCGAACAGGGCTGTCAGGAGG
>NZ_KI914811.1:35040-40162 GCF_000520535.1 Arthrobacter sp. H41
TCGGGCGAACAGGGCTGTCAGGAGGCCTATCGGCCCCGCCCCGGTGACCAGGACGAGGCGCCCGTCCACGCCGTCGCCCAGGGACCGGACCATTCCGCCCGTGGCTTCCGCCGCCGCATGCAGCAGCCCGTTCGCGCAGATCGGCCCGAGGTGCGCAACGAACACGCCGAGCACCGGGTCGAAATCCTCGGGAAGGAGTACCAGATGCTCGGTCAGCGGGTCCGCCACATGGGCCGTGGCATGACCGTACGCTGTTGCGAGCACATCCCCTGGAGAGAACACGCTGCTGCGGGACGTGACGACCTCGGCCACTTCCATGTACCCGAGGCGGCGCACCGGGTACACCGTGTCGGGCACATCCGGGAGGAAAAGGCCGAGCTCGGTATCGAAACGGGACCTCAGCCCGGGATGGTCGCCCTTGACGAAGGCCAGCTCGGTGCCGGCGGACAGGCCCGTGGCCAGGGTCTTCAGCAGCAGCCCGCCCTCGGGCACCTCGGACAGCTCTTCGTCCACGATGTCGACCCGGCCGGCTGACGGGACCACGATATTGCGGCGGTTCATGCTGCACTCAGCGCCACCGGCCGGCCGCTGCGCGCCGATTCAGCGACAGCGCAGGCCAGGCGATGGGTGCGGAGCGCCTCAGCGTAGGGCGTTCGTGTACCCTCGCGTTCACCGCGGACGGCCTCGATGAACTCGCGGTCCACGGCGACCCGGGGGTCGAAGCCGCATTCCAGCTCCGTCCGGACGGATCCGTCGAAGCTGCTCAGCCCCGCCTCGGAGAGTTCAAGGTACAGGCCGCGGCTCACGACGTGCAGTGCAGCTCGCTGTTTCGCCGCCAGTACGGAGGTGGCAGCGAGCGTCGCCACGGCGCCCGAGGCGAAACGCACCGTTGCGGCGGTGGCATCGTCGACGTCGTCGGACTCCGGCCCGTCCATCCCCAGCGAACCCCTGACACCTGCGGCGTACACCTCCACCGCTTCGCCGAGGAGGAACCGCGCGGTATCCAGCACGTGGGTGAGCTGCTCCACCACCTGCCCACCGGAGCGGTCCATCCTGCCCCACCACGGAACGGGCGGACGCTTGTCGAGCCAGTAGCCGCTGGCCAGGAGCGGGGGCGCGTCCGCCAGGAGGAGCCGGGCGTGCTCGACGGTATTCATGCAGCGCCAGTGATAGCCGGTGCCCGTCACCACTCCCACGGCCTCGACGAGTTCCCCGATCTCCTCGGCCACCTCCAACCCGAGGCCCACGGGCTTCTCCACGAAGAGCGGGAGGCCCCGAGCCAGGGCGGCGCGCTCACCGGACCCATGCGCAAACGGCGGGACACACACGTAGACGGCATCCACGGCGACGGCGTCCAGCGCCTCGTCGGGGGCAGTGAAGGCCGGTACGGAGAGCTCCCGGGCAAGCTCCTCGGCCGTTCCGGGATGCGAATCGGTGACGCTGGCGATGGTGGCCCCGAGCCCCGTCAGGACATCGACGTGGCGCCGCCCCACGGAACCGGCACCGACCAGAGCTATTCGAATCGTCATACTGCCGCCTTTTGGATGAGCTTCTCGTACAGGTCCAGATAGCGCCGTGCCATAGCTTTCGGAGTCCAGCCCGCTGCTGCATCCCGGCAGGCCTGGGGATCGATGGCCTCGAGATCCCGCAAGTACCTCACCAGGTCATCCTCGTCCGCGGCCAGGTACCCGGTTCGGCCATGGTCCACGAGCGAGGGCAGCACGCCGAGCGGCGTTCCGATCACGGGGACGCCCCGGGAGAGTGCTTCCACCACGCCTGTCGCCCCCGGTTCGGCCCACCGGTTCGGCGTCAGCAGGGCACGTGCGGAGCGCAACACCCGTTCCTTCGCCTCGCCGCTGACGCCGCCGATCCAGCGGATGTCGCCCCCGTCCAGCAGCGGCCGGACCTCCTCCTGGAAGAACCGTACATCCGGGTGGCCGGCCAGCCCTGGGCTTCCCGCCGCCAGCTGCCTGTCCAGTTCCGCCGGGTCGCCGAAGCCCGCAACCGGTCCGGCCAGCACCAGCGGAACACCCGCGCGCCGGCAGGCCCTCGCCGCAATGTCCTGGCCCTTGTCCCGGGTGATTCGTGCGAGCACCAGGACGTGGTCCGCCTTGTCCACCTGGATTTCGAGGGCAGAAGGGGCAGCCAGCGGAACGACGCCCATCACCTGGCGCTGCAGCGGCTCCGGCGCGCGCTCGAGCTGCGACCGCGAAACGGCGGCGAAGCACACCCGGCCACGTCCGTTGAACGTCGAGTAGAAGTCCGCATGTTTCCGCAGGTCCCAGTGCAGGGTCTGCAGGACCGGGGGTGCTGCCGGGCCCATGGCGCCCAGCACTGCAGGTCCCACCACTTCCAGGTGATCGTGGATCAGGTCCCAGGCGGCGCCGTCGCGGATGGCATCGACGATGCCGTGCATGTGGGCGTGGGCCATACCGGACACCTGGTTGTACGGCATCGCGATGGAACGGAACCGGGGTTCGGCGAGCGGCCGCAGGTAGGCGTCCGCTTCGATGGACGAGGGCCCCACCGTGGCGAGCGTGACGTGGACGCCGGCATTCCTCAGTTCGGGAACGAGGGTGGCGACCACGGTTTCGATGCCCCCGTATCCGTCCGGAGGTACGGGGAGCCAAGGGCCGGCGTTGACCAGGACACGCAGCGGGGGCATCAGGCGGTCAACTCGCTGACTGCGAGCAACCTGGCGCGCGACGCACGGTATTCCGGCACCGACGCCATCGGCGGCCGTTCAGCGATCTCGATCGTTGTGGTCTCCGGAATGAATTCCCCACCGCCCCGAAGGAACTGGGTCAGATCAGCCTTCGCAGGTTCCGGCGGAACGAGTCCGGGCCGGACCAGCCGCGACTGCACGGTCAGCTGGACCTGGGTGGCCATCCGGGCCAGTGCCGCGTCGGAGGAATTCCGATGGCGGCGCTCACCCAGGTCCACCTGGGCCATGCCGTCCAGTCCCACTGCCGCAAGCACATCGATGAGCATTCCGATTTCGACGCCATAGCAGGACACGAAGGGAATCTGTTCGAGGAGCCGACGCCGGGCGGCGTACTCTCCGGCCAGGGGTTGCACGATCCCGGCCAGCTGTGGCCAGAACATGTTGAGCAGCGGCCGGGCAACCAGCTCCGTGACCCGTCCTCCGCCCGCAGGCATCACCTGGCAGCCATCATTCAGGGGCCGGTCGTAGCAGCTCTTCACGAAATGGATCTCCGGGTCGGCGAGCAGCGGACCGAGGAGTCCGACGGCGAACTGCGGGTCGAATTCCTCGAGGTCGGCGTCGATGAAGACCACGATGTCCCCGGTGGCGACGACGAGGGACTTCCACAGGGCCTCGCCCTTTCCCGGGATGTTGCCCAGCCCGAGCAGAATATCCTCCTGGTGGGCCACTGTTGCCCCTGATGCGGCAGCGATGGCGGAGGTATCGTCGGAGGAGCTCGAGTCGATGACGACGATCTCATCCAGCAGCGGGACCGCCTCCATGAGCTCACTTCGCAGCGCCGAGACGATCGGCCCGATGGTGGCGGATTCGTTCCGGGCAGGCAGTACGACGCTGATCCGCTCACTGCCCTTCCGGTGCACCAGCTGGGCGGCCGACCATTGGAACCCGTCATAGGTCTTGGTTGAAAACCACTCCTGAACGTCCGCTTGCATAGTGGATCTCCCTTCCACGGCAGAGCCCGGCGACGTGCTTGACCGGGTGTCGATAGGATCAAGACGAAGACTACGGTCAGGAACGGCTCTTGTGAACACCCGCGCCCAACCCGGGCGCCGCTGCGGAACAGAGGAACTTGTGCATCGAAGGGATACCCTCCTGCCGCCGGGAAGGCCTCGCCTGGTGCTGTGGCGTCACGGGCAGACCGAGTGGAACGTTCTCGAGAAAGCGCAGGGCCAGGCGGATATTCCCCTCGATGCCACGGGACGGCGACAGGCCAGGAAGGCTGCCAGAATGCTGGCGACGTTCCACCCGGACTTCATCTGGTCCAGCGATCTGGTGCGGGCGCGGCACACCGCAGAAGAACTTGCCGCGCTCAATGGAGCGGAAGTGTTCCTCGACGAGCGGCTGCGGGAATACGACGTGGGAATCCGCCAGGGAACAACCTTCGCCGAGTTCCGGGAACAGCACCCGGATGTTCACCGCAAGTTCTTCGTGGAGGACAATTACCGGGTTCCGGGAGCGGAGCTGCCGTCCGAGGTCGATGACCGGATGAAGGCAGTCCTGCAGGACGCGGCCGCCGCCGTGGGGGATGCCGGGACCGGTGTCCTCGTGGGACACGGCGCAGCACTGCGCAGCGGCCTGTTGGCGTTCTTCGACGCGCCGCCGCACATGCGCGAGATGTTCGCGGGCATGGCCAATTGTGCCTGGACCGTCCTCGAAAAACATCCGGAGCGGGGCTGGCAGATCATCGATTTCAACGCGAAGACCCTGCCCGATGCCTCATCGGTGCTCGCCGACGAGATGCCGGGGCACTGACTTCCCCGGAGTGCCACCGACATTCCGGATCCACCGGTTGTGCACGGCGCAGTGCCGCGCCCTATTTCCGGCTGAGGGCACTTTCCTTGTGGGCGGCTTTCGCCCCGGTCTTCGCACTCTCGACGATGTAGTACGGCTCGTCCTCCGACGCGTTGAACTTGTGGTCGGAGAACTCGAACTCCTTGACGCGTTTCTCGACGATCTTGCCGTCGGTGGTTCCCTGGGACGTATTCCAGGTCACCGCGTCTCCCTTGGAGAATGACATTGCCAGTCCTTCCGATGCGCGGCCGAGGGTAGTCGCGTTTTTCGACCCTACCCCCGGCGGCGACCGGGCGGAAGGCTAGAGGTCCAGGTGCGTGGGCGCGAAGAGCCTCAGGAGCGTCTCGACCACCACCACATTGGGTCCCTCCGAGGCAAAGCTTTCCTCGAGGGCCTGCCGCACGCCGGAGGGTTCCACCCGGCGTGCCGGCACCCCGAAGGACTCGGCGAGTTTCACGAAGTCCGGCCGGGCGAGTTCAGTGGCGGTCGCCTTGCCGAAGGCTCCCTCCATGTATTCGCGCAGGATGCCGTACCCGCCGTCGTCGACGATCAGCCAGGTGACTGCAAGGTCGTGCTGCCGTGCCGTGGCGAGCTCGGCGATCGAGT
>NZ_KI914811.1:40262-44198 GCF_000520535.1 Arthrobacter sp. H41
CGAGCTCGGCGATCGAGTACATCGCCGAGCCGTCACCGGAGACAGCCAGCACGCGGGGGTTCTTCCCCTGTGACCCGAGTCCCACCGCGCCGCCGATGGCACCCGGGAAGCCGTAGCCCAGGCCGCCGGCTCCCTGCGCCGAGTGGAATTTCCCCATCCGGGCATCCCAGCAGCTCCAGGCCCAGTAGGCGGAGATGGTCATGTCCCAGAAGGTCTGCATGTCGTCCGGGGCTGCCTCGCGGATATCGGCCAGAAAGCGCCGCTCCATGGCGAGGTCCTGGGAATCCAGCCGCGCCTGCACCTTCGCGAGCGTGTCCGCGACGAGGACTCCGGCGTCGTACCCGTCCGTGCGGTTCCGGTCGAGTGTGCCCAGTCCCTCATCGAGTGCCTTGAGCGCCTGCCCCGCATCGGCGCGAATTCCCAGTGCCGGGCGGTTCGACTCCAGCACGCGCGGTTCGGCGTCGATCTGAATGATGCGTCCGCGTGGTTCGAGCGTGAAGTAGTTGGAGGTCACTTCTCCCAGGGAGGATCCGATCACCAGCAGGAGATCGGCGTCCTCGAGGACCTCCGTCACGTGCCGGTCCTCGACCCAGGACTGAAGTGACAGCTCGTGGTTCCAGGGGAACGCGCCGTTGCCTCCGGGCGAGCACACCACCGGCGCGCCCAGTTTCTCCGCGATGGACAGGAGCCATTCCTCGGCGTTGCCCCTCCGCGTCCCACCGCCGGCAACAATGGCCGGCCGCTTCGAATCATTCAGCCAGGCGAGTGCTTCGCGGACGAGTTCGATCCGGGGCGGGTTGTCGAAGGGCTCGGCGAGCGCGTCCTCCACTGCGGGAACCATCACGGGATCCAGCAGCACGTTCTGCGGCACCTCGATCCAGACGGGGCCCTGCGGTGAGGAGACCGCTTCGGTCCAGGCGTCCTGGATGGCCGAGGGGATGCCCGAAGCGTGCTGGATGAGCCGCTGGCTCTTGGTCACGTTGGCGGCCGACGCCTTCTGGTCGTCCAGCTGGTGAAGCATCCCCTTGCGGCGCGCGCCCAGTCCTTCGAGGGGGATCTGGCTCGCGATGACGATCATCGGCACGCCCGTGGCGTATGCCTCCTGCAGTCCGGCGAGGGAGGTGAGCGCGCCGGGACCGGTCGAGAGGAACAGCACTCCCACCTCCCCGGTCGCGCGGGCGAAACCGTCAGCGGCGAAGGCCGAGTTGTTCTCGACGCGCGACGAGACGAACGTCAGGTCCGACCTCGAAAGGGCATCGAACAGGCCCAGCGCGTGCTGGCCCGGAATTCCGAACACCGTCGTCGCGCCGAGCGCCGTCAACGTTTCGACCACGAGGTCGCCGCCGTTGCGCTGGCCGGTCAGGGGCTCGGGTGGGGCTGAGGCAGCGCCGCCGGTGATTTCCATTCAGTTTTCCTTGCCGTTGGGTGACGCGAGGTTGTCGGCCATCAGGCTGACCAGGTCGTATGCTACGTGCGACGCCGCCACACCCGTGATCTCGGCGTGGTCGTACGCAGGCGCGACCTCGACGACGTCGGCTCCGACGAGGTTCATGCCGCGGAGTCCGCGCAGGATCTCGAGCAGCTCGCGGCTGGTGATGCCTCCGGCTTCCGGTGTGCCCGTGCCCGGGGCGTGGGCGGGATCGAGGACGTCGATATCCACCGAGATGTAGAGCGGGCGATTGCCGATGCGCGCGCGGAGCTTGTCGACGATCTCATCGACTCCCTGCCGGAAGACATCCGACGACGTGACGATCCCGAACCCGAACCGGCGGTCGTCCTCGAGGTCCTTCACCCCGTAGAGGGGTCCGCGGGTGCCCACGTGGGAAATGGCCTCGGTGTCGAGGATGCCTTCCTCGACAGCGCGCCGGAACGGCGTCCCGTGGGTGTACTCAGCGCCGAAGTAGGTGTCCCACGTGTCGAGGTGTGCGTCGAAGTGGAGCATCGCCACGGGGGAACCGGCACGCTCGGTCGCGGCCCGGAGCAACGGCAGGGCGATGGTGTGGTCGCCACCGAGTGTGACGAGGCGGGCGCCGTCGGCCGTGAGGTCCAGCGCGTTCTGCTGCACCGTCTCGATCGCTTCGTTGATGTTGAAGGGATTGACGGCCATGTCGCCCGCATCGGCAACCTGCACGCTTTCGAACGGCGAGATGTCGAGCGCAGGGTTATAGGGACGCAGCAACCGCGAGGCCTCACGGATATGGTTACCGCCGAAACGTGCCCCCGGCCGGTAGGATACCCCGGAGTCGAACGGCACGCCCACGACGGCGATGTCGGTGCGTGCCACCTGGTCGAGGCGGGGCAGCCGGGCGTAGGTCGCCGCCCCTGCATAGCGGGGTATCCGGGCAGAGTCGATCGGTCCCAGCGTTCCGCCGGCCGATATCCGCAGTTCTTCCACGAGGTCCGCTTCCCTTGTCTCCAGCCTCGGCGCGTTCCGGCCGACTGGTTGCTAAATATGCATCAGTTGTTTCACCCTAGGCTAATTGTGCCCGGGTGTCCGGTCAAGGCCCGCGCCCCGGAGTACGGCACCGGCTGCGGACACCGTTAGAGTCGGGTGAATGGTAGATCCAAGGGAAACCCGAAGCTCCGCCGGCCTCCGGGTGGAGGACCGGAACGGATTCGTCCGGGTTCGCGGAGCGCAGGAGAACAACCTGCGCAACATCGACGTCGACGTCCCGAGGGACGCTGTCGTCGCCTTCACGGGCGTCTCGGGCTCGGGCAAGTCCTCCCTCGCGTTCGGCACCATCTACGCCGAGGCACAGCGCCGGTACCTGGAATCCGTGGCACCCTATGCCCGCCGGCTGATCCAGCAGGGACACAATCCGAAGGTCGAAAGCATCAGCGGACTACCGCCAGCCGTTGCTCTCCAGCAGCGCCGGGGCACGCCGAGCTCCCGCTCCACGGTGGGGACCCTCACCACGCTCTCCAACTCCCTGCGCATGCTGTTCTCCCGTGCCGGCACCTATCCTCAGCAGGTGGACCGGCGCCTGGACTCGGATGCCTTCTCGCCCAACACCGCCGCGGGTGCCTGCCCGCGATGCTCCGGTCTCGGTAACGCCCATACCGTCACGGAGCAAACGCTCGTGCCGGATCCCGCCCGAACCATCAGCGACGGCGCCATCGCAGCCTGGCCCGGCGCGTGGCAGGGCAAGAACCTCCGCGACATCGTCCGGGAACTGGGCCACGACGTCGACACCCCCTGGCGGGACCTGCCGCAGGAGTCCCGGAACTGGATCCTCTTCACCGAGGAGCAGCCGCAGGTGCAGGTGACCCCGCAGCGGGACCGCGTCGCGAAGCCCTACAATGGACGGTTCTGGAGTGCGAAGAGCTACGTGCTGCACACCCTGGCGAATTCGAAGAGCCAGTCGATGCGCGAGCGGGTGCTCCAGTACATGGAATCGGGGCCGTGTCCGCTGTGCGGCGGGAGCGGCCTGCGCGCCGAGGCACTCGCCGTCA
Organism: Arthrobacter sp. H41; assembly: GCF_000520535.1. GTDB lineage: Bacteria > Actinomycetota > Actinomycetes > Actinomycetales > Micrococcaceae > Arthrobacter_D. The sequence goes on from NZ_KI914811.1 coordinate 43,716, forward strand.
CCTTCGCCGGCCGGAGCATCGCCGATCTCAACACCCTGTCCCTGGCGGAACTCGCCGGGGTCCTCCGCTCCACCGCGGAACGGGAGGAACCCGATGCCGCGTGGCAGTCGCCGTCGTCCGGTGAAACGACCGGCGTGGCCGTCACCATCAGCCGCGATCTGCTGCAGCGCCTCGAGGTGCTCCTTGAACTCGGCCTGGGGTACCTGAGCCTCGGCCGGACCACGCCCACGCTGTCCCCCGGTGAGATGCAGCGCCTGCGCATTGCGACCCAGCTGCGATCCGGACTGTTCGGGGTGGTCTATGTGCTCGACGAACCGTCCGCAGGACTGCACCCGGCGGACGCCGAGCCGTTGCTGGGCGTCCTGGAGGCACTGAGGGCGTCGGGCAATTCCGTGTTCGTCGTCGAGCACAACATGGACGTGGTGCAGCGTGCGGACTGGATCGTCGACGTCGGGCCGCGAGCCGGCGAGGACGGCGGCACCG
>NZ_KI914811.1:44298-51785 GCF_000520535.1 Arthrobacter sp. H41
GAGCCGGCGAGGACGGCGGCACCGTCCTGTACAGCGGTCCGGTCCCGGGCCTGGCGGGGATCGAGGAATCGGTGACGCGGCCGTTCCTCTTTCCGGACACGGCGCCCGAGAACACCGCCCCGGCGCGGGTGCTGCGCGAGGCAAGCGGGTGGCTGCGGCTGGAGGGCATCCGCCGGCACAATCTCAGCGACCTCGACGCCGATATCCCCCTGCGCGTCCTCACGGTCGTGACCGGTGTGTCCGGCTCAGGCAAGTCCACCCTCGTGAGCCAGGTACTGGCCGATGTGGTCGGCAGGCACGTCCGGAACGATTCGCCGGTCGACTCACCGGAGGGCAGCGGCAACGACTTCGAGTCGGCACCCGGTGACCGCACCATCGTCGGCCGGGTGCAGGGTCTGGAGACCCTCGACCGCGTGGTGCGGGTGGACCAGAAACCGATCGGGCGGACACCGCGCTCCAACCTCGCCACCTACACGGGGCTGTTCGATGCCGTACGCAGGATCTTCGCCGACACGGAGACCGCCCGCGCACGGAGCTATGACGCCGGGCGGTTCTCGTTCAATGTGGCCGGGGGCCGCTGTGAGACCTGCCTCGGCGAGGGCTTCGTCGCCGTCGAACTGTTGTTCCTTCCCGGCAGCTACGGACCGTGCCCGGCATGCCATGGTGCCCGCTACAACCCGGAAACCCTGGAGGTGACGTATCGGGGCAGAAGCATTGCCGATGTCCTGGGGCTGACGGTCGACGACGCCGCGCATTTCCTCGCCGACGTGCCGTCCGCTGCGCGCAGCCTCGCGACACTGCGGGACGTGGGGCTGGGCTACCTACGGCTCGGGCAGCCGGCCACCGAGCTTTCGGGCGGCGAGGCACAGCGCATCAAGCTGGCCACCGAACTGCAGCGCGCGCGCCGCGGACACACGCTGTACCTGCTCGATGAGCCGACCACCGGCCTGCACCCTGCTGACGTACGGCTGCTGCTCGAACAGCTCAGCACACTCGTCGACGCCGGCAGCACCGTGGTGGTGGTCGAGCATGAGATGGATGTCGTGGCTGCAGCGGACTGGGTGATCGATCTCGGCCCGTCGGGTGGGAACGAGGGCGGCCGCATCGTCACCTCGGGGACGCCGGCCGCCGTCGCCGTCGCTGTCGGAAGCCGGACAGCCCCCTATCTCGCGAAGCGGCTGGCCACTGGTGTCCCGGGAAACCGAGGCGTCACCCTTGCGAAGCCGCCGGGACGAGAGTCCAGAGGATGACGGCGCGGTCCCCCGTGGGGTTGACCCAGGTATGCGGCTCCCGGCCCGGAAAGGTGACGGTGTCACCGGCCTCGAGTTCGTAGCGCTGGTTGGAGAAGGCCAGCTCGAACCGGCCCTCGATGACATGGAGGGTCTCGACCTCGCAGTCCACCGAGTACAGCTCGTCCTCACCCCGGCCGTACGGTTCGATGACGGCCCGGATCATCTGCAGCCGTCGCTCCGAGCGCGCCGTCAGGAGCCGCTCGTTGATACCCTCACCTCCGAGGCTGATCCGCGGCGCTTCGGCGAGTCGGGTCCGGTGGATCTCGGGAGCGAGAAACAGATCCCCGATCGAGATGGACAGCACCTGGCACAGCGTCACCAGCGACGCCACCGAGGGTGACGTGAGGTCCCGCTCCACCCTGCTGAGGAAGCCCTTGGTCAGCCCCGTCGATTCGGCAACCTGCTCGATGGTCATGCGTTGCGACTGCCGTTCCGCGCGAATGCGCGACCCGATGGCCACGGGGGCATTGGTGGGTTCTACTGGCAACGCTTTCATGGAATCCTTTCGGCGGGAACAGGTTATGAGCTTACCGACAGGATTCGACATGCAGATCATCAATATCGCGATCGTGGTCGTGTACCTCGTTGCAATGCTGGGCTTCGGGTGGTGGGGCAAGTCGCGGACCAGGAACACCAGCGACTACCTCGTGGCCGGACGCCGCCTCGGCCCGCTTCTCTATACCGGCACCATGGCCGCCGTGGTGCCGGGCGGGGCTTCCACTGTGGGAGGAGTGGGCCTCGGCTACACCTTCGGGATCTCCGGCATGTGACTCGTCGTCGCGATCGGCACCGACGTCCTGCTGCTGAGCCTGCTGATCGCGCCCACCATCCAGAAGCTGAAGATCTACACCGTCTCCCGGATGCTGACCCTGCGCTACGGGCACGAGGCGACGAAGGTGTCCGGCATCGTCATGCTCGCCTACACGCTGGAGCTCCCGGGCCGGCCTTCTTTCCTGCCTATTCCGTCCTGTTCGTCCTGCCCGCAGCCGTCGAACCGTCGCTGCTGCCCGGGCCGGAATCCTTTTCCGGCTCGGAGGCCCTGCGGCCCTTGACCCGATCCGCGCGGGATTCCGTGGCGGGCCGTTTTGCTGCCCTGGCGACGGACACTGCCGCGATCCTTCCCAGGAGGGGGCGGTCTTCCTTGGCCATGGAACTGAGGCCATGGCCGCTTTCATCGAGCGCGGTCTCCTTCTCGGCGCGCTCGATCTCGGCGGCAGTGATGTCGTCGTCGTCCTCCTTGTTCCATGCCTTGATGGCGGCCCAACCCACGGCTGCTACCGGAACTGAAAGGATCGCGCCGATGATGCCCGCCAGGATGGTTCCGGCAGTCAACGCGAGCAGGATGACGAGGGCGTGCACGCTGAGCGTGCGTCCCATGACCACGGGCTGGAGGAAATTGCCTTCGAGCTGGTTGACCACGATCACCACGATGATCACTATCAACGCCGTGGTGGGTCCGTTCGCCACCAGGGCAATGAGTGCTGCGAGCACACCCGCGAGTGTGGCCCCCACCAGGGGGATGAAAGCTCCCACGAACACGATCGCGGCGAGGGGAAGCGCGAGCGGTACACCGAGGATCAGCAGCGCAAGGCCGATGAAGAAGGAGTCGACGAGCGCCACGATGGCGGTGCCGCGCACATAGCCACCGAGCACCAGCAGGCTGTCGTGCCCCACGCGTCGCGCCTTGACGAGTCGCTTGCCCTTGAACGCGCGAAGGATGAAGGCCCAGATCTGCTCGCCGTCCTTGAGGAAGAAGAACAGGATGACGGCCATGAGCAGGGCGCCGGTGATGAAGCTGCCCGCGGCGCTCAACCCGGAAATTGCACCGGCTCCCACCGAACTGCTGGTGGCGAAGTCGATGGCGGCGTCGCGCGCCTGCTGGATCTGCGCGTCGTCAATCGGGATGGGACCGTCCTGGACGAAAGCGTAGATCTGATCGAACCCTTCAGTGGCCTGGCTGACGAGCTGGCCCGCCTGACCCACGATGGCGAAGATGATGCCCGTGATCAGTCCACCAAACGCGACGACGAGGAGGAGGAAGGAAAAGCCGGTGGCCGCGGCACTGGGCCAGCCCTTCCTGCGCAGCCACAGCACCAGGGGACCGATGGCTGCGGCAAGAATCAGGGCCAGCAGCATCGGAATCACGACGAGCCTCACCTGGATGAGGGCGTAGACCAGCACGACTGCGAGCACGAGCAGCAGAAGCACCTGTGCCACGCGGATGCTCGTGCGGCCGAGTGGGCCCTGCCACGGTCCCGTCTCCGCTGAAGGGTGTATGTTCTGGTTGCTCACTCTGTTCCCATCCGATCGTTGACTTCCATAGTTTTTTGCGGTTCCCGACTGTTCGGCGCCGCCGTCCCCTCGACGAGCAATTGCGTGCGCACTTCGCGCCGCAGGACCTTGCCGATCAGTGAGCGCGGCAGTTCCTCGACCGCGATGATCCGCTTCGGCACCTTGTACGCGGCCAGGGCCGCACGGCAGTGCTGCCGCAGCGCGTCGGCGTCGAGCTCGCAGCCCTCCCTCAGGACCACGACGGCGACGACGTCCTCACCGCCTCCGGTCCCCGGCAGTCCCACGACGGCGGCGTCGGCGACGTCCGCGTGGGCTGACAGGGCGTCTTCCACCTCCGACGGCGCCACATTGAAGCCGCCGGTGATGATCAGTTCCTTGATGCGGTCCACGACGGTCACGTAGTGGTCCTCATCCACCCGGACGATGTCGCCGGTGCGGAACCAGCCGCCGTCGAGCAGGGCCGCTTCGGTTTCCTCGGGCTTCCGCCAGTACCCGGAGAATACCTGCGGGCCCCGGATCAGCAGTTCCCCCGGCTGCCCGGGTTCGCGGTCCTGCGAGGGATTGTCCGGGTCGACGACGCGAATGTCCGTATTGGGGAACGGCAGCCCCACCGTTCCGGGACGCCGTGTGGGACCGATGGGGTTTCCGATCGCCACCGGGGACGTCTCCGTGAGGCCGTAGCCCTCCACCAGGTAACCACCCGTGGTCTTCTCCCAGAATTCGACAGTGGCTTCGGGAAGGTTCATGGCACCGGAGATGGCGCAGCGGATCGAGCTGAGGTCGGCTCCACGTGCATTCGCTGCAGTAGCCAGCCGCTCGTAGATGGGAGGCACGGCGGGCAGGAACGTCGGCGGGCTCCTGCGGGCCGCGCGGAGCACGAGGTCGACGTCGAACCGCGGGAACAGCACGAGGCGCGCACCGATGCTCATGGCGAAGGTCAGGCACAGTGTGAGCCCGTAGGCGTGGAACATCGGAAGGACGGCGTAAACGACCTCGCGCCCCTCCTCGAGCCCGGGCACCCAGGCCCGGCCCTGGGCTGCGTTGGCCAGCAAGTTCCGGTGGGTCAGGACCGCTCCCTTGGCCTGGCCGGTTGTCCCGCTGGTGTACTGGAGCACTGCGATGTCCCCTGACGAGGGCCGCGGGTGCTGCCTGCGAAGGGCGCGGTGGGCGAGGAGCTTGCGCCAGCTGTGCACGGGCCGCGGCCCGGACAGTCGTTCGGACGTCGTCAGGGCGTCGCGGGATTTCCTCGCTGCGGGCAGCGGAAGACGGAGTGCGAGCCGCTTCAGTGCGGGCAGGGCGGCGGGAAGGCTGACGGAGACGATCGATTCGACGCCGACGTCGGCCGGCAGCGCCTGGACGCGCGGCACCACCTTGTCCCAGACCACGGCCACCGTGGCCCCGTGATCCTCGAACTGGTGGCGCAGTTCCCGGTCGGTGTAGAGCGGGTTGTGCTCCACGACGATGGCGCCGAGACGCAGCACGGCGTAGAACGCCACGATGTGCTGGGGGCAGTTGGGGAGGACGAGTGCAACCCGGTCTCCGGTGCCGACTCCCAGGCGGCGCAGGCCTTCAGCCGCCTTCAGCACGGACTCGCCGAGGTCGCGGTAGCTCGTCTCAGCACCGAAGAATTCAAGCGCCACCGACCGCTCGTAGGAGCGGACGGATGCTTCGAGAAGGTCCGGAAGGGACCCGTCGGGTACGGTGATCTCCGCGGGTACACCCGGGCCGTACCTGGAGACCCACGGACGTGGCGGCGCGAAATCCATAAGCCTGCTTCCTGTTTGGACGGAACCGACTCTACCGCGTGCGGGATGCCGCACGGTAGCCCGTTTCCGCCGTCGACACGCGATCGGCCGTAGCCGTGCCCTCCCCCGCGCTAGGATTAAGGGCAGCTAAACCGCCGACCAGGAGTACCGAGTGAGCGCCCCCGAGGCCAATCCCAGTCCACAGGACATCAAGCGGTGGCGGCAGTACCTTTCCGATGAGCGTGCCGAAGCAGCCACCTATCGCTACCTCGCCCAGCGGCGGCAGGGCGAGGAACGCGAGATCCTCCTTGAGCTTGCGGAGGCCGAAGGACGCCACGAGGCGCACTGGCTCGTCCTGCTGGGCGACGCGGCAGGCAAACCCGCGGCCCCCTCGGTCCGGAACAGGGTCCTCGGGCTCCTTGCCCGGCGCTTCGGCTCGGTCTTCGTGCTGGCCCTCGCCCAGCGCGCCGAGGGCCGGTCCCCGTATGCCGCCGACCCCTCCGCCACCAGTGCCATGGCCGCGGATGAACAGATCCACGAGGAGGTTGTCCGCGGACTCGCCACCCGCGGCAGGAACCGGCTCTCAGGCAATTTCCGGGCGGCGGTCTTCGGAGCCAATGACGGCCTCGTCAGCAACCTGGCCCTCATCATGGGCATCGGCGCCACCGGCGTCTCCACGTCGTTCATCCTGTTCAGCGGGCTCGCGGGGCTCCTGGCCGGGGCGCTGTCGATGGGTGTCGGCGAGTACGTGTCGGTGCGGTCGCAGCGCGAGCTGCTCTCGGCAACCCGTCCCACCCAGATCACCCTGACCGCTGCCAAGGAACTGGACATTGCGGCGAACGAGCTGGTGTTGGTCTACCGGGCACGCGGCATGACTCCGGAAGCCGCCGAGCACCGCGCCGCCGAGCGGATGGGGCTCTACAGCTGCGACTGCGACCCGAGCTTCTCCCTCCAGCCCGACGGCGACGCCACGCCCGATGACCACGAAACCGTGGGAACGGGCCTCGGAGCGGCGGCGTCGAGCTTCTGTTTCTTTGCCTCGGGCGCCATCATCCCCGTCCTCCCGTACCTTCTGGGCCTGACGGGGGCGATGGCCGTCGTCACCGCCTGCGTCCTGGTGGCCCTTGCGCTGCTTGCCACGGGCGCCGTCGTCGGGCTGCTGTCCGGCGCCTCGCCGCTGAAGCTCGCACTGCGGCAGATGGCGATCGGCCTGGGTGCCGCAGCGGCCACCTACGTGCTGGGCCTGCTGTTCGGCACCTCGGTCGTCTGAGTATCCGGTCGACGCACTGCAGTCGGACCGGCTTCAGTCGGACGGAATTCACCGTGGACGGTGGCGCCATCGAAAACGACAATCGCGCCCGATAAAACCGGTGCGGGCGCCGGCTACTGGCTCGTGACGTGCTCGTCGAGCTTGGCCAGCGTCTTCTCGATGCTTTCGGGGTGCCGCCGGGTGAAGCCCGTGAGCCGTAGCACCAGTTTGAAGGGGACCGCGCGGGCATCCCACTGCTCGGTGACGAGCGTTGCGTTGCCGCGGGGCTCGAGCGTGTAGCGCCAGACATGGCTCGAGAAATGGCGCCGCGCGATGCGGCGCCCCTCCTCGAACTCGGTCACCCGATTGAGGATCTTGTAGCTGGCACCCATGCTCATGTCCATGCCGAAGCGCGCTCCGAGCGCCAGCCGCTTCGGTCCATTGGGCTGTTCGCCCTTCACCGTGCCCGAGCCGTCGATCACACTGTGAAGTGCAGGTGTCGCAAGCACCTCGAAGATCCGGTCGGCAGGCGCTTCGATAAGGCGCGCGCGGGAGATGAGGTAGGCGGAGGGGCGTGGCTCGGAGACAGTAGTCATTCCGCTATTGTGCCCGACCCCCGGAGGAAGCGCCGCTCCTACGTCGAGGCCGGTGCGTTCTCCCTGCCACCCATGATCATGCTGCCCTCACCGACCGACTCGGGAACGGCGTCGTGCTCCAGGGTGGTGGCCAGGGGCTTCTCAGTGACGAACAGGCACAGCACTGCGGCAATGGCGGCGAGCGGTGCCATGTAGAGGAACAGGGGGATGAGTGCTTCGCTGTAGGAGTTCACGATGATCTCCCGCAGCCCTTCGGGAAGGCTCTGCACCAGGGCAGGCGTCAGGGATTCGCCTCCGCCGGTGGCGGCGGCCG
>NZ_KI914811.1:51885-60430 GCF_000520535.1 Arthrobacter sp. H41
GGCCGCCTGGGCGGGAAGCCGCTCGTCCAGGAAGCCGGTCAGGCGTGAGGCGAACAGGCTGCCCACCACTGCCGACCCGAGCGTGGCGCCGATCTGCCGGAAGAAGTTGTTGGCCGCCGTCGCAGTTCCCACCTGGCTGAGCGGAAAGGAGTTCTGGACGATCAGCACCAGGATCTGCATGTTCAGGCCCAGGCCAAGGCCCAGGATCCCCAGGTCGAGGCAGATGTACCACACCGCGGAGGACGGCTCGAGCATGCCCATCAGCACCAGGGCCACCACCATGATGGCCGAGCCTGTGATCGGCATCCACTTGTACCTGCCCGTCCGGGAAACGAGCTGTCCCGAGACGATCGACGAGACCAGCAGCGCTCCCATCATGGGAATCATCAGCATGCCGGCCTCGGTGGCCGAAGCGCCCGTCGCCATCTGGAGGTAGGTAGGCATGTAGCCGATGGATCCGAACATGGCCACCGACGTCAGCAGGCCCGCCACCGTAGTGAGCTTGAAGTTGCGGTCCCGGAAGAGCGCCATCGGGATGATCGGCTCGGCAGTGTGCCGTTCCACCTGCACGAAGGCCACCGCAGAGACGACGGTGGCCGCGATGAGGGCCAGGATCACCGGGCTCGTCCAGTCATAGGTGCTGCCACCCCAACTGCTGACCAGCACCAGGCCGGTGGTGGCCATCGCAATGAACACCATGCCCCAGAGGTCCAGCGTGGGGCGGACCCGCACGGCCTTCGGCCGCAGGAACAGCGTGGCCCCGACGAGCGCCAGGGCTCCGACCGGCAGGTTGAACCAGAACACCCAGCGCCACCCGGGGCCCTCGGTGAGCCACCCGCCGATCAGCGGTCCCACCACTGAGGCGAAGGCGAAGACGCCTCCCATCAGTCCCATGTACTTGCCGCGTTCACGGGCGGGCACGATGTCCGCGATGATGGCCTGCGAGAGGATCATGAGCCCGCCGCCGCCGAGCCCCTGGATCACACGGGCGACGATCAGCCAGGCCATGTCCGGTGCGAGGGCGCCCACCACGGAGCCCACGAGGAAGATCAGGATGGCACTGATGAGCAGATGCTTGCGCCCCACCAGGTCCCCGAGCTTGCCGTAGATCGGCATGGTGATCGTCGAGGCGAGGATGAAGGCCGTGATGACCCAGAGCATGGAGCTTGCACCGTTCAGCTCACCCACGATCGTGGGCAGAGCCGTTCCGAGAATGGTCTGGTTCAGGGCCGAAAGCAGCATGGAAAGCATCAGTGCCACGAAGACGAGCACGAATTTGGCCTCCCTCGCCGGCGCGTTGCTCCGGGGGTCGGCCGAGCGGGATTTTAGTTGACTCACCGAACTATTCTTGCACCCGCTCCCGGGATCCACAATCGGAATCCGGTAACTGCGCCCGAAATCACACGTCCCTTGACGGCACAGCGGCGCCGCCCCAGGGCCGCGCCGCCGGCTCGCTTCCACCCCGGAGTCAGGGCCTGAGCAGCACCTTGATGGCACGGCGCTCGTCCATCGCCTTATAGGCCTCGGCCGCCTCATCGAGAGGCATCACGACGTCGAATACCTTGCCGGGATTGATCCTGCCGGCAAGGACATCCTCGAGCAGTTCGGGGATGTAGGTGTGGGCAGGAGCCATTCCGCCGCCCACGGAGATGTTCTTCGCGAAAAGGTAACCGATCGGGACTTCGGGCCCCCCGGCCGGCACCCCGACGAAGCCGAGGCTTCCGCCCGGCCGCGTGCTGCGCAGTGCCTGGTCCATCGATTCCTTGGTGCCCACGCACTCGAGTACCGAGTCGGCCAGCACTCCCCCGAGGAGCTCCCGGACTCGTCCGACGCCGTCGTCGCCGCGCTCGGCGACGATGTCCGTGGCGCCGAACTCCCGGGCCAGCGCCTGCCGGTCCTCATGCCGCGACATCGCAATGATCCGGGTGGCGCCGAGCCGCTTGGCGGCAAGCACTCCGCAGAGGCCGACCGCGCCGTCGCCCACGACGACGACGGTACGTCCGGGACCTACGGAGGCACTGACCGCGGCGTGGTGGCCCGTGGACATGACGTCCGAGAGCGTGAGCAGGCTCGCAGTCAGCTCCGGGTCCGGTTCCGTGACGCCCTCGACCTTCCGGAGCGTGCCCTCGGCCTGCGGTACACGGACGGCCTCGCCCTGGCCGCCGTCCACGTAATCACCGTGCTCGTCGGTACTTCCCCAGGACGTCAGATGGTCGCACGCCACCGTCACGCCGTTGACGCACTGGGGGCAGGCCCCGCAGCTGTCGACGAAGGGCGCAATGACGAAGTCGCCCACGGACAGTTTCGTGACGTCGTCGCCGACCGCCTCCACCACACCGACGAACTCATGGCCGATGGCCTTGGGCTCCCTCGCCTTCCCCACGCCCCGGTAGGGCCAGAGGTCGGACCCGCAGACGCAGGAGGCAGTCACCCTCACAACCACATCGGTGGCGCGGATGACGGAGGGGTAATCCCGGTCCTCAACACGGATGTCGCCTGGACCATGAATGATTGTGGCGCGCATGAATTCTCCTTGGAAGTCGTAGAGCTGTTGGTTGTTTCCCGGATCCAACCCTACGCGCCGGGATCCCGGCGCGGGAATCTCCGGAGAACACGACGCCGCCCCGGCTGCCAGGGGCGGCCGGGGCGTCGTCGTGCCTTATTCCCAGTGGAACGAGCGGGAGCCTAGAGGCTCGCGTAGACCTCGCGCAGAAGGGCTGCCGTCTCGGACGGCGTCTTGCCGACCCGGACCCCCGCAGCCTCGAGGGCTTCCTTCTTGGCCTGCGCGGTGCCTGCGGAACCGGATACGATCGCGCCCGCGTGGCCCATCGTCTTTCCTTCAGGTGCCGTGAATCCCGCCACATAACCGACGACCGGTTTGGTGACGTGGGCCTTGATGAATTCGGCGGCGCGCTCCTCGGCGTCTCCTCCGATCTCACCGATCATGACGATCGCCTTGGTCTCAGGGTCGGCTTCGAAGGCTTCGAGCGCGTCGATATGGGTGGTGCCGACAATAGGGTCCCCACCGATGCCGATCGCTGTGGAGAAGCCGAGGTCGCGCAGCTCGAACATCATCTGGTAGGTGAGCGTGCCGGACTTCGACACCAGGCCCACGCCGCCCTTGCCGGTGATGTTCGCCGGCGTGATGCCCACGAGCGACTCGCCCGGAGTGATGATGCCGGGGCAGTTCGGACCGATGATCCGGGTGATCTGCTTGCCGTCGGCGTCGACCTTGGTCTGCGCGAGCGCCCAGAACTCGGCCGAGTCCTGCACCGGAACGCCCTCGGTGATGACCACGACGAGGCCGAGGCCGGCTTCGATGGCTTCGACGACGGCGTCCTTGGTGAAAGCCGGTGGCACGAAGACGATGGAGACGTCGGCCCCGGTCTCAGCGACCGCTTCCTCGACCGTGGCGTACACCGGCAGGGTGACATCGCCGTGGGTGACGGTGGTTCCGGCCTTGCGGGCGTTGACGCCACCCACGACCTGGGTTCCTGCTGCAACCATGAGGGCGGTGTGCTTGCTGCCCTCGCCGCCGGTGATGCCCTGGACGATCACCTTTGAATCTTTGTTCAGGTAGATAGACATAGAGAGAAACCTTTACTTTCCGTAAGCCAGCTCGGCGGCCTTGTCGGCGCCTTCGTCCATGGTGGTGGCGAGGGTCACCAAGGGGTGATTGGCCTCTGAAAGGATGCGGCGGCCTTCTTCGACGTTGTTGCCGTCGAGCCGGACCACGAGGGGCTTGTTCTCCTTGTCCCCGAGAATCTCCAGTGCCTTCACGATGCCGTTGGCCACGGCGTCGCAGGAGGTGATGCCGCCGAAGACGTTGACGAAGACGCTCTTGACCTGGGCGTCGTTCAGGATGACGTCGAGTCCCGCCGCCATGATCTCGGCACTGGCTCCGCCTCCGATGTCGAGGAAGTTCGCGGGCCGAACGTTGCCGTGCGCTTCACCGGCGTACGCGACGACGTCGAGCGTCGACATGACAAGACCGGCGCCGTTGCCGATGATGCCTACTTCGCCGTCGAGCTTGACGTAGTTGAGGTCGTGTTCCTTGGCTTTGGCCTCGAGCGGATCCGTTGCGTCCTTGTCCTCGAGGGCAGCGTGGCCTTCCTGGCGGAAGTAGGCGTTCTCGTCGATGGTGACCTTGCCGTCCAGCGCGATGATCTCGCCGGCACCGGTCTTCACCAGCGGGTTGACCTCGACGAGCGTGGCGTCCTCCTTCACGAAGACGTCCCACAGCCGAAGGATGGTGGTGGCGACGTCGGCCCGGAGCTCGGGTGCGAAGCCTGCGGCCTCGACGATCTCGTCGGCCTTCGCCTGGTCGATTCCCACTCCCGGATTCACGGCCACGCGGGCCAGGGCCTCGGGGCGTTCGACGGCGAGCTGCTCGATCTCCACGCCGCCCTCCACTGAGCACATGGCCAGGTAGTTGCGGTTCGATCGGTCCAGCAGCACGGAGAAGTAGTATTCCTCCGCGATGTCCGCGCCCTGCGCGATCATCACCTTGTGGACCGTGTGGCCCTTGATGTCCATGCCCAGGATGTCGGAGGCGTAGCGGTGAGCTTCCTCAGGGGTCTTGGCGACCTTGACGCCGCCGGCCTTTCCTCGGCCACCAACCTTGACCTGGGCCTTGACGACGACAACGCCGCCGATCTTCTCGGCTGCTGCTTTTGCTTCTTCAGGGGTATGCGCCACGATGCCGGCGAGCACGGGTACTCCGTGTGCCTCAAAGAGATCGCGCGCCTGGTATTCAAACAGGTCCACGGATTAGTGTCCTTCTACGTCGAAGTAGGTTTACAGAGGGAACTTTAGTCCCTTGGCGCAGGAGGCCTTTTCAAGACTAGCCCTTTAGTGAGTAAGCACACAGTTCTATGAGTTGTAGAAAAACCTGCGCATGAGCTAGGGCTTTCAGGTTTCCTTCGTCAATGGCGCGTACCGCAGCAGGAGCCGCTTGTCACCGGCGTCGAACCTCACCTTGGCCACCGTCTTGTCTCCCGATCCTTCGACGGCGAGCACCGTGCCGCTCCCGAAGCTCGCGTGGTTGACCCGGTCCCCCACCCCCACGGAGACCACTTCCTTCTGCGGCTGCACTCGGCCGATCGCCTTTGCCGGGGCCGATGACGCACCACCTCCGCCGGCACCCCAGTAGGACCCACTGAATCGGGGTCCGCTGATGCTCCCCCCGGTGGTCCACGCCGATTTCGCCGCCCCTTCGCGCTTCCAGACGATCAGCTCCTCGGGCACTTCGCCCACGAACTGACTTGCCGGGTTGTACTGGCTCTGGCCCCACATGCTGCGGACCTCGGACCGCGTGAGGTACAGCCGTTCCCTCGCACGCGTCAGGCCCACGTAGGCGAGCCTGCGCTCCTCGGCGAGCTCCTTCGGGTCCGTCGCCGACCGCTGGTGCGGGAAGATGCCCTGCTCCATACCGGTCAGGAACACCACGGGGAACTCGAGCCCCTTGGCCGTGTGCAGCGTCATGAGGGTCACCACGCCCTGCCTGCGCGCCTCGGCCACGGCCCGCTCCACCTCGGCGGGCGAGCCCTCGGGCGCGTCCGGGATCTGGTCGGCGTCGGCCACCAGCGACACCTGTTCGAGGAAATCGCCGAGCGTGCCGTCCGGGTTGTCGCGTTCGAACTCCCGGACCACGGCCACCAGCTCGGCGAGGTTCTCCACCCTCGATTCGTCCTGCGGATCGTTGCTGGTGCGCAGCTGTTCGAGGTACCCGGTCTGTTCGAGGACCGCCTCGAGGGCCGCGGAGGCACCCGAACCGGCGGCCACTTCGGCGAGATCGTCGATGAGCTTCACGAAACCCGCCACTGCGTTGACCGAGCGGGTCGCCATGCCCGGCGCCTCACCGGCACGCCGGAGGGCAGCCATGAAGCTCGTCCGCTCGCGTTCGCCGAGGGAGGCGACCGCGTATTCGGCGCGGTCACCGATTCCGCGCTTGGGTTCGTTGAGGATCCGGCGGAGGTTGACGACGTCGTCGGAGTTCACCAGCACGCGCAGGTACGCCAGCGCGTCCTTGATCTCCTTGCGCTCATAGAATCGGGTGCCGCCCACCACCTTGTAGGGCAGGCCCACGCGCATCAGGATCTCCTCGAGGGAGCGGGACTGGGCGTTGGTGCGGTAGAACACCGCGACGTCGCCGGGGCGCAGGTTGTCCTCGTCCTGGAGCCGGTCGATCTCCTCGGCGATGAACCGGGCTTCCTCGTGTTCGTTCTCACCGACGTAGCCGACGATCTTCTCGCCGTTGCCCTCTGCGGTCCACAGTCGCTTCTCGGGCCGGTTGGGGTTGCGTGCGATGACGGCATTGGCAGCGCTCAGGATGGTCTGCGTGGAGCGGTAGTTCTGCTCCAGCAGGATGGTCCGGGCACTCGGGTAGTCGTTCTCGAACTCCACGATGTTGCGCACGTCCGCGCCGCGGAACGCGTAGATGGACTGGTCCGAGTCGCCCACCACCGTCAGTTCGGCAGGGTCGTCGGTCGACTCCCCGCGAACGCCGACGATCTCCCGCACCAGGGCGTACTGCGCGTGGTTGGTGTCCTGGTACTCATCCACGAGCACGTGACGGAAGCGCCGCCGGTAGTAGTCGGCAACGCCGGGGAAGGCACGGAACATGAAGACCGTCTGGGCGATCAGGTCATCGAAGTCCATCGCGTTGGCCTGGCGCATGCGCCGCGCGTAGCCCGTGTAGACCTCGGAGACGGCCTGCTCGAACGGGTCCGACAGGCTGATGGTGCTCGCGTAGGTCTCCTCGTCGATGAGCTCGTTCTTCAGCGCCGAGATCTTGTGCTGGATGGCCTTCGGCGCGAACTTCTTCGGATCGAGGTCAAGGCCTTTGGCGACGAGGGTGACCAGGCGCAGGGTGTCCGCCGAGTCGTAGATCGAGAAGTTCGAATTCAGCCCCACCGATGCCGCTTCGCGGCGCAGGATGCGCACGCACGAGGAGTGGAACGTGGAGATCCACATCCGCTTGGCGACATCACCCACCAGCGCTTCGATCCGCTCACGCATCTCCGCGGCGGCCTTGTTGGTGAAGGTGATGGCGAGGATCTGGCCGGGATGGGCCCGCCCGGTGGCCAGGAGGTGGGCGATCCGGTGGCTGAGGACGCGCGTCTTGCCCGAGCCCGCTCCGGCGACGATCAGCAGTGGCGAGCCGAGATGGCGGACCGCCTCCTCCTGCTGCGGATTGAGCCCTTCGAGCAGCTCAGCGGCCCGCTGTTCGTCCGCCCCCCTCGTTCCGGGGGCGGAACTCAGGGCCGGGTCGGAGGGATCGGGCGGGGACACCGGCCTGTTCCCCTCGGGCTTGCTTGCATTCCGGGTGGGGCGGGGGTCGAGGTACTGGTCGAAAAGCATATCCATTGTGCTTCCCAGTCTAGGCGGTGCCCCTGACACTCATCGCTTCCAGCACTGAAGCCCCCGGCAGGGCCGGGGGCTTCAGTGTCACGCGGAAGGGGAAGCGCAGGGCGCTTCCGATGGACTAGTTCTTCTCGGTGCGCAGTTCGTCTTCCTCGATGCCGAGGATGGCCAGCTTCCCGCTCTTGCGGTCCGCAAGGTATTCCTTCATCTCCCGCTTGATGACGGGCAGCAGCAGGTAGACACCCAGCAGGTTCACGAAGCCGCAGACGAACAGGGCGGCATCGGCGAAGCTGATGACCTGGCTGAAGGTCAGCACGCAGCCGGCAACGGTGAAGGACAGGAAGATGACCTTGTAGATGACTTCCGAGGTCTTGCCGCGGCCGAACAGGTACTCCCATGACTTCAGGCCGTAGTAGGACCAGGTGATGAGGGTTGAGTAGGCGAACAGCGTCACAGCGATGGCGAGCACCACCGGGAACCAGGGGAACACGGTGGCGAAGGCATCGGAGGTGAGGATGACGCCGTCGGGCGTTCCTTCCCCTGCCTGCACCTGGTCGATCCCGGCCTGGAGGCTTGGTGCGCCGGCGATGATGATGGCCAGGGCGGTCATGGTGCAGATGAGCACCGTGTCGACGAGCGGTTCGAAGAGGGCGACGAAGCCCTCGCTGACCGGGCGGCGGGTCTTCACCGCGGAGTGGGCGATGGCTGCTGAGCCGAGCCCTGCCTCGTTGGAGAAGGCTGCGCGGGTGAAGCCGACGATCATGACGCCGAGGATTCCGCCGGCGATTCCTTCGGGGTTGAACGCACCGGCGAAGATCGAGCCGATCGCTTCAGGGACCTGGCCGAGGTTCACCAGGATGACCAGGAGGCAGGACACGACGTAGACGATGCCCATGGCGGGTACGAGCCGACTGGTGGTGGCACCGATGGACTTGATGCCGCCGAGGATCACCACGGCCACGAGGCCCGCGAGGACAAGGCCGAAGATGAGGGCCGCTCCGGCGCTTCCGAGGAGTCCGTCGGCACCGCCGGTGACGTTCTGGACCTGGGCGAAGGTCTGGTTGGCCTGGAACATGTTGCCACCGGCAATGCCGAAGATCAGGATGGCGACGGCGAAGATGCCGGTCAGGATCTTGGCCGGGATGGAACCGAACTTGCCGAACGCGATCGGCAGGTACTT
>NZ_KI914811.1:60530-70620 GCF_000520535.1 Arthrobacter sp. H41
CAGGTACTTGAAGGGCCCGCCGCTGATGGAGCCGTCCGCGTGGACCTCGCGGTACTTCACGCCGAGCGTGCACTCAGCGAATTTCGTGGCCATGCCGAGCAGCCCCGCGAGGATCATCCAGAAGGTTGCCCCCGGACCTCCGAGCGCCATTGCCGCGCCGACACCGGCGATATTCCCGAGCCCGACCGTCCCCGACAGTGCGGACGTCAGTGCCTGGAAGTGGGGCACCTCTCCGGGGTCGTCCTTGGAGGAGTAGTGGCCGCGTACCACTTCGTAGGCGACCTTGAGTCCCCGGAACTGGATGAAGCCGAAGTAGATCGTGAAGATCACGCCTGCTGCAATGAGCCAGGCCACCACGAACGGGAAGCTCAGGTCGCCGATCGTGATGGGGAAGAACACGATCGTGGAGAAGATTTCAGTGATGGGTTCGAAAGCCGCATTGATGCCGTTGTCGATCGCCGCGAGCCATCCGACGTCGTCGGTGACGCTCGCCATAGGTAGTACCAAGTTATTTGCCATCCCTCTAATGAACCGGTTTCTGCTTGTGTTGGCAATCACATTGTGCGTGTCTGCCAAAGTTAGGTGCGGAATGCCGCCCGATTCCCACAGCACTGAGGCAGAAGTGACAGGTGAGCTTTCGCCGTCCTGTCGCTGGGACGCCCGGCTTTTTCCCTCAGCCGGACGTTCCGGGTAAGCTGGGCATGCTCGCCGCGGGGCAGGGATTCCCGGGGAAGCACGCCTCTGTAGCTCAGCAGGATAGAGCGTCCCTCTCCTAAAGGGAAGGTCGTCGGTTCGAATCCGGCCAGGGGCACTTCCGTGGATGGCTCAGAAACGGCTGAGCGTCTCGGGCTCCTCGTCCACCGCGACGTTCTTCCGGACGGCGAACTGGGTCCGGTGCAGCTCTTCGTATCGTCCGCCCCGCGCCAGCAGTTCGTCATGGGTTCCGCGCTGCACGATGCGTCCGTCCTCGACCACCAGGATCAGGTCCGCGGTGCGGATGGTGGACAGTCGGTGGGCGATCACCAGCGCGGTCCGGCCCTCGAGGGCCTCGCTCAGCGCGGCCTGGACCGCCGCCTCCGACGTCGAATCGAGTGCCGCCGTCGCCTCGTCGAGGATCACGACACGTGGCTGAGCCAGCAGCAGCCGCGCGATGGTCATGCGCTGCCGTTCGCCTCCCGACAACCGGTAGCCGCGCTCCCCCACCATGGTGTCGAGCTGGTCGGGCAGGGACTTCACCAGCGGCTCGAGGCGTGCACGGCGCACGGCGTCCCACACCTCGTCCTCGGTGGCCCCGGGTCGCGCAAGGCGCAGGTTGGAGAGGATGGTCTCGTGGAACAGGTGGCCGTCCTGTGTCACCATTCCGAGGGTGGAGCGCATCGATGCGAAGGTCACGTCCCGCACGTCGACGCCGGCCAGGCGCACCGCACCGGTGTCGACGTCGTACAGCCGGGCCAGGAGCTGGGCGATCGTGGACTTGCCGGCGCCGGAGGTGCCGACCAGGGCCACGGTCTGGCCCGGTTCGATGCGGAAGGAGATTCCGTGCAGCACTTCCTCGCCGCCACGGGTGTCGAGTGTCGCCACTTCCTCGAGCGAGGCGAGCGACACCTTGTCCGCGGAGGGGTAGCCGAAACGGACGTCGTCGAACTCGACGGCGACCGGCCCGGGAGGCACCGGACCAGCGTCGTCCTTTTCCTGGATGAGCGGCACCAGGTCGAGGACCTCGAACACCCTTTCGAAACTGACGAGCGCGCTCATGATTTCGACGCGCGCATTGGCGAGGCTGGTCAGCGGGGCGTAGAGGCGGGTCAGGAGGAGGGCCAGCGTGACCACCTCGCCGGTATCGAGCTGTCCGGCGAGCGCGAGGCTGCCACCGAGCCCGTAGACCAGGGCGAGCGCCAGCGCCGAGACGAGCATCAGCGCGGTGAAGAAGATCCACTGGAGCATTGCCGTCCGGACACCGATGTCACGCACGCGGGCCGCGCGCACCCGGAACTCGTCGGACTCCTCGTCCGGGCGTCCGAACAGCTTGACCAGGGTGGCTCCGGGAGCCGAGAAACGCTCCGTCATCTGGGTGCTCATGGTGGAGTTATGGTCCGCGGCCTCGCGCCGGAGTGCCGCGAGCCTGCTGCCCATGCGGCGGGCGGGGATGAGGAAGATCGGCAGCATGATGATGGCGAGGACCGTCACCAGCACCGAAGTGCTGAGCATCACGATCAGGGTGAGGATCAGCGCCACGAGGTTGGTGACCACTCCGGACAGCGTTCCGCTGAAGGCCTGCTGGGCACCGATCACGTCGTTGTTGAGGCGGCTGACCAGCGCCCCGGTGCGGGTGCGGGTGAAGAACGCGATCGGCATCTTCTGGACATGGTCGAAGACGGCGGTGCGGAGGTCGAGGATCACGCCCTCTCCGATCCTCGACGAATACCACCGGGTGATCATGGACACCGCGGCGTCGACCACGGCCACCAGGGCGATGACGACGGCGAGGCGCACCACCGTGGCCGTCTCGCCGTTGGCGACGATCACGTCCACCACCTGGCCGGCCAGGACCGGCGTCGCCACTGCGAGGAAGGCCCCCGCCACGGAGAGCACCATGAAGATCGCCAGCTGAGCGCGGTAGGGCACGGCGAAAGCGATAATCCGTTTCAGCGTCTCCCGGGAGAACTTGTTCCTGCTGTCCTTGGCGGTGGAGATCCGGTACAGGGAACTCCAGGCCGCGCCTTCCATGCTCATGCGAATTCCTCCAGATTAAGCTTCCCCAAGCTTAGGCCGCGAAATGCCGAACCCCGACAGCGCACCCCGGAACAATTAGCAGGTGCACCGGTGTTCACCTAAGTAGGCCGTGCGGCCTGTCACCCCGGCGAATATCTAAGGAATCCGAACCATGAAGTCACGCCTGTCCGTTCTCGGCGCAACCGCAGCGATCACCCTGGCGCTCGCTGGGTGCTCCTCGTCCACTCCGTCCCCGTCCGGTGAAGCCGGCGGCGGTGAATCAGCGGCGCCGTCGACCCTCCAGGAGGTTCAGGACGCCGGCGTCCTGACCGTGGGCACCGAGGGAACCTATCGGCCCTTCAGCTTCCACGAGGATGGAACCGGCGAGCTGACCGGCTATGACGTCGAGGTGATCACCGCCGTCGCGGAGAAACTCGGGGTGGAGGCGGAGTTCCAGGAAACCCAGTTCGACGCCATCTTCGCCGGGCTCGAAGCCGGCCGGTTCGACGTCGTCGCCAACCAGGTGTCCATCACCGACGAGCGGCAGGAAGTCTACGATTTCTCGGAGCCCTACACCGTGAGCAACGGCGTGATCGTGACCAATGCCGACAACAGCGAGATCTCCTCCTTCGAGGACCTCGAGGGGAAGACCACCGCGCAGTCCCTCACCAGCAACTGGTACGAGCTCGCCCAGGAAAGCGGGGCCAACGTGGAACCCGTCGAGGGCTGGGCGCAGTCCATCGCCCTCCTTCAGCAGGGCCGCGTCGATGCCACCATCAATGACGAACTCACCTACCTCGACTACCAGAAGACCAGCAACGATTCCTCGATCAAGGTGGCCGCCGAGACCGAGGAGCAGTCGCTCAGCGCTGTGGCCTTCCGGAGGGGCAGCACCGAGCTGGTTGACGCCGTCAACACCGCCCTCGGGGAGCTTCGCGCGGAGGGAACCCTCGCGGAGATCTCCGAGGAGTACTTCGGAACCGACGTCAGCCAGTAACGTCAGCTGGAACCGCTGGAACCGCTGAAAGGATGAACACGTGGACTGGGAGCTGCTCCGGGATTCGTTCTGGCCCATCGTCCGCGGCGGCCTGACCGGAACCATTCCCCTCTCCCTCGCGTCCTTCGTGCTGGGGCTGGCGCTGGCCCTGGTGCTCGCGCTCCTGCGCATCAGCGGCAGGCGCGTCCTGTCCGGCATTGCCCGGGGGTATATCTCGGTGATTCGGGGAACACCGCTCCTGGTGCAGCTGTTCGTCATCTTCTACGGCCTGCCCTCGATCGGTCTGGTGATCCCCCCATGGCCGAGCGCGATCATCGCGTTCTCCCTCAACGTCGCAGGTTACGCTGCAGAGATCCTGAGGGCGGCCATCCTTTCAGTGCCCAAGGGCCAGTGGGAAGCAGGGCACACGATCGGCATGTCGCGCACCCTGACGCTTCGCCGCGTGATCCTTCCCCAGGCCGCGCGTGTCTCGGTTCCGCCGCTGTCCAACACGTTCATCAGCCTGGTCAAGGACACCTCGCTGGCGTCACTGATCCTGGTCACCGAGCTGTTCCGCGAGGCGCAGCAGATCGCCGCGTTCTCGCAGCAGTTCATGACCCTGTACCTGGAGGCCGCACTGGTGTACTGGGTGTTCTGCCTCGTCCTCTCCAGCGGCCAGTCTGTCCTCGAGAAGAGATTGGACCGCTATGTCGCCCACTGAATCAGCCCCGGCTGCCCTCCTGACCGTCACGGGGCTCGAGAAGTCCTTCGGCAGCAACCGGGTTCTGCAGTCCATCGACCTGTCGGTCCGCTCCGGGCAGGTGGTGGCGCTCGTCGGACCGTCGGGCTCGGGCAAGACCACCGTGCTTCGGTGCCTTAACGGCCTGGAGGCGCCCGACGGCGGCACGGTCGCTTTCCGGGGCGGCCCCGTCGTCGACTTCGGTGCCCACGTCTCCAAACGGGACGCGCTGTCGCTCCGGGACCGCAGTGCGATGGTCTTCCAGAACTACAACCTTTTCCCGCACCGGACCGTGCTGGAGAACGTGATCGAAGGCCCGGTGCAGGTCCAGAAGCGGCCGCGGAAAGAAGCGATCGCCGACGCCGAGCGGCTGCTGGGCCGCGTGGGCCTCGCTGAGAAGAAGGACCAGCATCCCTTCGAGCTCTCCGGTGGCCAGCAGCAGCGGGTGGGCATCGTTCGGGCACTGGCGCTGCAGCCGGACCTCCTGCTGTTCGACGAGCCGACGTCGGCCCTGGATCCCGAACTGGTGGGCGAGGTCCTCACGGTGATCAAGGAACTGGCCGAGGAGGACTGGACCATGGTGATCGTCACCCACGAGCTCGCCTTCGCGCGGGAGGTGGCCGACGAGGTGGTGTTCATGGACGGCGGCGTCGTCGTGGAGCACGGCCACCCCGACCAGGTGCTCCGCAATCCGGTCCACGAGCGAACCCGGCGGTTCGTCCAGCGGCTGCTCAACCCGTTCTAGCGGCGAAGCGGGCGCCGCTCAGGCACGAATGCGCTCGGGATGCGAGTAGCAGTTGAGGGTACTGCCGCGGCTGAAGCCCACGAGGGTGAGTCCGGCGTCGTCGGCGAGGTCGGCAGCGAGCGACGACGGCGCGCTGACCGCGGCGAGCACCGGAATGCCCGCGAGCTGGGCCTTCTGCACCAGCTCGAAGGACGCCCGCCCGGAGACCTGCAGGATGGTGCCCGTCAGCGGCAGCATCCCTTCCCGCAGGGCCCAGCCTACGACCTTGTCCACAGCGTTGTGGCGTCCCACGTCCTCGCGCAGGCACAACAGCTCGCCGTCGCGGGTGAACAGCCCGGCGGCGTGGACGCCGCCCGTGCGGTCGAACAGCTTCTGGCTTTCCCGCAGGCGATCGGGCAGCCCGGCGAGAACCGACAGCTCCACGCGTGCGGTATCGCCGGTGAGCTCGAACCGTGAGGATTTACGGACCGCGTCGATGGACGCCGTCCCACAGATCCCGCAGGAACTCGAGGTGTAGACATGGCGTTCCATCGCGGTATCCGGGAGCTGGACGCCGGGACGGAGCTGCGCCTCGACCACGTTGAAGGTCTGCTGCCCATTGTCGTCCACTCCCGCGCAGTACCGCAGCCTCGGCAGCTGCCCCGGCTCCCACACCACGCCCTCCGACACGAGGAATCCTGCCACGAGGTCGAAGTCGTCGCCGGGCGTCCGCATGGTGACGGTGAACGCGCGGCCATCGAGGCGGATCTCCAGCGGCTCCTCGCCGGCGAGCACATCCTCGCGGTGGCCCGTGGTGCCGCCCACCCTGAATTTCGTTATGCGGCGGCGCTGCGTCACCCTGTTCATCAACCACTCCTCACCATCGGCCTAAGATGAGGTTAGTTGACTGACCGTACAGTCTGCTCCCAACACGAGGATGTGACGGCCTTGGCATCGAAGGCACCGAAGAACGACATTGACGAATCCCGGATCACCACGGGGAAGCCGAAGACGAAGGCCGTCGGCCTTCCGGCGGTTCTCAACTCCCTGAAGATCTCGATGGACCAGATGGGCCCGCTCCGCAGCGCCCAGACCCTCCTCGCGGTCAACCAGGTCAAGGGCTTCGACTGCATGGGCTGCGCCTGGCCCGAGGGCGACAAGCGGCATACCGCCGAATTCTGCGAGAACGGGGCCAAGGCCGTCGCCGAGGAAGCCACGCGCCGCACCGTTCCACCGGAGTTCTTCGCCGAGCATTCCATTTCCGATCTGATGTCCCACGACGAGTACTGGCTGGGCCAGCAGGGTCGCCTCACCCACCCCATGCTGCTCGACTCCGGTGCCACCCACTATCGCCCTGTCACCTGGGATGAGGCCTACTCGGTGGTGGTCGAGGAGCTGGCGGCCCTGGACAGCCCCGACGAATCCGTGTTCTACACCTCCGGCAGGACCTCCAACGAGGCGGCCTTCCTGTACCAGCTGATGGTGCGCGGCATCGGCACCAACAACCTCCCCGACTGCTCCAACATGTGCCACGAATCCTCCGGCTCGGCGCTTGTCGAGACGCTCGGCATCGGCAAGGGCACGGTGTCGCTGCACGACGTCGACACCGCGCCGCTGATCATCGTCGCCGGCCAGAACCCCGGCACGAACCACCCGCGCATGCTGACCTCGCTCGAGAAGGCCAAGAAGAACGGCGGGGCGATCGTCGCCATCAACCCGCTGCCCGAAGCCGGCCTGCTGCGCTTCGAGAATCCCCAGAACCCGATGGGCCTGCTCGGCACCCGGTTCGGCGGCGGCACGTCCCTGGCGGATGACTTCCTCCAGATCCGCCTCGGCGGCGACCAGGCGCTGTTCCGCGGACTCGGCAAGCACCTCCTCGAACAGGAAGAGGCCACCGGCACCGTCTTCGACCACGACTTCATCGCAAAGCACACGCTGGGACTCGAGGACTACCTCGAAAGCCTGCGCGGTACATCGTGGGACGAGATCCTCGAGGCCAGCGGCATCAGCAAAGCCGAAATCATGAAGGTGGGCGACCGGATGATCGCCTCCCCGGGCACCATCGTGTGCTGGGCGATGGGCCTTACCCAGCACAAGCACTCCGTGGCCACGCTGCGCGACGTGGTCAACGTGCTCCTGCTGCAGGGCAACGTCGGAAAGCCGGGCGCCGGCGTGTGTCCCGTCCGCGGGCACTCCAACGTGCAGGGCGACCGCACCATGGGCATCTTCGAGCGCATGCCGGCGGCCTTCCACGACTCCCTGGATCAGCGCTTCCACTTCTCCTCACCGCGGCGCCACGGCTTCGACACGGTAGCGGCGATCCGTTCCATGCGCGACGGCGGCGCGAAGGTCTTCATGGCAATGGGCGGGAACTTCGTCCGCGCCACCCCCGACTCGAACGTCACCGACCAGGCCCTGCGCAATACACGGCTCACCGTCCAGGTCTCCACCAAGCTGAACCGCTCGCACCTCATCACCGGCCGACGCGCGGTCATCCTCCCAGCGCTCGGCCGCACCGACCGGGATACCCAGGCCGGTGGAGACCAGCGGGTCACCGTCGAGGACTCGATGAGTGCCGTCCACGCGTCCACCGGGCGGCTGAAGCCCGCCAGCACCGAGATGCGCTCGGAGATCGAGATCGTCTGCCAGCTCGCCGACCGGCTCTTCGCCCGGACGGGCAGCCCCTACGCGCAGAACGCTCCGCAGCTGGACTGGCTTGCGGCGCAGGCCGACTACCGCGTGATCCGGGAGCACATTTCCGCCGTCGTTCCGGGATTCGATGATTTCGAAGCGAAGATCGACAAGCCCGGCGGCTTCGTCCTGCCGAACGGCCCGCGGGACAGCCGGACCTTCACCACCACCACCGGCAAGGCGAACTTCACGGCCAACGAACTGCAGTACCCGAAGGTCCCCGAGGGCCGGCTGCTCCTGCAGACCCTGCGCTCGCACGACCAGTACAACACCACGATCTACGGCAAGGATGACCGCTACCGCGGCATCCACGGCGGCCGGCGGGTGGTCCTCGTCAACGCTGAGGACCTTGCGGACGCGGGACTGGCCGACGGCGATTCTGTGCACCTGATCTCGGAGTGGGCCGACGGCGTCGAACGCCGGGCCGAGAACTTCCGGGCCGTCGCGTATGCCACGCCCCGCGGCTGCGCGGCGGCGTACTATCCGGAGACCAACGTCCTGGTTCCGCTGGATTCCACGGCGGACATCAGCGGTACTCCGACGTCCAAGTCGGTGATCCTCCGGCTGGAGAAAGCAGTGGAGAAGGCAGTGGGAAAGGCAGCGGCTGGCGAAGCAACCGAGCAAGCGCTCGAACCTGCCGGCTGACGCGCCCGAAAACGGCTGACGCACTCGAAAACGGCTGACGCGCGGGTTTCATCCGGCGCGTCTGTCGTTTTCGAGTGCGGCTCCCGGCCGCGCGGCTCCTGGATATCGGGACACCCTTCGCCTGCACCCGCATCGACTGCGCAGCAATTGCCGCCCAGCGCCGGACATGCGGTAAACGCTGTGCACTGGATGAATCCGCGGGACCCTCAGCCTCAACGCGCCCAGGGCAGCCGAATCGCGGGTACCGGCTGGTCGACGGTGCAGCCCGCGGCCGGCACCACCAGCACACCGTCCGCCGACGCGAGGCCGCGCAGCATCCCCGAGCGTTGATGGCCGCTGGGCATCGCGCGGCCGTCCGAATGGCGGAACGGGACCAGGCGGGTGCGCCCCTCGAGCGGCTCGAACTGCTCGCCGCACAGCACTTGCTGCGGTTCCTCCAGGGGAGCCCCCCGAAGCCCTGCCAGCAACGGACCCACCACGGTCAGCATCGCCATCATCGCCGCCAGGGGGTTTCCCGGCAGTCCCACGAGGAACCGGCCGTCCGGCAGCTTCGCCAGGAGGGTGGGGTGGCCCGGCCGCATGGCGATGCCGTCGATGATCATCTCGGCGTCGAGCATGGTGAGCGCCCGGCGGATATGGTCCGCGGAGGAATCCCCCGTGCCGCCGGTGGTGATGAGCACGTCTCCGGAGGCTCTCGCCAGCGAGAAATCGTCGGTCGCTTCCGCGCTGATGGCGGCGACGACGTCGTCGAGGTCGTCCTTCGCGCGTCCCGCGACGTCGACGTGCCCGCCCAGCATCGCCACGAAGGCCGGCAACTGCGGCCCGAAGGTGTCGCGGACCTGGCCCGGATGCGGCAGGCCCGCTTCGATCACTTCATCGCCGGTCATCAGGAGCGACACCCGTGGGGCACGCAGCACCGCAAGGGTGTCGTGGCCGCACACCGCCGCGAGGGCGATCTGCGCGGGGTTGAGGACCACGCCGGCCCGGATGGCCTCGATGTCCATCTCCGCCTCCTCGCCGGCGGGGCGGATGTGCTCGCTGGCAACCGGCTCGTCCGGTCGTGCTGCTTCGTTGCGGTCGAGCAGGTCGCCGCGGATCTGACCGTGTTCGGTCCGCAGGATCCCGTCGGTGTTGCCCGGCACCACGCCGCCGGTGAGGATGAAGGTCGCCTGGCCCGGCTCGAGTGCCACCGACCCTGAATCGCTGTGCGGCGCGGGCCGGCGCCACGGGTGCTCTTCGTGCACCTCGGGACTGACGAGGGTCCACGGCGGCGGGCCGTTGACGGCCCAGCCGTCCATTGCGGAGGACGCGTAGTGCGGAATGGGCTGCAGGGGTGAGACCGCCTCGGCGAGCGTCTGCCCGAGTGCGTCGGCAAGGGTCACCGTCTGGTAGGGCAGGGGGCGGCCGGCGTCGTGGGCCGCCCTCCGTGCCGTTGCCCAGTCGAGGTTCCGGTTCCCGGCGGCTTCGCTCACGCCGTCTCCTCCTGGCCGGCGGACGGACACTGCTCGTTCGCGAGCCCGATGGCGGAGCGCATGGCGGTCTCCTCGCCGGCCTGCCCGCTTCCCACGGCGAGGCCCGCCGCGTACCCGGCGATGAAGGTGGT
>NZ_AZRZ01000343.1 GCF_000520535.1 Arthrobacter sp. H41
TGCCCTACTCGAGTGAGCAGGGCCTGCGGCACGGCGCGCCCGGCCTCGCCGTCGAGGACATGGCGGCGGCGCTCACCCTGCTGGCCGTCGCGGCTGTAACGTCCGGCGGCGCTCCGGTGGACGGTGACCTGCGCGAGGCGGCGGGCGCGGAGCACTAGCAGGCTGATATCCGGCGGCGGCGCTGGAGTTAAAGTGCTGGAGCCGGAGTAGGAGTTGGAGCCGGCATCGGCGGCGGCAAGGCTGGTCCTGACGGCACTGCGGCGGCACTGGAGGCCGAGTGGGAATCAGCCGGAGCCGGCGCTGTCCGTTCCGTCCTCACGCCGTCGTTTCCGCAGGAATGCAGGGCGGCGTGGCGGGCGCTCGCGGTAGCCGCCGTCGGAAAGCCCTGCCGACCGTTCAAAGACGTTGCGCGACGCCGGATCCCCGGTGCGCAGCAGCGACCAGGCTGCGGCGGTGAAGTACAAGGGTAGAAACGGCAGGCCGAGGCTTGCTGCGTACTGGAGTGCATGCCTCGATTCGTGGGCCAGCAGTGCCTCGGTGGCCTGCGTACGGCTCCCGCGGAGGAACACCACGCTGCCCACGGTGAAGGCCCGGGCCCGTGGAAGTGATCCGGTGAAGCCCTCGGCCAGGAGGAGCCCATGTGGTCCGCGCGAGACCGCGCACCCTTTGAGACGGGCAAGGAGCAGGCCGCAGGGTGTGGAGAGGTTGAGCCAGTTGAGTGCGCGGACCGGCGACGACGGGAAGGCCATGCGGCCATCGTAGCGGCGCGTCAATTAGACTTGCCCTGCCGGAGCGCTTCGAGCGCGCCGGCTTCCCATGAGCGGCACGCGCAGGTCAGCTGTGCTGCCGGACACGCGAACGAAAGTGCCAGGTAGGCCATCCGAATGTCGAAATTCCCAGAGCAGGACGGCGGGATCAGCACTGCCGTCGAAATCCCCGATCCGCTGGATGCTGCCGCGGTGGGCGCCGCCGTCGAGCGTGCCCTTGCCGACATCGCCTCCGCCGCTGATCTCGAGGAGCTGAAGTCCGTCCGGATCGCCCACACCGGCGAGAAATCGGCGCTGAGCCTGGCGAACCGGGGTATCGGTGCCCTCGCCAAGGAGCAAAAGGCCGCGGCCGGCAAGAATATCGGCCCCGCACGCGGCCGTATCAGCCAGGCTCTGGCCGCACGCGGCGTCGAGCTGGAGGCTGAGAGAGACGCCCGGATCCTGATCGAGGAGGCGGTGGACGTCACTGCCGCACCACGACGGCGCCGTGCAGGCGCGCGACACCCGCTCTCGACCCTGCAGGAACGGGTGTCCGACGTCTTCGTGGGCATGGGCTGGGAAATCGCCGAGGGACCGGAGCTGGAGTCGGAGTGGTTCAATTTCGACGCCCTGAACTTCGCGCCCGACCACCCGGCGCGCGAGATGCAGGACACCTTCTTCGTGGAGCCCCCCGGCGCCCACCTCGTGCTGCGGACCCACACCTCACCCGTGCAGGTCCGTTCGATGCTGGAGCGCGAACTTCCCATCTACGTGCTGTGCCCGGGCAAGGTCTTCCGCACCGATGAACTCGATGCAACGCACACCCCGGTGTTCCACCAGTTCGAGGGCCTCGCCATCGACAAGGGGCTCACCATGGCGGACCTCGTCGGAACGCTCGACCATTTCACGCAGCAGCTGTTCGGGGCGGAAGCCAAGGTGCGCCTGCGACCCAACTTCTTCCCCTTCACCGAACCCAGCGCGGAGCTCGACGTCTGGCACCCCGGCGCGAAGGGTGGGCCGCAGTGGATCGAGTGGGGAGGCTGCGGGATGGTCAACCCCAACGTGCTGCGCGCCGCGGGCATCGACCCGGAGGTCTACTCCGGCTTCGCCTTCGGCATGGGCATCGAGCGGGCCCTCATGTTCCGCAACGAGGTCAGCGACATGCGGGACATCATCGAGGGCGACATACGTTTCAGCGAACACTTCGGGATGGAGATCTAAATGAGAATCCCCCTTTCATGGCTGCGCGAATACGCAGCGGTACCGGCCGGCGCAACGGCCGAGGACGTCATGGCGGACCTGGTTCGGGTGGGCCTCGAGGAAGAGGCCGTCCATCGGCCCACGGATGAGCTGAAGGGCCCCATCGTGGTGGGCCAGGTGCTCAGCATCGTCAAGGAACCGCAGACCAACGGCAAGACCATCAACTGGTGCTCGGTGCGCGTCGTGCCGGAGGGCGCTGCCCAGGAGATCGACGGCGACGGCATCGATCCGAGCGGCGTGCAGGGAGTCGTCTGCGGGGCGCACAACTTCGAAGAAGGCGACAAGGTGGTGGTCACGCTGCCGGGCGCCGTCCTTCCCGGAGATTTCCGCATCAGCCCGCGGAAAACCTATGGGCATGTGTCGGCGGGCATGATCGCCTCCGTGAAGGAGCTCGGCATCGGGGAGGACCACGACGGCATCCTCGTCCTCTCCACACTGGGACTCGACCCTGAACTGGGCACCGACGCGATGGAGCTCCTCGGTCTGTGTGACGAGGCCGCCGAGATCAATGTCACCCCCGACCGGGGCTACTGCTTCTCGATCCGCGGAGTGGCCCGCGAGTACGCGCACGCCACTGGGACTGCGTTCACAGACCCGGCCGGCGCCGTCGTCGTTCCGGAGTCGACAGCGAGCGGCTACCCGGTGCGTCTCGAGGATACGGCTCCGATCTACGGCCGGCCGGGCTGCGACCGTTTTGTGGCTCGTACCATCCGCGGCGTCGACCCCACGCGTCCCACGCCGCCCTGGCTGTCGGCACGCCTGCGCCTGGCCGGGATCCGGTCCATCTCGCTGGTGGTCGATGTCTCGAACTACGTGATGCTCGAACTCGGCCAGCCGCTGCACTTCTACGATCTCGACCGGCTGGCCGGCGACATCGTGGTGCGCCGCGCTCTCCCGGGGGAAAAGCTCACCACGCTCGACGATCGGGTCCGCGCGCTCGACACCGGGGATCTCCTTATCACCGACGACTCGGGGCCGATCGGCATCGCTGGGGTCATGGGAGGAGCCGCGACCGAGGTTTCGTCGAGCACCGTCAACGTCCTGATCGAGTCGGCACACTTCGAGGAGGTGGGCATCGGGCGCTCGCGCCGCCGTCACAAGTTGCCCTCGGAGGCCTCCAAGCGCTTCGAACGCGGGGTGGACTGGAACGTCGCGGACATCGCCGCGCAGCGCGCCGTCGAGCTCATCACGAGCCTGGCCGGCGGTACCGCGGATCCCACGGCGACCGACGAGGGCCACGCCCCCGCGCCGCGCGTCATCGACCTCCCCGGCGATTTCCCGTCCCGGCTGATCGGGCGGGAATTCACGCCGGAGCAGATCACCGGGGCCCTCGAGGACCTCGGAGCGTCGGTCACCGCGCACGACGCCGGCTACGCCGTCACGCCTCCCAGCTGGCGACCCGACCTCGAAACGCGCGAGGACCTGACCGAGGAGATCATCCGGCTCGAGGGCTACGACAGCATTCCGTCCACGCTCCCCGTGGCGCCTCCGGGACGCGGGCTCACCCGCGTGCAGCAGCAGCGCCGTCGCCTGATGAATGCGCTCGCGGCATCGGGCCTCACCGAGGTGCTCTCCTACCCCTTCGTCAGTGAACGGAGCAACACGGTCTTCGGAAGCGCCGACGAGGGGGCCGACGTGGCGGCAGTGAAGCTCGCCAACCCGTTGAGCGCTGAACTGGGCTACCTCCGCACATCGGTGCTGCCGGGGCTCATCGAGGTGGCCACACGAAACCACTCGAGGGGCTTCCGTGACCTCGCACTGTTCGAAGCCGGCCTGGTCTTCCATCCCGGTGGGACCATGGGGACCAAATCCATTCCTCCGCTGGGCGTTCTGCCCTCCGAGAAGACACTCGACGCGCTGTACGAAGGGATTCCTCACCAGCCGCTCACCATCGCCGCCGTGTTCACCGGCAACGACGCGCCCGTCTCGGCGGGATCCACCCCACGGGCGTGGGACTGGGCCGACGCACTCGATACGGTGCGGCTGATGGCCGACGTGGTGGGGGTCGACGTTGTTCTGGAACAGGGCACCCACCAGGCGTTCCACCCCGGACGGACCGCCCGGGTGGCCCTGCGCGACGGTGAGGTGCTGGGCTACGCGGGCGAGCTGCATCCGAAACTGATCGCCGCGCTCGATCTGCCCGTGCGGTCGGTGGCCCTCGAAATCAACGCCGATCTTATCTTCGAGGCCGCGGCGGATGTCATCGTCGCCCGCCCGTTGTCCTCGTTCCCCGCGACCACGCAGGATGTGGCTCTCGTGGTGGACGGCGGTGTGGTGGCCTCCGAGGTCCTCGAGACGCTCCGGGAAGGTGCAGGCGAGTTGCTCGAGGACGTTCGCCTTTTCGACGTGTACTCGGGCCAGGGCATCCCCGAAGGCAGCAAGTCGCTTGCCTTCGCGCTGCGCTTCCGGGCGCCCGATCGCACCCTCACCGCGGATGAGGCGAGCGCGGCGCGGGATGCCGCCGTCGCACTTGCATCGACCCGTTTCGGGGCCGCCCAGCGGCGCTGATCCCGGTATTGTGGATCCGTTCCGGGAGCGCGTAGCGGGTTGCCCAACTTTGAGGTCC
Organism: Arthrobacter sp. H41; assembly: GCF_000520535.1. Taxonomy (GTDB): domain Bacteria; phylum Actinomycetota; class Actinomycetes; order Actinomycetales; family Micrococcaceae; genus Arthrobacter_D. Next base: position 4,573 of record NZ_AZRZ01000343.1, read on the forward strand.
GGTACCGGTCGATAACCCGCGTGTCGCGCCACGACACGCGGGTCGGCCGCTAATAGGTGGGCAGGACGCCACCCCTCCGGAATCGAGCCTCGAAATCAAGCTTGAAGGTGCACACGACAGCGGCCCCTCGGGAAATCCCGAAGGGCCGTTCGTGCAACGTGCCAGCTGATCAGGCCGTGCTTTCCGTCGCTCCGGGAGCGCCGGCCGCGGCAGTCCTCCCGGTCAGGGGATCAGGAGGACCTTGCCCGTGGTGCGCCGGGCCTGCAGGTCCTCGTGCGCCTGCGCGGCCTCCGCCAGGGGATAGCGTGCCCCGATGCGGACATTCAGCTGCCCGGCGGCGATGGCCCCGAACAGTTCCTCCGACCGCCACCGGCGTTCCTCGGGGCTGCGCAGGTGATGCACCAGGGATGGCCTCGTAAGAAAGAGGGACCCCCCACTGTTGAGCCGCTGCGGGTCGAACGGGGCCGGGGCACCGGAGGCCGCCCCATACAGCACCATGGTGCCGCGGACGCGCAGGCTCTTCAGTGAATCGTCGAACGTGGACTTTCCGACGCCGTCGTACACCACGTCGACGCCGGTACCGTCGGTCAGCGCGTGCGTCGCGTCGGCGAAGCCCTCGTAGGGCAGTACCTCGTCAGCACCGGCCCCGCGGGCCAGTTCCTCCTTCTCCGGGGTGGACACCGTGGTGAAGACCCGTGCACCCTTGGCCTTCAGGAGCTGGATCAGGAGAAGGCCCACGCCACCGGCGCCGGCGTGCGCCAGCACCGTCATCCCGGGTTCCACCGGAAAAGTGGAGTTGATGAGATAGTGCGCCGTCATGCCCTGGAGGGGAACGGCCGCCGCGGTTTCCAGGTCGATACCCTCGGGCACCGGGAGGGCGCGGTCGGCGTCGACGAGCGCGTACTCGGCGTAGGTCCCGATCCCCTCGGCGAACGCCACCCGGCTCCCGGGGGTGAAACCTGCGGCATCCGAGCCCACTTCCTCCACCACACCGGCAGCCTCGGCCCCGGGCGTGAAGGGGTGCGACATGGAATAGGCCCCGCTGCGCTGATACGTCTCGATGAAGTTGACCCCGGCCGCGGCGACCCGGACGAGCAGTTGGTTCCTTCCCGGAACGGGCCTCGCGGCGTCCTGCGGCTTCAGTACTTCCGGGCCGCCCGGCTGTTCGACGACGATGGCAAGGGGCATGATCGGGTCTCCATTCGTGATGCGCAAAGGGTTGGAGCCCATGCTATTCCCTCGGACCGGTGCACCGTCGAAAAGTGAATAATTATGTCGCGCTTTGTATATATGTGGGGTAGGGTCGTGCCATGCCTTTTTCGATAGCGGTGTCAGGTGCCAGCGGTTATGCAGGCGGCGAGCTCCTCCGCCTGCTTGCGGCCCATCCCGATGTCAGTATTGGTGCCATCACTGCGCACAGCAACGCGGGGGCGAAGCTCGGAACGCTTCAGCCGCACCTGCATGCGCTGTCCGACCGGATCCTCGAGGACACGACGGTCGAGGCGCTGTCCGGCCACGACGTCGTGTTCCTCGCCCTTCCACACGGCGCCAGCGCCGATATCGCGGCGCAACTGCCGGCCGAGACACTCGTGATCGACGCCGGCGCGGACCACCGGCTGGAGGACCCGCAGGCCTGGGTGAAGTTCTACGGATCCGCGCACGCCGGCACGTGGCCCTACGGGCTCCCCGAACTCGCCGGCAACCGTGCAGCGCTGCGCGGTGCGCGTCGTATCGCGGTGCCGGGGTGCTACCCCACGAGCGTCCTGCTGGCCCTCGCCCCCGGTTTCGCCGCCGGGTTGCTCGAGCCGGACGACGTCGTCGTGGTGTCCGCATCCGGCACCTCCGGAGCAGGCAAGGCAGCGAAGGCACACCTGCTGGGCTCGGAAGTGATGGGCGGCATGAGCCCCTACGGAGTGGGTGGCGGCCACCGGCACACCCCCGAGATCGAGCAGGGACTCGGCAATGCGGCAGGCGAACCCGTGACGGTCTCCTTCACGCCGACCCTCGCTCCCATGGCACGCGGCATCCTCACCACCGCGACGGCGCGCGTGAAGCCAGGCACGACGGCGGAACAGCTACGCCGCGCCTGGGAGGACGCCTACGGGAACGAACCGTTCGTGAGGCTGCTGCCCGAGGGCCAATGGCCGGCGACCAAGGCGGTGCTGGGATCGAATTACGCGAACCTGCAGCTCGCCTCGGACGGGCATGCAGGGCGCGTCATCGTCAGCTGCGCCATCGACAACCTCACCAAGGGCACCGCCGGCGGAGCGATCCAGTCCATGAACCTCGCCCTCGGCCTCGACGAGACCGCGGGCCTGACCATCCAGGGAACCGCACCATGAGCATCACCTACCCCGGCGGGTTCCGCGCATCGGGCGTGACCGCAGGGCTCAAGGCCTCAGGCAAGCCCGACGTCGCACTGGTGGTCAACGACGGGCCGCTGCACTCCGCTGCGGCCGTCTTCACCTCCAACCGGGTGGCCGCCGCCCCCGTGCACTGGTCGCGGCAAGTGGTCGCGGACGGACGCGTGGACGCCGTCGTCCTCAACTCAGGCGGCGCCAACGCCTGCACAGGGCACGAGGGCTTCCAGAACACGCACCGCACCGCCGAGGCGGTGGCAGGCCTGTTGGGGATCTCAGCCACCGACGTCTTCGTCTGTTCGACCGGCCTGATCGGCGAACAGCTACCCATGGACAAGCTCCTGCCGGGAGTCGGAGCCGCAGCCGGGGGATTGAGTACTGCCGGTGGCGCGTCCGCGGCCGAGGCGATCCGCACCACGGACACCGTTTCCAAGGAGGCCCGCTACCCGGCGTCCGCCGACTCGGTGAGCGAGGGCTACTCGATCGGCGGCATGGCCAAGGGTGCCGGCATGCTGGCACCGGGCCTGGCCACCATGCTCGTGGTGCTCACAACCGACGCCGTCCTGCGTCCGGAGCAGCTGGACACGGCACTGCGTGCCGCCACGCGGGTCAGCTTCGACCGCACCGATGCCGACGGGTGCATGTCGACGAATGACACGGTGGTGCTGCTCACCTCGGGCGCCAGCGGCGTGACACCCGACGAGGCGCACTTCACGAAAGCTCTGACCGACGTCTGCCTCGACCTGGCGGCACAACTCATCACCGATGCCGAGGGCGCGAGCCACACCATCGCCATCACCACGGTCCGTGCCGCGAGCGAGCACGACGCCGAAACGGTGGGTCGCGCCGTCGCCCGCTCCAATCTCTTCAAGACCGCGATTTTCGGCAACGACCCCAACTGGGGACGCGTGCTGTCCGCCGTCGGAACCACGGACGCCGTGTTCGAGCCGGATGAGCTGAACGTGTCGATGAACGGCATCCAGATCTGCCGGAACGGTGGGATCGGGGATTCCCGCGACCTCGTGGACCTGAGCGGACGGGACGTCACCGTCGAAATAGACCTGCAGGCCGGATCCGCCGCTGCGACCATTTGGACCAACGACCTCACACACGACTACGTGCATGAGAACTCGGCCTACTCAAGCTGATGGGAACCCGTACCGTGACACCGACAGCACTCCCGGCGAGCACCCTGCTGGCCCAGGACAAGGCCTCCACCCTCATCGAGGCCCTGCCCTGGATCCAGCGCTTCGCCGGAACCACCATGGTCATCAAGTACGGCGGGAACGCCATGGTCAACGAGGAGATGCGGCGCGCCTTCGCCGAGGACATCGTGTTCCTGCACCACGTGGGCATCCGGCCGGTGGTGGTCCACGGAGGAGGGCCGCAGATCAACCAGCTCCTTGAACGCCTTGGAATCACCCCTGAGTTCAAGGGCGGGCTGCGCGTCACCACCCCAGAGACCATGGACGTGGTCCGCATGGTCCTGACCGGCCAGGTGGGGCGCGAACTCGTGGGCCTGATCAATTCGCACGGCCCCTATGCGGTGGGGCTCTCGGGCGAGGACGGCGGCCTGCTGCAGGCCGTCCGCACCGGCACCGTGGTGGACGGAAAGGACGTGGACCTCGGCCTCGTGGGGGAAGTCACCCGCGTGAACCCGGGCGCCATCCTGGATATCCTCGAGGCCGGCCGCATCCCCGTCATCTCGACCGTGGCTCCGGAAATCGACGCCGACGGCGGAGCCACGCAGCAGGTGCTCAACGTGAACGCGGACACTGCCGCCGCAGCGCTCGCGGAAGCCCTCGGCGCGTCGAAGCTTGTGATCCTGACCGATGTCGAAGGCCTGTACGCCGACTGGCCCGACCGGGAATCGCTCCTCTCCTCGGTCACCACCACACAGCTTCGCAACATGCTGCCGTCGCTCGAATCGGGGATGATCCCCAAGATGAAGGCCTGCCTGCGGGCGGTGGAGAACGGCGTCGAGCGTGCACATATCGTCGACGGGCGCCTGGCACACTCGATGCTGCTCGAAACATTCACCACCGCGGGCATCGGCACGCAGGTGGTGCCGGACGGCATTGCGCCGGCTGGCGTCGTGCCGGACGGCATTGCGCCGGCCGGCGTCGTGATCGAGGAGCCGGCTGCGGGCGGTGCCTTGATCGAGGCGCCGGCCGCGGGTAGCGCCCTCTCCGGTGCGGAGTGGCTCTCGCGGTACACCGGCTCCCTGATGGGCGTCTTCGGTACGCCGCAGCGCGTCCTCGTGCGCGGTGACGGCTGCTACGTGTGGGACGCGGACGGAAACCGGTACCTCGATCTCCTCGGCGGGATAGCGGTCAATGCCCTCGGACACGCCCATCCTGCGCTCACCTCGGCCGTCTCGCACCAGTCCGCGACCCTCGGACACGTGTCGAACTTCTTCACGAGCCCTCCCCAGATCGCCCTTGCGGAGAAGCTTCTTTCCCTGGCCAAGGCGCCCCCGGGCTCGAAGGTGTTCTTCACCAATTCCGGCACCGAGGCACTCGAAGCGGCTTTCAAGCTGGCGCGGCGCAACAGCTCGCGGACCCGCAGCAGGATCCTGGCATTGGAGGGCGCATTCCATGGCCGCACCATGGGGGCCCTCGCACTGACCTCGAAGCCCGCCTACCGGGAACCCTTCGAACCGTTGCCCGGTGGCGTGGAGCACCTGCCGTTCGGTGACATCGACGCACTGATCGCGGCCGTGGATGACACGGTGGCCGCCGTCGTCCTCGAGCCGGTCCAGGGTGAGGCCGGTGTGCGCCCGCTCCCGCCCGGTTATCTGAGCGCCGCACGCGAGGTGACGAACCGCCATGGAGCGCTCCTGATCCTCGACGAGGTGCAGTCCGGGATGGGCCGCACCGGGGAGTGGTTCGCGCACCAGGCCGACGGCGACAAGGACGCAGTGCTTCCCGACGCCATGACGCTGGCCAAGGGCCTGGGTGGAGGCTTCCCGATCGGGGCCCTCGTGACCTTCGGTGACACGGTGTCGTCCCTGATCACCGTGGGCCAGCACGGCACCACCTTCGGGGGGAACCCGGTGGCGACGGCGGCAGGCCTCGCCACCATCGACGCACTCGAAACCGGCGGTCTACTGCAGCACGCCGCCGCCGTCGGCAGCTACCTGCGGGAAGGCCTTGCGCAGGTGCCCGGGGTCACGGCGATCCGGGGGAGCGGGCTGCTGCTCGGGTTCGACGTCGACGGCGGGTACGCGCCCTCCGCCGTGACCGCGGCCCTCGCCGCCGGGTTCATTCTCAACAGCACGGGCCCGCGGACCCTCCGGCTGGCACCGCCGCTGATCCTGGCCGAGGACCAGGCCGGATCCTTCCTCTCAGCCCTCCCGGCAGTGCTGGAGACCGCCAGGACCGCCTTCTCCGAAACCTCCGCCCAAGGAGCCCCCTTATGACCCGGCACTTCCTCATCGACACCGACCTCACGCCGGCTGAACAGGCGGAAGTCCTCGACCTTGCGCTCGAGCTGAAGGCGAACCCGTACGCCGAGGCCGTCTACGCGGGGGAGGGCGCCGGGCGCCGCACTGTCGCGTTGATCTTCGACAAGACCTCGACGCGGACCCGCGTCTCCTTCGCCGCGGGGATCGCGGACCTCGGCGGCGTTCCGCTGGTGATCGGTTCCGGGGAATCGCAGCTCGGCCATAAGGAGTCCATCTCCGATACGGCGCGGGTACTCGCGCGGATGGTCGCGACCATCGTCTGGCGGACCTACGCGCAGGCGGGGCTCGAAGAAATGGCTGCGGCATCGCGGGTGCCCGTCATCAACGCGCTCTCCGATGACTACCACCCCTGCCAGCTCCTGGCCGACCTCCTCACCATCCGGGAGCACAAGGGACCACTCGCCGGGCTCACCCTGGCCTATCTCGGCGATGCGGCGAACAATATGGCGAACTCCTACCTGCTCGCGGGGGCGACGGCGGGGATGCACGTGCGCATCTCCGGGCCGCAGGGCTTCCTGCCGACCGAGTCCGTCGTCGCCGCTGCACGGCTCCGGGCCGCGGAAACCGGCGGCTCGGTGCTCGTCACCACTGATGCCGCCGAGGCGCTTGCGGGAGCCGACGCCGTCGCGACGGACACCTGGGTCTCCATGGGCCAGGAGGACGAGAAGGCCGCGCGGTCGGAGCTCTTCCGCGCGTACGCGGTCGATGCCGGCGCCCTCGCGCTCGCGGCGCCGGACGCCGTCGTCCTCCACTGCCTGCCCGCCTACCGCGGCTACGAGATATCCGCAGAGGTGATCGACGGACCGCAGTCCGTGGTGTGGGACGAGGCCGAGAACCGGCTCCATGTGCAGAAGGCTCTTCTGGTGTGGCTGATGAAGGCGTCCCCGGCGTCCCCGGCGTCCTCAGCGTCCCAGGCGGACGGGGAATGACGGCCATGGCAGCGCAGCGTGATCCCGTCCATCCGACCACGAAGATCGCACGCCACGCGCAGATCAGGGCCCTGCTCACCAGCCGATCGGTGCGCTCGCAGGCCGAACTGGCCGCCCTGCTCGGTGCCGGCGGCGTCCTTGTCACGCAGGCCACGCTGTCCCGGGACCTCGTTGAACTCGGCGCCGTGCGCGTCCGGGGGAAGGAGGGAACGCTGGTCTACGCCGTGCCCGCCGAGGGTGGCGGCCGCGCTCCGCAGAGCGGGATCACCCAGGAGATCCTCGACGCACGCCTGACCCGGCTGTGCGGTGAGCTGCTGGTCACCGCGGAGGGGTCCGGCAACCTCGTGATCCTGCGGACCCCTCCCGGGGCCGCCAATTTTCTTGCCCTGGCCATCGACCACTCGGTGATGCCGTCGATTCTTGGCAGTATTGCCGGTGACGACACCGTCATGCTGGTGACACGCAAGGTCGACGGCGGCGCGGAGGTTGCCGAGCGCTTTCTGGGCCTCGCACAGGAAACCTGACGTCCTGCTTTTTTCCACAACCATTGGCCGGTACCCACATCGGCCCCACAAGAGGAGCATATTTCCGTGACCGAACGCATTGTTCTCGCCTATTCCGGCGGACTCGACACCTCAGTGGCCATCGGCTGGATCGCCGAAGCCACCGGCGCCGAAGTGATCGCCGTCGCCGTCGATGTCGGGCAGGGCGGCGAATCGCTCGAAACCATCCGCCAGCGTGCGCTGAGCTGCGGCGCCGTGGAGGCGTACGTAGCGGACGCCCGCGACGAGTTCGCCAACGAGTACTGCATGCCGGCGCTCAAGGCCAACGCCCTGTACATGGACGCCTACCCGCTGGTGTCCGCGATCTCGCGCCCGGTGATCGTCAAGCACCTCGTGGCGGCGGCGCGCCAGTTCGGTGCCACCACGGTGTCCCACGGCTGCACCGGCAAGGGCAACGACCAGGTCCGCTTCGAGGTGGGTATCCAGACCCTCGGCCCCGACCTCAAGTGCGTCGCGCCCGTGCGTGACCTCGCGCTGACCCGTGACAAGGCGATCGCCTTCGCGGAGGCCAAGGGCCTGCCGATCGAGACCACCAAGAAGAACCCGTTCTCCATCGACCAGAACGTCTGGGGACGCGCCGTCGAGACCGGCTTCCTCGAGGACATCTGGAACGGACCCACCAAGGACGTCTACGACTACACCGCGTCACCCGAATTCCCGCCCGCCGCGGACGAGGTGACCATCAGCTTCCGAGAGGGCATTCCCGTCGCGATCGACGGCCACGCGGTCACGCCGCTCCAGGCCATCGAGGAGCTCAACCGCCGTGCCGGCGCGCAGGGCGTGGGCCGCATCGATATCGTCGAGGACCGCCTCGTGGGCATCAAGAGCCGCGAGATCTACGAGGCCCCCGGTGCCATGGCACTGATCGCCGCACACCGCGAACTCGAGAACGTCACCGTCGAGCGCGAACAGTCCCGCTTCAAGAAGACCGTCGACCAGCGCTGGACCGAACTGGTCTACGACGGTCAGTGGTTCTCCCCGCTCAAGCGTTCACTGGAGACCTTCATCGACGACACCCAGAAGTACGTCACGGGAGACATCCGCATGGACCTCCATGGTGGCCGTGCCACCGTCACCGGGCGCCGCTCCGACGTCGCGCTCTACGACTTCAACCTCGCCACCTACGACTCCGGCGACACCTTCGACCAGTCGATGGCCCGCGGTTTCATCGAGATCTTCGGTCTGTCCTCGAAGGTGGCCTCGAGCCGGGACCAGCGGGCGGGCGCCTGATGGGTCCAACTCAAGACGGCGAGGGGTCCCCGGTTGAGCGGAGCGAGATTGGGGGGCACCCGGTGGGCCCACGGGCGCAGGGGTCCCCGGTTGAGCGGAGCGAGATTGGGGGGCACCCGGGGACGAATGCAGGAGCGCTCTGGGGCGGCCGGTTCGCCGGCGGCCCCGCCGATGCCCTCGCGGCGCTCAGTAAGTCGACGCACTTCGACTGGCGCCTCGCGGTCTACGACATCGAGGGCTCCCGGGCGCATGCCCGGGTCCTGAACCGGGCCGGGTTGCTCGACGACGAGGAACTCGCCGGGATGCTCGATGCCTTGGACCGTCTTGACGCGGATGTGCGCTCCGGGGCGTACGTGCCCGCTGACTCCGATGAGGACGTCCACGGGTCCCTCGAGCGCGGGCTCATCGAGCGCGCCGGGCCGGAGCTCGGCGGTAGACTCCGCGCGGGGCGCTCCCGGAACGACCAGGTGGCCACGCTCGGCCGGATGTACCTGCGGGACCATGCCCGGATCATCGCGCGGGGAACCCTGGCCACCATCGAATCCCTTGTCGGCCAGGCCCGGACTCACGCCGGCGTGCCCATGCCGGGGCGCACGCACCTCCAGCACGCTCAGCCGGTGCTGCTCAGCCACCACCTGCTGGCGCATGCGTGGGCGCTGTTGCGCGACGTCCAGCGGCTGCAGGACTGGGACCGGCGCGCCGCGATCTCGCCCTATGGCTCCGGCGCCCTCGCCGGTTCCTCCCTCGGGCTCGACCCCGAGGCTGTTGCCGCTGACCTCGGGTTCTCTTCGGCCACCCACAACTCGATCGACGGCACTGCATCCCGCGATGTATATGCCGAGTTCGCGTGGGTGGCCGCGATGATCGGCGTCGATCTGTCCCGGATCAGCGAGGAAATCATTATCTGGGCCACGAAGGAGTTCTCCTTCGTGACCCTCGACGATTCCTTCTCCACCGGGTCCTCGATCATGCCGCAGAAGAAGAACCCCGATGTCGCCGAGCTGGCGCGTGGCAAGGCGGGGCGCCTGATCGGGAACCTGACCGGGCTCATGGCCACCCTGAAGGGGCTGCCGCTCGCGTATAACCGGGACCTGCAGGAAGACAAGGAACCCGTGTTCGACGCCGCGGACACCCTTGAGGTACTGCTGCCCGCGGTGTCCGGGATGATCGCGACGCTCACGTTCAACACCGAGCGCATGGCGGCGCTCGCTCCGCAGGGTTTCGCCCTGGCCACGGACATCGCCGAGTGGCTGGTGCGTCAGGGAGTGCCCTTCCGCGAAGCGCACGAACTGTCGGGAGCGGCGGTTCGGGTGGCCGAGGGCCGCGGCGTCGAACTGTGGGACCTGACCGACGCGGAGTTCGCCGCCATCTCGGAGCACCTCACGCCCGCTGTCCGGGAGGTCCTGACCGTGGAGGGGTCACTGGCCAGCCGGAATTCGCAGGGCGGGACAGCGCCTGCGGCGGTGGCGCGCCAGCTGGAGGTGCTCGAGGGGGAGTTGGCCGCGGTGGCGGGGTACGTCGAGGGACGGTAGCTTTCCGCGCCGGAACCGCACCCCCCCAAGCCCATCGAGTGCGCAGCGATCACCGGATTCTCCCCGGAATTCGGTCATCGCTGCGCATTCGATGCCGGGCCAGCCACGCATCCGGACTGCCCACCCGAAGGAAGCAGTTCCTCCGCTACGCCTGCCGCGAAGCGCGTTGACACCGCGGGGGCGCCCCAGCACATTGGAAGAATGCAGCCTTCCAGCGAGCGCGCCAGACTGAGCGAATTCTGGCCCTACCTCCGGGGCCATGGCGGTGTCCTCGGCGCTGCCGCCGTCGTCTCGCTGGTCGCGACGGCGCTGTCCGTGGTGCAGCCGCTGATGGTCCAGCAGCTGGTCAACGCGGTTTCGGCCGGCAACCCGGGCGGCCGTTTCGTCTGGCTGCTCGTCGCGATCACACTTGCGGGAGCCGTTTTCAATGCAGGACAGTCCTACCTCCTGCAGCGCACCGCCGAATCGGTGGTTCTTGGCCTCCGGCGCTCGCTCATCGGGCACCTGCTCAGTCTGCCGATCCGCGAGTTCGATCGGCGCCGCGTCGGCGACCTCATGTCCCGAGTCGGCTCCGACACCACCCTTCTGCGCAGCGTCATCACGTCCGGACTCTTCGACATCGTGTCCTCGGTGCTGATGTTCGTCGCCGCCGTCGTGCTCATGATCCTCCTCGACCCGCTCCTGTTCGGCATCACCCTCGGTGCCGTGGTCCTCGGGACGGGCGGCGTGCTGATGCTGGGCTCACTCATCCGGAAGCGGAGCAAGGATGTGCAGGACGCCGTCGGCGCAATGTCCGCCGCTGTCGAGCGCGGGCTGTCCGGCATCCGCACCATCAAGGCCTCCGTCGCCGAACAGCGTGAAGCCGCCGTGATCGATGCCGAGGCCGTCAGCGCGTTCCGCGCCGGAATCGCCATGGCGAAGCTGCAGGCCGCCGTGCAGCCCATCATGTCCGTCTGCATCCAGGGTGCCTTCATCGTGGTGCTCGCGGTCGGCGGCCTCCGCGTGGCCAGCGGCGCCCTCCAGTTGGGAGACCTCCTGGCCTTCATCCTCTACCTGTTCCTGCTCGTCCTGCCGATCGGTTCGGCGATGAGCGCCTTCGTGCAGATCCAGTCGGGGCTCGCTGCCTTGGACCGCATCCAGGAGATCGCACGGCTCGAGCCAGAAAACGCGGACGAGCACGAGCACGAGCAGGCGAACGAGTACGAGCACGACGGCGGCAGCGCCGGCGTGGCGAACGCTGGAGCCCCTTACAGCGGCACCGGCACTCTAGCCGATGCCAGCACCATAGCTAGTGCTAGCGCTAGTGCTAGTGCCGGCGCCGCCGGTCCTGGCGTCATGATTGGGGGAGGACCCGGCACACGAGCCCCATCGCTGGAGATGCGGAACGTACGGTTCCGGTACGACCGCGATGAGCAGTCCGAGCAGCTTCCTCGATCACCTGAGGACGAAGCAACGCAGGACACAAGCGCCGGGAATGCAGCGCCCGGCGCCCCATGGGTCCTCGATGACGTCTCCTTCACCGTTCCCGCCGGAAGCCGCACCGCCCTCGTCGGACCGTCAGGGGCAGGCAAATCGACGGTGCTGGCCCTCCTCGAGCGTTTCTACGAACCGGACTCCGGCAGCATCTCCTACAACGGAGTGCCGATCCGGAGCGTGCCCCGCTCAGCACTCCGGCAGCGGATGGGCCTCGTCGAGCAGGAGGCCCCGGTACTCAGCGGCACCCTCGCGGACAATCTCCGCCTCGCCGCCCCGATGGCGAGCAATCCTGAACTCGAGGCCGCACTCGACGCCGTCGGGTTGACCGAGCTTATCGGCCGGTCGGAGGATGGGCTGCAGCTCAACCTCGGCGAGGACGGCGTGCGGCTGTCGGGCGGGCAGCGCCAGCGCCTCGCGTGGGCGCGCACCATCCTCGCGGACCGGCCGGTGCTCCTGCTGGACGAACCGACGTCGTCCGTGGACTCGCGGACCGAACAGCTGCTACAGCAGACCCTCGGTAGGGCGGCGCGGAACCGCACCGTCGTGGTCGTGGCCCACCGGCTCTCGACCGTCGCCGACTTCGACCAGATCCTCGTGCTCGACGGCGGCCGGGTGGTGGCGGGCGGCACGCATGTCGAACTTCTGGCCGGCAACGAGCTGTACCGCGACATGGCAGCACGGCAGCGGCTCACCGTGGACGTACTGGAGGGCCCACCGCGCGCAGGTGCCGGCAGGCGTACCGGACGCTAGAAGAGGACTGTCGCGGCTCCCTGCTCACGGTCGAGGAGGCGCTGCTTGATCTCCAGCCCCCACCGGAATCCGCCCAGCGAGCCGTCCGTGCGGACGACCCGGTGGCAGGGCACGAAGAGGGCAGCGGCGTTCCGGGCGCAGGCCCCGGCCGCGGCCCGCACCGCTCCGGCGCTTCCGGTGAGCTCGGCATACTGTGTGTAGGTCACGGGCGCGCCGGGCCGGACCGTGCGGAGGACGTCCCAGGCGTGGCTGCGGAACGGCCCGGAGACCTGGCGCACCACGACGCCGTCGATCGCCGCGAGGTCGCCGTCGTAGTAGGCCTGCACCGCTTCGGTCATGGACGTCAGCCCGGGAGATTCCCGCCCGTCGATCGGGTGCCTCAGACTTGGGTGGATCTGTCCGGTCAGCTCGTCCACGGAGGCGGTCCAGCCCGAGGAGAGGACAGCGCCGCCGGCTTCGATGATGGTGAACGGTCCATCGGGGGTGGAAATGGTCGCCACGGATGCTGGCGGGAGGAGTGTGCTGGTCATGGAGTCGCTTCCTCGGCTGGGATCGATCGGGAACTGATTGCGGTCGGGATGGACGCGGAGCGCCACAGGTGGATCGTCGCGTAGGACCGCCAGGGGCTCACTCCGGCGAGGGCACGGGCCACGTCGCGGTCCGTCTGCTTCCGGGGCACCGCAGGTGAGCCCCGCCCGGTCAGTGCCACCCATGCATTGCACACCGCGGCGTCATTGCCGAGCAGGACGTCGGTGGCCCCGAGCACGCGCATGGCCACGTAGTCCGCCGTCCAGGGGCCGATGCCCGTTACCGGGAGAAGCTTCCCGCGGAGGCTCTGCAGATCGTCGCCGACGCCGATGTCGAGGCTCCCTTCGGCCAACGCCTCCGCCGTGGCGCGGACGGCCTCGACACGCTGGGCCGGTCCGCGCAGCAGGTCGGCCGCGGAAGCCGCGATCTCCATAGCCGAGGGGAAAAGGCGGGTGAAACCGTCGACGGCGAGGCGCGGTTCACTGCCTGCAGCGGCGAGGACGGTCAACGCACCGGTGGCGGCCTTGACCGTCACCTGCTGCCCGATCAGAGCACGCATGAGGATCTCGTGCGGGTCCACGCCGCCCGGCAACCGGATCCCGGGAACCTTCCTGACCAGTGGCGCGAGGTCGGGGTGCTGTGCCAGCACCGCGTCCACGGCCGCCGGATCGGCGTCGAGATCGAACAGCCGCCGGATCCGCGTCAGCAGGACGGGAAGATCCGCGAGTTTCTCGAGGACGATCGAGACCCTCATTCCTGCCTTCCCTCCCTGACCAGACCCGGACGCCGCTACTGCCTCGGCCCGGAACCAGCCGTGACCGCCCGGCAGTCGGACCAGCCGCGCGTACCCGGTCGAGGACGCCTCCTCGATCCCGCGAACGGCCCGGGCCTCGAGGAAGGCGAAGATGCCATTGTCATAGGGAAGCCGGACCGGAAGCGTCAGGGTGAGGGTGGTGTAGCCGCCGTCGACGGCGCGCGCCCGGTGGGGGCTCGCTCCCCGGAGCTGCGAGGGAGTGAGTGCATACACCTCGGCCACCGTGTCGTTGAACTGACGGATACTGCTGAAACCGGCGGCGAATGCGACGTCGGAAAATCGCAGGTCCGTCCCCGTCAGCAGGGTGCGGGCTGTCTGCGCACGCGCCGCACGGGCAAGGGCGAGCGGGCCGGCTCCGAGTTCCTCGCGCAGGATCCGGTTCAGCTGGCGCGTCGAGTACCCGAGCCGCAGGGCAAGGCCGCCGACTCCGGAGCGATCCACTTCGCCGTCGGCGATCAGGCGCATCGCACGCCCCGCGGCGTCATTGCGGAGGTTCCACTCAGGCGTGCCCGGCACTGCCTCCGGCAGGCACCGCTTGCAGGCCCGGAAACCTGCTTCGTGGGCGGCGGCGGACGTTCGGTAGAACGTGACATTCGCCGGTTTCGGGGTGCGCGCAGGGCACGACGGCCGGCAGTAGATGCCCGTCGAGGACACTGCGGTGACGAATTGGCCGTCGAAACGCGTGTCCCGCGAATCGATTGCCCGGTACCGCTGCCAGAAGTCCATTGCTCCATCCTGTCAGTGCCGCGGGCCGCAAGCTAGCGGGAATCGGACATCACCCTGGCGTGCGGTCCTCCTCCTCGCCGCGGACTTTGCTAGCGTTCATGGGGTGGTTCTCCCTACCCCGCCTCCTCCTTCCTCCGCCCCCGCCGGGACGCGCGACCGACTCTCGGTCAGTGCGCTCGAGGCGGCGCCGCTGCTCCTGGGAGCAGCGCTCACCCACTCCGACGACGACGGGGCGGTCAGCCTGCGCATCACCGAGGTGGAGGCGTACCTCGGGCCGGCGGACCCCGGGTCGCATGCCTTCCGGGGCCGGACCGCCCGGAACAACTCGATGTTCGGCCCGGCCGGGCACCTCTACGTCTACTTCACCTATGGCATGCACTACTGCGTCAATGTGGTGTGCGGGACCGACGGTTGGGCTACGGGTCTGCTGCTCCGCGCGGGGGAAGTGACCGGCGGTTTCGACCTTGCCCGCCGGCGCCGGAACACGCCCAGAACCGACCTCGACCTCGCGCGCGGGCCGGCCCGGCTCGCGCAGGCACTCGGGCTCGACAGGCGCTATGACGGCGCTGATGCGCTGGCTCCGCCCTTCACCCTCACACTGCCGTCCGAGCCGGTTCCACCGTCGGGCTACTCCACCGGTCCGCGGGTCGGGGTGAGCGGCCCAGGAGGCTCCACCGACTACCCCTGGCGCTTCTGGCTGCCCGGGGAGCCCACCGTCTCGCGGTACCGGCCGGGTAAGCCCCCGAAGGACCGTGGGGTGGTCGGGTGAAGGACAGCCCCATCGCAGGGCATGCGCCGTCGTCGGCTGCTCCGGAACCCTGGAGCGCGAAGGACAGGAGAGCGAAGTCCTGGAGCGCGAAGGACTGGAGCGCGAAGGACTGGAGCGCGAAGGGCCGGCCGACCGGGAGCGGTTCGCAGGGCACCGCCTGCACGTCGTGGCGCCCGCAGGGGACTTCCGCACGCTAGAATTGACGGTCTGTCTTTCTCGGGAGGGAACCCCCATGCATGAAACATCCCAGGCGAAAGCCGAACTGGAGCACGAGCGCGGGTACGTCGACGGCCTGTACCGGAGGCTGGACGACCTCCGCGCCGAGAAAGCGCAGCAGTTGGCCGAGGTGCGGCGAAGCGCCTCCGCGGGTTCGCACCAGAACCGGTCGGAACGCGATGCCTTCGCCACGATGTACGAGGACCGCCTCGCGCAGCTGAACGCGGTGGATGACCGGCTCGTGTTCGGGCGCCTGGACCTCGACGACGGCGACAAGCGCTACATCGGCCGCATCGGCCTGTCCGACGACGAACTGCGCCAGCTCATGGTCGACTGGCGTGCGCCGGAGGCCGGCACCTTCTACCAGGCCACGGCTTTCGAACGCATGGGCGTGCGGCGGCGCCGCCATCTGATTCTCGCCAGGCGCGACGTCGTCGCCATCGAGGACGATGTGCTCGACGTCGACATGCTCGGCGACGACGACTCCCTGCAGGGCGAAGGCGCCCTGCTCGCGGCACTGAATACCCGCAGGACCGGCCAGATGTCCGACATCGTGGGCACCATCCAGGCCGAACAGGACCGCATCATCCGCGCCCCGCTGCCCGGTATCACCGTGGTCCAGGGCGGCCCGGGCACCGGAAAGACCGCCGTGGCACTGCACCGCGCAGCCTACCTGCTGTACACGCACCGCGAACGCCTCAAATCGGCCGGCGTCCTGCTCGTCGGGCCCACCGACGCCTTCATGCGCTACATCGAACGAGTGCTGCCCTCGCTGGGGGAGACCGGCGTGGTCATGGCAGGGATCGGCACCCTGATGCCCGGGATCACCACGATCCCCGAGCCGGACGAGGAAGCCGCCGCACTCAAGGGGAGCCTCGACATGGCGCGCGTCGTCAGACAAGCCGTCGCCAACCGGCAGCGGGTGCCCGCCGAGGACAAGCGGCTCAATGTCGAGGGAACCCGGCTCACGCTGACGCCGCGGCAGGTGGCACGGGCGCGCGAACGCGCACGGGCCACCGGAAAGCCGCACAACGAGGCCCGCGTGACCTTCGTCCGGATCCTCCTGCGGGAGCTGACCGAGCAGCTGCTGGAGACCCTCGAGGCGTCGTCGGGCGCGGGAAACAATGCCGACCGCTCCTACCTGGCGGAGGATGTGCGGAGCTCGCGGGACGTCCGGATCGCGCTGAACCTCGCCTGGATGCCGCTCACTCCCCAGAAACTGATCTCGGAGCTGCTCACCCGCCCCGACCACCTGGCTGCCGCTGCGCCCGGGCTCAGCGACGCAGAGCGCGCGCTCCTCCTGAGGTCGGCCGCCGCACCCTGGACCGAGGCCGACGTCCCACTGCTCGATGAGGCCGCGGAGCTCCTCGGCGAGTTCGACGTTTCGGCCGGGCGAAGTGCCGCCGCGCGCGAACAGGAGCAGCGCCGCGACCTCGCCAATGCCGAGCGCACGCTGGAGAACGTGAACGAATCACTTGCTGACTCGGGAGTCGACGGCGTCGTCACGGCAGAGGCCCTGGCGCTCCACAACACGGTAACCGTCACAAGGGCGACCGCCGCGGAACGCGCAGCCGGTGATCGCACCTGGGCCTTCGGGCACATCGTGGTGGACGAGGCGCAGGAGCTTTCGCCCATGCAGTGGCGTCTGCTCATGCGACGGTGTCCGCTGAAATCCTTCACCATCGTGGGTGACATCGCGCAGACCAGCTCGGCCGCGGGATCCCGGTCCTGGCAGCAGGCGCTC
>NZ_KI914812.1:0-12804 GCF_000520535.1 Arthrobacter sp. H41
GCTGCCCACCGCCGCGCTGGATCCCGAAGGCAGGCGGGCAGTGGCCGGCCTTATCGCCGACCGCCTGGTCGAACCGGTCGATGCGTTTCAGGGCCTGGTCCGTCTGACGGACGACGGACGCCTCCTTGCCGACGCCGTCGTCCGCCGGCTGCTGCCGGACTGAACCCGGCGGTCGCCGAACCGAAAGGACGCCTGCCGCGAAAATCGGCGGAAGCCCGGAACCGGTGTGCCTGTGCACTGCCTGTGCACGGGGTCCCGCCGATGGCGGCGTTTCGCGGATGCCCTAGGAAAAAAGGCGCAGGTTCAAGGCGTAGCGGTACGGCCTGCCCCGGTTGACCTGGATTCCCGCCGTGACGGAGCAGATGGCGATGACCACCCAGATCAGGGCATTGAGAACTGCGAAGACTCCTCCGACGGCCGGCAGGAGGGACAGGAGCCAGGTGACAAGGGCGAGCATCGTGGGCGGGAAGGTGAAGTTCAACGCCTCTTTGGACTCCTGCGCCGTGAACGGGCCACGGTCCTTGAAGATCAGGTAGATCAGCAGCGATGGCACGAACCCGAGAATGCCGCCGAAGTGGGCGAGGGTGGCGAACTGCCGGTCCTCGGAAGCCGTGAGCGGAAGCGCGTTCGCCGGAGAGCCCTCGAACGCGGACCGGCCCTCGTCAGGGCCGGGGTGCTGATGCCTGTCGGCGGTGTTGGACAACGTTCTTCCTTTGCTGCGCTGCGGGACTTCCCGTTTCAACCGTTTCCCCAAGGATACTTTGGATCCCGACGGCAGTCTGTCAGCCACTGGTCCGGGGTGCCGTCAGGAAATCGATGACTTCCTCCACCCGGCCCAGGAGTGACGGCTCCACGTCGGCGTACGTGGTGACGCTGCCGAGGATTCTCTTCCACCCCCTGGCGACGTCGGCGGGGTCGGCGTGCGGCCAGCCGAGCCCGGCGAGGATGCCCGTCTTCCAGTCCTGGTTGCGTGGCACCACGGGCCACGCGGCGAGGCCGAGAGTAGCGGGTTTCACTGCCTGCCACACATCCACATAGGGATGACCCACGATGAGCACGGAGCCGGCGGCGCCCCGCTGTGCCATCGCCTGCTCGGCGATCCGGGACTCCTTGGTGCCCGGAAGGAGATGATCCACGAGGATACCGAGGCGCCGGCCGGGCCCGGGCGAGAAAGCACGGATCGCACCCTCGAGGTCGTCGATGCCGTGGAGGGGTTCGACGACGATCCCCTCGTGCCGGAGGTCGTCTCCCCAGACCTTCTCCACCAGTTCGGCGTCGTGCTTGCCCTCCACCCAGATGCGGCTCGCCTTGGCCGTCCTTGCGCGGGCGCCTTCGACCCGGACCGATCCCGAGGCAGTGCGTGAAGGTCCGGCCGGTGCTGTCTTGACAGGGGCCGTGACGCGGACGGGATGACCGTCGAGGAGGAAGCCATGCCCCAGCCGGAAGGTCCGATGCCGCAGCTTCCGGTCCTCGAGGACCATCACGTGGAGCCCCCCGGACTTCTCCACACGCACCACCGCGCCGACGAAACCCGTCTGCACGTCCTCGAGCACCAGACCGGCTACGGCAGCCACCTCGGGCAATTCGGTGCGAGCGGGCGCGGAGATGTCCTGTGCCCCCCAGGCGTAGTCGGCCACTGCTGTATCCCGCTTCCATTTCCCGGTGCTGTTCGTCCGGCGCTGTTTTCCGCTTCGCGGTCAGCCGGGCTTTCCAATGCTAACAATTCGGCCGAACGTACTAGACTTGGCACTTGGGTGTGTTGAGTGCCAATCGTTTCCGGTGCCGGCGGGTATGCCGGATCAGTGTCCTGGAGGTGATGTAAGGATGAGTGAACCACGGCGTCTTGAGGTGTTGCGGGCCATCGTCGAGGACTATGTCCATTCGCGCGAGCCGGTCGGCTCCAAGGCCCTCGTCGACCGCCATGGCCTGGGAGTCTCCTCCGCCACCATCCGCAACGACATGGCCGTCCTCGAGGAGGAGGGGCTGATCACCGCGCCCCATACGAGCTCGGGCAGGATCCCCACTGACAAGGGCTATCGGCTCTTCGTCGACCGCATCTCGGAGGTGAAGCCGCTCTCGGCACCCGAGAAGCGCGCCATCCAGACCCTGCTCGAGGGAGCGGAGGACGTGGACGACGTCGTCGACCGCACCGTGCGCATTCTCGCCCAGCTGACCAACCAGGTGGCAGTGGTGCAGTTCCCCCGGCTCGGCGGGGCCGCGGTGCGGCATATCGAGTTCGTGCTGCTCGCGCCGCAGCAGGTCCTGGTGGTCCTGATAACCACCAACGGGACCGTCCAGCAGCGGGTGGTTCCCGTTCCCGGGACGCTCCAGGAAGCGGAGCTGGCGGACCTGAAGCAGCGTATCCTCGGTGCGGTGTCCGGAGTCCGGCTGACGGCACTTCCCGGCGAGCTCGGACACGCGGCGCAGGTACTGCCGCAGCACCTGCGCACCGCCGGCGGTGCGCTGCTGAAATCGCTCGAGCACCTGGCGGGACTGGGGCAGGAGGACCGCATCGTGCTGGCCGGAACAGCGAACCTGGCGCGGTCGACCGTCGATTTCCCCCTCAGCATCGGACCGGTCCTCGAAGCGCTCGAGGAGCAGGTGGTCATGCTGCGCCTCCTGTCGGAGATGGAGCAGGACTACCGGGGGGTCTCGGTGCGGATCGGTAGTGAAAACCCTTACGGTGGTCTCTCGGAAGCCTCGGTCATCGCGACGGGGTACGGGCCCGACGCCGGGGCGAAGCTGGGCATCCTCGGTCCGACGCGGATGGATTACCCCACCACCATGGCGGCTGTACGCGCCGTGGCACGGTATCTCTCGCGGATCCTCGAGGAGTAATCCGGAGGAACGATGTCCTTCCCGGCGACCGGAGCCGGGAAGGAACGCGGCCCGTCGCCGGTTGAACAAGGGGACGGCGTTGAACAAGCAAACGGCCGGGACAAGAGCCAGGACCCTGCGGGACACGCCGCGGGTTGCAGGATGAAGAATTCGTCAACAGGAAGTGATGTGCAGGAGTGAGTAATCACTATGAAGTTCTCAATGTGCCGCAGGGCGCGAGCGGCGAGGAGATCAAGAAGGCCTACCGCAAGCTGGCCCGCAGGCTCCACCCGGACGTGAACTCAGGACCTGATGCCGCCGAGGAATTCAAGCGCGTCACGCACGCCTACGAGGTGCTGGCAGACCCGCAGAAGCGCAGGGTCTATGACACCACCGGCAATGAGAACGGAACCGACACCGGGTTCGGTGGAGGCTACTCCGGTTCCGGATTCGCCTTCCAGGACATCTTCGAGACGTTCTTCGGCGGTCAGAGCGGCCAGGGCGGGCCACCCTCACGGATGCGGCGCGGCCAGGATGCCCTGATCAACGTCCGCATCGATCTGAAGGACGCCGTCTTCGGCACCAACAAGAAGATCGACGTCGACACCGCTGCCGTGTGCCCGACGTGTGACGGGAGTTGCTGCCAGCCCGGCACCTCCCCGCGCACCTGCGACATCTGTAGAGGCTCAGGGCAGGTCCAGCGTGCCGTCCGGTCCATCCTCGGGCAGGTGATGACGACTGCGCCCTGCGGCTCCTGCCAGGGGTACGGGACGGTCATCCCCAACCCCTGCCACGAGTGCAGCGGCGACGGACGCATCCGTGCGCGCCGCACCCTGACCATCAAGGTTCCCGCGGGCGTCGCTACCGGGACGCGTATCCAGCTGTCCGGCCAGGGTGAGGCGGGAACCGCCGGCGGACCGCAGGGCGACCTGTACGTGGAGATCCGGGTCAATACCGACTCGACGTTCCTGCGCGAGGGCGACGACCTCCATGTCACGCTGAGCGTTCCCATGACCGCGGCCTCCCTCGGCACGGCCGTCCAGCTCGATACGTTCGACGGCGACCAGGAGCTCGCCATCAAGGCCGGGACGCAGTCCGGTGAGATCCTGACGCTCCGCGGCCTCGGTGTCACCCATCTGCGGGGCAGCGGTCGCGGGGACCTGCGGGTCCACCTCAACGTCGAGACACCGAGGAACCTCGATCCCGAGCAGGAGGAGCTGCTGCGCAAGCTTGCAGGCCTGCGCGGCGAGGAGTATACCGACGGCCAGCTCGCGTCCAGCGGCTCAGGCGTCTTTGCCCGGTTACGCGAGCGCCTGGGCAACCTCTGACCGTGACGAATCCGCTGTTCTTGGGGGACCCTGCCGCTGTCCGCTCGGCCACCGCCGGCGGCGTCTTCGAGTTGCGGGGCGAGGAAGCGCGGCATGCCGCGACGGTCCGCCGCATGGAACCGGGTGAGGCGGTCGATATCGCGGACGGGGCAGGATTCCGGCTCAGCGGCACGGTACTCGACGCGGCGCCGGCACTCCTGGCGGTGGCCGTGGGCTCCGCAGTGCAGGAGGACCCGCCCCGACACCGCCTGGTGCTCGTCCAGGCCCTGGCGAAGGGTGACCGCGACGAACAGGCGATCGAGGCAGCGACCGAACTGGGGGTCGACGGCGTCGTGCCCTGGCAGTCCGAGCGGTGCATCGTGCGATGGCGCGGCGAGAAAGCCGACAAGGGCCGCCAGAAGTGGGGCACAGTGGTTCGGGGAGCTGCGAAGCAGTCACGGCGTGCGTTCGTCCCCTCGGTGTACCCGCTGATGAACAGCACCCAGCTCACTACATGGATTCCGTCCGTGGACCGGGTGTTCGTGCTCTCCGAGGATGCCGTCGATTCATTGGCGGACCGCATCGCAGCATCCGGCGCTGGGGCGCCGGCTTCAGGGGGTACCACCGCCGTCGTGGTTGGCCCGGAGGGTGGGATCAGCGGGAGCGAGATCGAGGGATTCGTCGGTGCCGGCGCGCTGACGGCGAGGCTGGGACCGCACGTTCTGCGGTCCTCCTCGGCGGGACCGGCTGCCCTGGTCCTGCTGAATCAGCTGCTCGGACGCTGGTAGGCTCCCCGCGGCGGGCAGCATCGGGAAGCGTGCCTGCGGGGGTCCGGCTGCCCGCTCACGGATTCCGGCTACTTGATCTCGATGGTCTTGGTGTCGGCGAATCGCTCGTGCTGCTTGCCGGCGTCGTCCGACTCGAGCCGGAAGACGCTGATCTCGTAGCGCCCGGGCGGCAGGGCGACGGTGAAACTGTAGGTGCCCGTGATGCCCGCAGGGCTGTCCAGGCCGGTAGTGCCTTCCTTGACGGGGTTGCCGCCGGTCGTTCCTCCGTCAGCCGCCTCCCCATCAGGCGCTTCATCGGGAGCGCTGCTGATCCGCCACGACAGCGTTGACGAATCGGAGCGCCCGCTCCCGGAAACGACCACTGTCGACGGATCCCGGACTTCCCCGTCCTGGGGATTGATGACCCAGACCGGCGCGACAAGCGAATTGTCCCTCTGGAGCTCGCCGTCGAGCGCGATCTCCCCGAACGCCCTGTACCCGGCTTGCCCGTCCACCAGCACCAGCACCGAGCTGACCTCGCCGCCCGGGATCAGCCCGGCGTTCGCAGCGGCCGCGGTCGCCGTGAAAACCAGCTGCTGGACGGCATTGCCCGCCATTCCGGGAGCGAGTTGGTTCTCGAACGCATCGGAGGATATGTCCACGGTGATGACGTTCCGGGTGGAGATCGAGGAACTGACGCGGGAGGCAGGTGACCAGGGGGTGAAGAAGTCGTCATCGAGCGGTTCTTCGACGGTCATATGACGCACTGCGTCGGCAATCGGGTCACCGGAACGGTCCGGACCGGCCGCGGGCGCGAACTCCCGGTACAGCAGGACTCGTCCTTCCGGATCGCCGGCACCCCCGAGCCAGTACACCGGAAGGATGGTGCTGGGTGCCGAGCTCTGCGTGCCCGGTTCCAGCCGCGGCGCAGCCTGCGACCCGAGGTCGGCTGCGACGGCGGCGGAGCTCGACGGCGCCGAAAGCGTCTCAGGCTCGACGCCGTAGAATCCCGTGCAGCCCGGTAGGAAAAGGAGACTGCTGACCAGCAGCACCCCTCCAGTGGAGAAGAGGAGACCGCGAAGGCCGAGCCGGCTTTCGCGCAGTGGATTCGAGTGACGCATCTACCTCCTCCTTCCTGAAAAATCCCGGTGTGCCAGGGTGCAGCCGAAGCACATTCGCCGGATCCGGATAAAAGCTTGGCATAGCCGCCGGTGCCGATGACCGAAAAGGCGCAGTGCCGCCGGTACTGAGACGGTATCGATACAGAGCTGATGCGAAGTTGGAACCTTCGATCACTTACAGCGATCGCCGGTAGATCCGGATCCGGCCTCCTTTCGCTTCTAGGGAAGGTCAGAGGCCGGCCGGTTGCCGTGCCGTACGATTAACGAAGGAAACTTCAGCAGATAAGGGGCGATCAAAGGCCGAACGGCCGTGCTATGAGCGAATTCTCACCGGGCACCACACCGAGCACCACAGGAATCAATGCAGCAGGACTCGACACCAGGGTTCTGGAATTCGAATCCGGCGAACAGATGGTTCAGGCGCTGGGCACGAACGACGAAGCGCTCCAGCTCATCGAAACCTCCTTCCCAGGCGTGGAGCTCCAGGCCCGCGGGAACGAACTCACCATCACGGGCCCAGCCGCGGACGTGCTGAGGACGGAGCGGCTCGTCGAGGAGATCCGGAGCATGGCGGACAAGAACGCCCCCATGAGTCCGCAGGTTCTCGATCAGCTGATCTCCATGCTGAAGACCCAGAGCGCCGGCCGCCCCTCGACCGCCCTTTCGGTGAATATCCTGACGTCGCGAGGGCGCACCATCCGGCCGAAGACCCTCAATCAAAGCACCTACGTCGATGCGATCGACAGCAACACGATCGTCTTCGGCATCGGGCCCGCCGGAACCGGCAAGACCTATCTCGCCATGGCGAAGGCCGTCCAGGCGCTGCAGCAGAAGGAAGTCAACCGCATCATCCTTACCCGTCCGGCCGTCGAGGCGGGGGAGCGGCTAGGCTTCCTGCCCGGGACGCTCAGCGACAAGATCGATCCCTACCTGCGCCCCCTGTACGACGCGCTGCACGACATGATGGACCCCGACTCCATTCCCCGCCTCATGGCTGCGGGGACCATTGAAGTGGCACCCCTCGCCTACATGCGCGGCCGGACCCTCAATGACGCGTTCATCATCCTCGACGAGGCGCAGAACACCACGCCGGAGCAGATGAAGATGTTCCTGACGCGCCTGGGGTTCGGCGCGAAGATGGTGGTCACGGGCGACGTCACCCAGGTCGACCTGCCCGGCGGAACGAGTTCGGGGCTGCGCGTGGTCAGCGAAATCCTTCGGGGAGTTCCGGATGTCCATTTCGCGGAGCTCGACGCCACCGACGTCGTCCGTCACCGCCTCGTCGGGGACATCGTGAGCGCCTACAGCAGATGGGACGAAACCCAGGCCGCCGGGCATGCCCGCACCGGGTCGAGGTCGGGCTCCGCATGAGTGTCGAGGTCAACAACGAGTCCGGCTTCGCTGCTGAGGAGACGCAGCTCGTGCGCCTCGCCAACTTCATCTTCGAGGCGATGTTCGTCCACCCCGAAGCGGAGCTCAGCATCATCCTCGTCGACGCCGCGGCGATGGAGAAGCTCCACGTGGAATGGATGGACGAACCGGGACCCACCGACGTCCTTTCCTTCCCCATGGACGAACTGAGGCCCGGCACCACCGGCCGGATGACGCCCGCGGGCATGCTGGGCGACGTGGTGCTGTGCCCCGAGGTGGCCACGAGCCAGGCCGCTGCGGCCGGGCACAGTACCGGAGAGGAACTGCTGCTCCTGACCACCCACGGGATTCTCCACCTCCTCGGGTTCGACCATGCCGAGCCTGAGGAGGAAAAAGAGATGTTCGGGTTGCAGCGCCAGCTGCTCACCGAGTTCCTCGGCGGGCAGGCACCTCAGGAGACGACCGCTTGATCATCTGGCTCCTTGCCCTCATGGGCCTGGCCTTCATCCTCATCGCGGCCCTCGTCACCGCGGCGGAGGCCTCGTTCAGCTACCTTCCGCGGCAGGACGGCGAAGCCCTGCTGCAGTCCGCGAAGGGATCGTCGCTCCGCCGGATCCTCGAATCGCCGGTTGCGCACATGCACGCGCTCCGCTTCTGGCGGGTGTGGTTCGAGATGGCGGGGGCTGTCGCCGTCGCCATCCTGTTCCACGATGTGCTCGACAACGTGTGGCTCGCCGGGCTCCTCGCGACCGCCGTGATGGCAGGTATCGGCTTTGTCCTCGTCGGCGTCTCACCCCGCCAGCTGGGCCGTGCCCACGCGTCCGCCGTCGTCCAGTTCACCGCCGGTTTCGTCTCACTGCTGTGCAGGCTCCTCGGCCCGGTCCCGCAGTGGCTCGTCCGCATCGGCAGTTCGGTGACCCCCGGGGCATCGCTCGATGAAGCCGCGTTCTTCACGCAGGAGGAGTTCCGGGAACTGCTGTCCCGCGCGAGTGACGCGGAGATGATCGAGGACAACGAAGCCGAACTGATCCACTCCGTCTTCGAACTCGGCGACACCAAGGTGCGTGCCGTGATGGTCCCGCGGACCGACATGGTCACCATCGACTCCGGTTCGACCCTGCACCAGGCGCTGTCGCTGTTCCTCCGTTCCGGCTACTCGCGCATCCCGGTCATCGGAGAGAGCTCCGACGACATCCTGGGCATCCTGTACCTCAAGGACGTGGTCGCGGAGCTGCATGGGCGGCCGCCGCAGAGCCAGAGCCGGTCGGTGGACCCGGTATGCCGCGAGGTCCGCTACGTTCCGGAGTCCAAGCCGGTGGGGGACTTCCTCCAGGAGCTCCAGCGTGAATCGACGCATGTGGCGATCGTCATCGACGAGTACGGCGGAACCGCCGGCCTGGTGACACTGGAGGACCTCATCGAGGAGATCGTCGGCGAGATCGTCGACGAGTACGATTCCGAGGTCCCGGAGCAGGAACAGCTCGACGACGGTACCTATCGGGTGAGCGCCCGCATGGCGATCGACGATCTGGGCGAGCTGTTCGGCCTCGACCTCGAGGACGAGGAAGTCGATACCGTGGGTGGCCTGTTGGCGAAAACCCTCGGGAGGGTGCCGATTGTCGGCAGTGAGGTGACAATTGATGGTATCGGCCTGCGTGCCGAGCGGCTCGAGGGCCGCCGGAACCGGGTGTCACACGTCATCGTCTTCCTGCGGGAGCAGGATTCCCTGAACCAGCACATCAACGAGAAGGAAATGGCGGCAGAACATGAGCGGCGATAATCACAGGGCCGGATTCGTGTCCCTGGTGGGCAGGCCGAATGCCGGCAAATCCACCCTCACCAATGCCCTGGTGGGGCAGAAGGTTGCCATCACCTCGGCCAAGCCCCAAACCACGCGCCACACGATCCGCGGGATCGTCAACCGGGAGGACTCCCAGGTCGTCCTCGTGGATACGCCGGGGCTCCACCGCCCGCGCACGCTCCTGGGCCAACGGCTCAACGACCTGGTTGCCGACACGCTCTCCGAGGTCGACGCCGTGGGCTTCTGCCTGCCGGCGAATGAGAAGATCGGCCCGGGCGACCGGTTCATCGCCGAGCAGCTGGGGCGGCTGAGACGCAAGCCGCTCGTCGCCGTCGTGACCAAGACCGACCTCGTGGATCGGCAGGCCCTGACCGAACAGCTCCTCGCCGTCGCCAAACTGGGAAACGATGTCCTGGGGACGGAAGGGTGGACGGACATCGTGCCGGTGTCGGCAGCGGACGGTTTCCAGGTGGAGACCGTGGGAGAGGTGTTCAGCAGGCAGATGCCGCTTTCGCCCGTGCTGTACCCGGGCGGTGAGCTGACCGATGAACCCGAAGCGGTCATGGTGGCGGAGCTGGTACGCGAAGCCGCCCTCGAAGGCGTCCGTGACGAGCTTCCGCACTCCCTGGCGGTGGTGGTCGAGGAGATGGTGCCGAGGGAAGGCCGGCCGGAGGACAGCCCGATGCTGACGGTCTATGTGAACCTCTATGTGGAGCGGTCCTCGCAGAAGGCGATCATCATCGGCAAGGGTGGTGCACGGCTCCGCGAGGTGGGAACCAATGCCCGCCGCGGGATCGAAGCTCTGCTTGGTACCCGCGTTTACCTCGACCTTCATGTGAAGATTGCCAAGGACTGGCAGCGCGACCCGAAGCAGCTCGTCCGTCTGGGGTTCTGACGCTGGCGCACCCCTACCCACCGAGAAGAGGCCGATCATGAGCAACCGACGTCAGTTCCGGCCCGCCGGAGTTTCCGCCTCGGTCGCTTCCCCATCCGGGGAGCAGGATTCCGAGGGCATTCCCGGTGGCCGCCATCTGGGAAGGGCGCGCGCCGCGCGTGGCCTGATGGTGGTCGCGTTCACGCTCTCCGCCGTGCTGGTTGCCCTCGTCGGATTCGTTGCCATCCAGCTGTTCCGTCTCCAGGCGAACGTCGACACGCAGCCCCTCAACCTGGGTTCCGGCCAGGAATCGGCGCTGCCGGTGGACCTGAGTACCGACCCGGTGCAGATCCTGATCCTCGGCACTGACACCCGTACCGGCAACGGTGGGGAATCCGACGGGGGAGAGGACCTCCCCCCGGGAGGAGGGAACTCCGACGTCATGATGTTGATGAACCTTTCGGCGGACCGCGAGGACGTGACGGTCCTCAGTTTCCCGAGGGACCTTCTGGTTCCCCTTCCCAGCTGCAAACCTCCCGGCGGTGGGAAGTCCTCGCCCGCCGTGGACCTCGGCCAGCTCAACGGTGCCCTCGCCTCCGGCGGGCCGGGTTGCACTGTTGCAGCGATCAACAACCTCACAGGCTTGAGCATCGATCACTTCATGATGGCCGACTTCGACGCCGTGAAGGAGCTCTCGGAGACCCTCGGCGGTGTGGAGGTCTGTGTCAGCGAACCTATTGAGGACGAGTACTCGGGGCTGAGCCTGCCCGCCGGAACCAGCGAGGTGGAGGGCGAGCAGGCCCTGGCCTTCCTGAGGACACGCCATAGCTTCGGAGACGGCGGCGATGCCGGAAGAATCAAGGCACAGCAGGCGTTCCTGGCCTCGATGGCACGGAAGGTCCAGGCTGAGGAAACCCTGACCAACCTGCCCCGGCTCTACTCGATCGCCGAGACCATCACCCGCAACCTGACCGTCGACGACGGGCTGTCCCAGGTGACGGCCCTTCTGAAGCTTGCCGACCGCGTCAAGGACGTGGACCTCGGGAACATGGCCTTCGTGACGGTGCCCACCGAGCCATGGGAACTGGATCCCAACCGGTTGGTCCTGGACGAGGAAGCGGCCGAACCGTTGTTCGCCGCGATGCGCGAGGACCGCAGCCTCACGGAACCGTCACGGGCGCCGTCGCCGTCCCAATCCGGTGGTTCCGCTTCCGACGAGGCCGAGGTGCCGGCTCCGGCTCCGGAACCCCCCGCCATCGACGCTGCCGCCGTTCCGGTCACCGTGGTGAACGGGTCCGGATCCGTTGCACGCGGAACCCGGGTGCAGGCGTTGCTTGTGGCGGAGGGCTACGAATCGGCCCAGACCCTCGAGACTGTTGGAGCGCCGGTCACCCAGGTGTACTTCGGCGCCGGCTTCGACACCGCAGCAGCGGAGATCGCAGCCCTTTTCGGGGTCGACGGCACCCAGCTGATCCCCAGTCCCTCAGCCGTCGGAGTCGAAGTGCTGGTGGGAACCGACTTCCTGACGGGCGCCACGGTCACGCCCGATCCGCTGGGCGGTCAGCTGCAGGGGCAGACCGCCGAGGAAGAGGTCTGCCAGCAGGCATCGGGGTTCTAGCGCAGCCGGGTGTGCCGCGAGGTCACCAGATCCGGACGCGCTGGTCCGGCTCGAGCCAAAGACCGTCGCCCGGGGTGGTTCCAAATGCCTCGTGGAACTCGTCGAGGTTCCGAACCACCTGGTTGCACCGGAACTCGTTGGGCGAATGCGGGTCGACCGTGATGCGGCGAGCCGCCTCCTCGGAGCGGATCTTCTGGCGCCAGCAGCTAGCCCATGAGGAGAAGAACCGCTGCGCGCCCGTCAGTCCGTCGAGGACCGGCGCTTCGGCGCCGTCGAGATGGATGAGATACGCGAGGTAGCTGATGCTCAGCCCACCGAGATCCCCGATATTCTCCCCCAGGGTCAGCTCGCCGTTCACCTTCTCGGTGGGTGCCTCGACGGGCGCCAGGGCCGCGTACTGGTCGACGAGCTTCGAGGTGAGGGCGTCGAAGGCCGACCGGTCCTCGTCCGACCACCAGTTGGCCAGCGCGCCGCGGCCGTCGAACTGCGACCCCTTGTCGTCGAATCCGTGCCCGATCTCGTGCCCGATGACGGCGCCGATGGCGCCGTAGTTCACTGCCGGATCAGCGCCGGCGTCGAAGAAGGGCGGCTGGAGGATGGCTGCAGGGAAGACGATCTCATTCATGGTGGGCATGTAGTACGCATTGACGGTCTGGGGCGTCATCAGCCAGGACCCGCGGTCGATCGGTCCGCCGAGCTTGCCCAGCTGGCGCCGGTGTTCGAACTCGTTGGCGCGGCAGACATTGCCGAACAACTCGCCCGCCCGAATGTCCAATCGTGCGTAGTCGATCCACTCCTCCGGGTAACCGATCTTGGTGGTGAACTGGGAGAGCTTCAGCAACGCCTTGTCCCGGGTCTCGTCACTCATCCAGGCCAGGGCCGAGATGCTCCTCGAGTAGGCCTCGATGAGGTTGGCCACCAACTCGAGCATCTGCTGCTTGTGGCTTTCCGGGAAGTGCCGCGCCACGTATTCCCGGGCGACCGCTTCCCCGAGCGCCCCTTCCACCACTGCGACGCCGCGCTTCCAGCGTTCCTTGAGCCGGGGGGTGCCGGCGAGGTGCGTTCCGTAGAAGGCGAAAACAGCGTCGACGAACGGCTCGTCGAGGTAGTCGGCCGCCGAGAGGAGGA
>NZ_KI914812.1:12904-15375 GCF_000520535.1 Arthrobacter sp. H41
GCCGCCGAGAGGAGGACCCGGCTCACCAGCCAGTCCTGCCACGCAGGCAACGGTACCGTCGACAGTGCGCCCTCGACGCCGACCAGGTAATCCGGCTGGGACACCACCAGCTCCGTTGCCTGGGAAGCATCGTCGATGATGACGGCCAGCCAGGGGGCGGTGAAGGGCGCCAGCCCGGCCGCGTCCTCCAGCGTGGAGAGATTGTAGGTCTTCTGCGGATCCCGGCGATCCACGGTGCTCATGTGGGACGTCGCGAGGAGCGTCTCCAATTCGAGTACGCGTGCCGCGGCCTTCCGGGGTCCGGCGTGCCCGGCCAGTTCGAAAAGCCTTTCGAGCAGTGAGCTGTATTTTCCGCGGGTCTCGGCGAACTGCGGCTTCCGGTAGTAGGACTCGTCGGGCATGCCGAGTCCCGACTGGTACACGTGCAGCAGGTACCGATCGGGGTTGCCTGCGTCATTACTGACGTACGGCGCGCACACGCCCTGGATGCCGGAGCGGGTGAACTCGGCGCTCAGGCGGATCAGTTCCTCCGGACTCGCCACGTCGTCGATGCGGGCGAGCATGTCTTCGAGGGGAGCGAGACCCTGCTCGGCTATACGAGCGGTATCGAGGAAATCCGCGTAAAGCGTCCCGATCTTCGCGCTGTCGCCTTCGCTGTCGCCTTCGCTGTCGCTGGGATCCGCGGACTCGATAATGCTGCGCACGGCGAGCTCCGAGGCATCACGCAGGGCGGTGAAAGAGCCCTCCTGCGACCGGTCCTCCGGTATGTCGGTGACCTCCAGCCATTCGCGGTTCACCGAGCGGAAAAGGTCGTCCTGCGGGCGTACACCGGCTTCCACGGCGTTCGCATGGTTCCTGGTCTCTACCATTGGTGCTCCTTCGTCGATTCCCGGTCGTTCCTGCCGGCACTGCGCCAAAAGCCCATTCTAGGCGCCGTGCTATCGTGGAAAAATGCGCGCAGAGCTGACCCTTCTTATCTGCCGCGGCGAGGTTTCCTAAGCCCCCGAGCTTGTTCCAGCTACTGGCCACCCCTCGCTGCGGAGTCCGTGTTGCCCGGCCGCCAGCGCATCGTAGGTTCAAGAGATAAGGCCAGCCCCATGCGAAACTCACAAAAGACCTCCGGAATGCCGTTCTCCAAGTACACGCCGTTCCAGGATCAGATCACCGTCGAACTCCCGGACCGCACCTGGCCCGACCAACTCATCACCAAGGCGCCGCGCTGGTGCGCGGTGGACCTCCGGGACGGTAACCAGGCGCTGATCGACCCCATGAGCCCCGAGCGCAAGCATCGGATGTTCGACCTCCTGGTGGGGATGGGCTACAAGGAGATCGAGGTGGGCTTCCCGTCGGCGTCGCAGACGGATTTCGATTTCGTCCGACAGCTCATCGAGGGCGACCGCATTCCCGACGACGTCACCATCCAGGTCCTCACGCAGGCCAGGGAGCACCTGATCGAGCGCACGTACGAATCCCTCGAGGGCGCCGACCGCGCGATCGTCCACCTCTACAACTCCACCTCCGTACTCCAGCGCAGGGTGGTCTTCAACCAGGACCGCGACGGCATCATCGACATCGCGCTGCAGGGCGCGAGGCTCTGCCGCAAGTTCGAGGAGAGCCTGGGCAATACCCTCGTCACCTACGAGTACTCACCGGAGTCCTTCACGGGCACAGAACTCGAATTCGCGGCACGCATCAGCAACGAGGTGGCGGCGGTCTTCGAGGCGTCAGCGGACCGCCAGATGATCCTCAACCTGCCGGCCACCGTGGAGATGGCCACCCCCAACGTGTACGCCGACTCCATCGAATGGATGTGCCGGAACCTGGAGAACCGCGACAACATCATCGTGTCCCTCCATCCGCACAACGACCGCGGAACGGGCGTCGCCGCGGCGGAACTGGGCTACCTGGCGGGAGCGGACCGTATTGAGGGATGCCTTTTCGGCAACGGCGAGCGGACGGGCAACGTCGATCTCGTGACGCTCGGGATGAATCTCTACAGCCAGGGCATCGACCCGCAGATCGACTTCTCCGACATGGATGCCATCCGCCGCACCGCTGAATACTGCAACCAGCTGGCGGTGCCCGAGCGCTCACCTTACGGCGGGGACCTCGTGTTCACTGCCTTTTCCGGCTCCCACCAGGACGCCATCAAGAAGGGCTTCGACAGCATGGAGCGCGACGCCGCCGCTGCCGGCGCCACGGTCGACGACATTCCCTGGGCCGTCCCTTACCTGCCGATCGACCCCAAGGACATCGGGCGCAGCTACGAGGCGGTCATCCGGGTGAACTCGCAGTCGGGCAAGGGCGGCGTGGCCTACCTCCTCAAGAGCGAGCACAGCCTCGACCTGCCGCGGCGCGCGCAGATCGAGTTCTCCGGGGTCATCCAGCGCCGCACCGAGACAGTGGGCGGGGAGATCAGCGGGCCCCAGCTGTGGGCAGCTTTCCAGGATGAGTACCTGCCGACGCGGGCG
>NZ_KI914812.1:15475-16553 GCF_000520535.1 Arthrobacter sp. H41
CAACACCGACACCGCCGAGGACGGCCAGTTCAAGCTCACCGCAACCCTCGTGGTGAACGGCGTGCAGCAGCGGCGGTCCTCGCAGGGGAGCGGGCCGATCGCAGCCCTGCTCGACATCCTCGGCCAGGACGGAGTGGACGTGCGCGTACTCGACTATACGGAGCACGCGCTGTCCTCGGGAGGGAACGCGCGGGCGGCCGCCTACGTCGAGTGCGCCGTCGGCGAAAGGGTCCTGTGGGGTATCGGTATCGACGCCAACACCACCATGGCAGCCCTCAAGGCCGTCATCTCCGCCGTCAACCGGGCCATCCGGGACAGCGCCTGACCCTGCTGAAGTGCCCTTCGGGATGAACAAGGTGGGAGACTGGGGGAGTGTCGAAAGCATCAGCATCCCGGACCTACCGTTCCGAGGGAGTGGTCCTGCGGACCTATAAGCTCGGCGAGGCGGACCGGATCATCGTCCTGCTGACCCGCGAGCACGGCCAGGTCCCCGCCGCGGGCGACGCGGGGCAGTGGGGCCACTACGCCCTCACCTCGGTCAACACCGACACCGCCGAGGACGGCCAGTTCAAGCTCACCGCAACCCTCGTGGTGAACGGCGTGCAGCAGCGGCGGTCCTCGCAGGGGAGCGGGCCGATCGCAGCCCTGCTCGACATCCTCGGCCAGGACGGAGTGGACGTGCGCGTACTCGACTATACGGAGCACGCGCTGTCCTCGGGAGGGAACGCGCGGGCGGCCGCCTACGTCGAGTGCGCCGTCGGCGAAAGGGTCCTGTGGGGTATCGGTATCGACGCCAACACCACCATGGCAGCCCTCAAGGCCGTCATCTCCGCCGTCAACCGGGCCATCCGGGACAGCGCCTGACCCTGCTGAAGTGCCCTTCGGGATGAACAAGGTGGGAGACTGGGGGAGTGTCGAAAGCATCAGCATCCCGGACCTACCGTTCCGAGGGAGTGGTCCTGCGGACCTATAAGCTCGGCGAGGCGGACCGGATCATCGTCCTGCTGACCCGCGAGCACGGCCAGGTCCGGGCTGTGGCCAAGGGTGTCCGCAGGACGAGCAGCAAATTCGGCTCGCG
>NZ_KI914812.1:16653-18706 GCF_000520535.1 Arthrobacter sp. H41
AGGGCGCAACCTCGACGTCGTCACCCAGGCACAGACCAAGGGTGCCTACGGGCACGGTATAGCGGCCGACTACGGCCGCTATACCGCCGCCACAGCCATCGCCGAGACAGCCGAACGGCTCACGGACATCGGCGGTGAAGGATCAGGGGCGCACTATGCCCTGGTGGCCGGCGCCTTCTCGGCGTTGAGCAGGGGACTTCACCCGGCAGAACTGATCCTCGACTCATACCTGCTGCGGGCGCTCTCCATCGCCGGTTGGGCGCCGAGCTTCACCGACTGTGCCCGGTGCGGTGCCCCCGGTCCGCACAGCGCGTTCTCGGCGGCTTCGGCTCGCGCCTCGAGCCGTTCATGGCCGTGGACCTTCAGCTCGCGTCAGGGCGCAACCTCGACGTCGTCACCCAGGCACAGACCAAGGGTGCCTACGGGCACGGTATAGCGGCCGACTACGGCCGCTATACCGCCGCCACAGCCATCGCCGAGACAGCCGAACGGCTCACGGACATCGGCGGTGAAGGATCAGGGGCGCACTATGCCCTGGTGGCCGGCGCCTTCTCGGCGTTGAGCAGGGGACTTCACCCGGCAGAACTGATCCTCGACTCATACCTGCTGCGGGCGCTCTCCATCGCCGGTTGGGCGCCGAGCTTCACCGACTGTGCCCGGTGCGGTGCCCCCGGTCCGCACAGCGCGTTCTCGGCGGCTCTCGGCGGCGCGGTGTGCGCAGACTGCCGGCCGCCGGGCGCGGCATCGCCGTCGGGCCCCGCCATGACGCTACTGGCAGCACTGCTCTCGGGGAACTGGGACGCCGCGAATGCGTCGGACACCCCGGCCCGGCGGGAGGCCGCGGGGCTCGTGGCGGGTTACCTGCAGTGGCATCTTGAACGAGTCGTCCAATCCCTCAAGCATGTGGAGCGTGTATGAAGAACCCGGCCCTGCCGTCGAGACCGCCGGAACCGCACCCCAGCGGTGAGAAGGCCCCGCCGATTCCCCGGCAGTTCGTTCCGCAGCACGTGGCGATCGTCATGGACGGCAATGGGCGCTGGGCGAACGAGCGCGGGCTCCCACGGACGGAAGGACACCGGGCGGGCGAAGCGGCCCTGCTCGACGTCATGGCGGGAGCGATCGAGATCGGTGTCCGCCACGTGTCGGTGTATGCCTTTTCGACGGAGAACTGGAAGCGTTCGCCCGATGAGGTGCGGTTCCTCATGGGTTTCAGCAGGGACGTGCTGCGGCGACAGCGGAACCAGCTCGATGAGTGGGGTGTGGAGATCCGCTGGTCGGGCCGGCGGCCCCGGCTGTGGCAGTCGGTGATCAACGAGCTCGAGGAAGCCGAGCGGTTCACCCGGGGAAACACCACGTGCACACTGAACATGTGCGTGAACTACGGTGGACGCGCGGAGATCGCCGACGCGGCCAAGGCGATCGCCGAACAGGTCGCGGCCGGGAAGCTGCGGGCGTCGACGGTGAGCGAGAAGACCGTCCAGCGCTTCCTCGACGAGCCCGACCTGCCGGACGTGGATCTGTTCCTGCGGACCTCCGGGGAACAGCGGCTGTCCAACTTCCTCCTCTGGCAGTCCGCCTACGCCGAGATGGTCTTCATGAACACCCTGTGGCCGGACGTGGACCGCCGGACCCTGTGGCGCGCCATCGAGGAATACGCAGCGCGGGACCGGCGGTACGGCGGCGCAGTGGACCGCGCCGCGTCGGGAACCGGCCCGGCCCCGGTGTATTGACAAGAGGAAGCAGGCGTCAGGAGTTCGCATCCCATGTGTTCCGGAAGCCATAGGCGTCGAGCCAGCGGCCCAGCTGCCGGTAGGCGAGGGACCGGACCGGCGCGCGGGAGAGCAGGACGTCATGCAGGGCGCCGTCGAAGCGGCAGACGGTGACGCAGGCCCCGAGCTCGACGGCGCGGCGCACCATGACCGAGACGTCCAGGACGCTGTCCGATTCGAGCATCGCCTCGCTCCAGGTGGTGCTGATGCTCGAGGAACCCGAGGCCAGCACGAGTACCGGCATCGGCAGGGCGAGGCCGCGGGCCACCTCGGCCTGTCCGGCG
>NZ_KI914812.1:18806-20132 GCF_000520535.1 Arthrobacter sp. H41
CTGTCCGGCGAGGATCGCGGCCAGCCAGCCGGCCCGCAGTGGGAAGCCGGTCTCGGGCCGCCACGACGGCTCCAGATCCCACTCGCCCTGAGCGCTCCGGCTGATGCTCCGCCAGTAGAAGCCGAGCTCGGGCACGCGGAGCCGGGCTTTCGGGCGGAACCGGCTGACGGTCTCGAGCAGGCCCTGTGTCGCGGTGCGCAGCATTGCGCTGCCCTGGGTGTCGAGCCAGGGTCCGTTGAGCACCAGGGAATGGGCGCGTTCGGGGTTACGGGAAGCCCAGAGAACCGCGGTCAGTGCTCCTGCAGAATGGGCCATCAGGGTGAGGGAAACGTCGATGTCCGCTCCATACCGCTCCCGCAGCACCTCGGTCAGCGCGTCGATAGCGGCGCTGATATCGGCGTCGTATTCGGCGAGGTCGGTGATGAAGCCGGGGGTCTGCCAGGGGCGAAGGCTCCTGCCGAACTTTCGTAGGTCCAGCGCGAAGAATGCCGCGCCACGTCCTGTGAAGAACTCCGCCGTCGCTTCCTGGAAGAAATAGTCGCTCCAGCCGTGCACGTACAGGACGGCGCGTACGGTACGGGATCGGCCGGCAGGAACCCCACCCGAGGGGGAGCCCCCTCGCGGCTCGTGGGCAATGAGCGTCGCCGTGCAGGGCCCTTCGTCGTCGGGCAGAAGCTTGAGTGCGGCCATCCGGTAATCGGGTCCCAGATGATCCGGCTCCCACAGCACACTCATGCTCCCGAGGATAACGCCCGTCAGGTGCCGGAGTTGTTCGAGCGCCGCCGAACGTGGGACTTTATTAGCATGCGTATCTACCCAGCGTTCTTCCGCCTTGCCTTCGCCGGCATGGACGCGGAACGCGCACACACGATCGGCGCAGCGCTGATCCGGACCGTCGACCGGACTCCTGCGGGATGGGCACTGCGCCGCTACTGCGCGCCGCACCCTCGCCTCAGGACAACCGCGTTCGGCCTGGAGTTCCCGTCCCCGTTCGGTCTTGCGGCGGGCTTCGACAAGGGAGGGCGGGGAATACTGTCGCTGACGGCGCTCGGGTTCGGCCACGTCGAAATCGGGACGATCACCGGCGCGGCGCAGCCCGGCAATCCCCGCCCCCGATTGTTCCGCCTCATCGAGGACCGCGCCGTCCTGAACCGCATGGGCTTCAACAACGACGGAGCTGCCGCCGTGGCGCCCCGCCTGGAGGCGGCGCGGGTGCGGCTTCAGCGGCGGTACGGCGCGAACCGGCCCATCGTGGGCGTGAACATCGGCAAGACGAAGAACGTGGACCTCCGCCGCGCGACTGCTGACTATCTGGCCAGCGCACGG
>NZ_AZRZ01000349.1 GCF_000520535.1 Arthrobacter sp. H41
CGTCTGCGATGGCTCGAGCCGTCGCATCGAGGGTGACGACGGTCTGCCTGATCAGGTAACCGTTGCTTTTCTGGCCCAGCACCGCGGAATCCCTCGTGTTGTCGGACATTCCGCGCATCTCGAAGAGGAGGGTCGAAATGCCATACTCCACCGCGATGCCGTTACGGCTGATGGTTTCGGCATTTCCACCGACGTAGCGGCCCAGGTGGCCCCAACCGGTGGAGTCGACGGCGTCGAACACTACGGAGCCGAGGCGCTTCGATCCTTCGAGCACAGCCGGGTCGACGTTGGGGGTGGTGGGGTAGAGAACCGAGCCCGACACCAGTTCCCCGTCCCTTTCGCTCTGCGTGCCCTGGTGATGGAGATCGATCATGTAGTCGATGTCGTAGGCACTCATCACGTTGCCATGGAGCGCCCGCGTTTCCGGTTCGATCTTGTTCACGTGATCACGGTTGAGGTCCACGTTGTTCGCGTTGGTCCGTGTCAGAGTCCTGCCGCCGTCCGCGATGTAGCCGTCCAGCGGGAAGTCGACGTCTCCCATGGCACCGTCGGGGTTGAGCATGGGCACCACCAGGATGTTCACGCCGTCGAGCACTTCCTGGGATTTTCCCGTCCCGAGATGCTTGATGAACTCGAGTGCACCCTCCGTGGTCAACTGCTCGTTGCCGTGCTGCTGCGTCAGGTAGAGGATGGTCGGATTGTCCGGGTCGCTGATGTACTTCGCGAGGTAGAGGTCGCGGCCCTTGACCGACTGCCCGATCACTTCGAGCTCAAGTGCCGACTGGCGGGCATCCTGCTTTTCCAGCTCGGCGACAACCTCGTCATAGGAGCGCAGGATCGAGGTATTGATGGTCTCGTTGCCGCCGTAGTTGGGGCCCTCGCCCACAGCGAAGGCCGGGGCGGCGGCGGTCGCTCCTGTTGTCAGAAGGACGGCCAGCGAGAGTGCAGCGAATTTTTCGGATGACTTCAAGTTGTTCCTCCAAAGATGTGGATGAGATGCACCGAGTCAAGCGCTACTTGTTGGTTGTGTCAAGCAACCGAACGAGCGCCGCAGTGGGGACGTCCGCTTCGACGGGAATCATCACCAGCAAGGTCCGACCAGCCGGCATGCCGAGCTCGTGCCGTCAGTCCCCGGGACCGTCATGGTCAGGAAAGAGTCTCGCGGCGTCGCGCATCGCACGCCGCGCGCGCTTGCGGTCACCGGCGGCGTCATAGGCACAGGAGAGCCGGAACCAGCTGCGCCAGTTGCCGGGCGCGCTTTCGGCCTCAGCCTGGTACTGCGGAAAACGCTCGTCCGCTGCCGCCCGGACGATGCGGCCGGCCGGCGTCCGCGGAAGATCATCGACCGGCAGCCCGCCCTCCTGCTCGAGGATGCGCGCCATCCTCTGGGTCTGCGCACCGAACACGAGTTCACGCACGAGCGCCCAGGCACCGATCAACGGCAGGAGCAGGTAGCCGAGCCCGATGGCCTTCGCTATCGGATTGGGGTCCGTCAGGAGCAGGACGCTGCGCTGGAAGGACACGGCGAGCCAGAACACCAGCAGCAGGGTCACCAGCACGACGCCGATCTTCACGCGGTTCCTGCTGACCGCGCCGATCAACTCCTTCACTTCAGGAGCCCGCGAGCTGGAGGTCGAGGTAGCCGTCGAGTCCCACGGTGAGCCCGGGATGGGAGCCCACGCCGCGGATCCCCAGGAGGACCCCCGGCATGAAGGATGCCCGGTCGAAGGAATCATGACGGATGGTCAGCTGCTCCCCCGGGCTGCCGAGAAGTACTTCCTGGTGCGCCATCAGTCCCCGGAGCCGTACTGAGTGGACCCGCACGCCGTCCACGTCGGCGCCCCGCGCACCTTCCGGATCGGAGGCGGTGGCATCAGGGCTCCGGGGCACTCCCGCAGCGCTGCGGGCCCGGCTGACCAGCTGCGCTGTGCGGGCAGCGGTGCCCGACGGCGCATCCACCTTGTCGGGGTGGTGGAGTTCGACGATCTCCACCGATTCGAAATACCGTGCGGCGCTCGCCGCGAAAGCTGTGGCGAGGACGGAGCCGAGGGCGAAGTTGGGGGCGATCAGGACCCCGGTGGCCCGGTTCTCCCCCAGAAGCTCCCCGAGGTCGGCGAGACGCTCGTTCGTCCACCCGGTGGTCCCCACGACCGCGTGGATTCCGTGTTCGACGGCGAAGGCGACGTTGCGGTACGTCGCGTCCGGGACGGTGAGGTCGACCACCACCCGAGCCCCTGCGGAGACGAGGGTGTCGAGGGGGTCACCGCTGCCGAGCGCGGCGACGAGCGTCAGTCCGTCGGCGGCTTCAACGGCCCGGACGGCCTCGGAACCCATGCGGCCTCCGGCGCCCAGTACTGCTACGGGTATCTCCTGGTTCATGGATCCAACACTACTGTTCCGTTCCGGCCCCGACCCATTCCACGGTGCCGTCGGAGAAGAACTGTTCCTTCCAGATGGGGACCCGCTCCTTGACGGTGTCCACCAGGTCGGAGCATGCGGTGAAGGCTTCACCCCGGTGGCCGGCGGCGACGGCGGCAACGAGCGCGTTGTCGCCGATCCCGAGCGGCCCGATCCGGTGCGCGACCCAGATCCGCACGCCGTCGTGCTGGGCCGCGATCTCCTCCGCGACTTCCCGGATGATCCGCTCGGCACTCGGGTGCGCGGAATAGCTCAGCGAGGTGACACCCTTTCCGCCGTCATGGTCGCGGACGACGCCGCTGAAGCCCACCACCGCGCCGCACGCAGCCGAGTCGACGGCGGCCAGGGCGGCATCGGAGCCGATGGGACGGTCCGACACCGCCGCGTGTACTACTTCACCCATGGTCATTGGTTCCTTCGAGTTGCGAGCAGATGTGGCCGATCAGGGGCGAAAGGACGGCCAGGCCGTCGCGGACTCCGCCGGGCGAGCCTGGGAGGTTGAGGACGAAGGTGTGGCCCGCGGTCCCGGCGAGCCCGCGGCTCAGCACCGAGGTCGGCACCTGCTGTCCGCCCGCACGCCGTAGGGCCTCCATGATGCCCGGCAGCTGGCGCGTGAGGTAGGGGGCCGTCTGCTCGGGGGTGGCGTCGTCGGGACTGAGCCCGGTGCCACCGCTGGTGAGGAGCACGGCCGGACCGCCCTCGAGGAGCCGGCCGATCGCCCGGCCCACCGGAGCACCGTCGGGCACCACCACCGCCTCCTGGACAGCGAAGCCGTGCTCGAGGAGCCAGGCCGCGATCAACGGCGCGCACTCGTCCTCGTAGGTACCCGCGGCGGCCCGGGTGGACGCGATGACCACTGCCGCGTTCCGAAGGGGAGTCATATGCTCCAGTCTCCGCTCTTTCCACCGGATTTGGCCAACACCCGGATGTCGGTGATCACGGCGGTGTGGTCCACGGCCTTGATCATGTCGTACAGCGTGAGTGCGGCGACGGAAGCCGCCGTCAGCGCTTCCATCTCCACGCCGGTCACGGCCGTCGTGGCCACCACGGCGGTGACCAGCACTGACCCGGCGTCAGACTTTCCGGTCCCGAAGTCCACCGTGACGCGGCTGATAGGCAGGGGGTGGCACAGGGGTATGAGCGACGACGTCTGCTTGGCGGCCAGAATGCCGGCCACGCGGGCGACGGCGAGGGCATCGCCCTTCGGCAGCGCGCCGTCGGTGATCATCGCGACGACGTCGGGCCTGGTCCGCAGGATCGCCTGCGCGCGCGCTTCGCGCTTGGTGACGGCCTTGCCCGAGACATCGACCATGTGGGCGGTGCCGTCCTTCCGGACGTGGGACAGCGCCGGCGCCTGGTTTTCGCTCAGCGGGTTCTCGGTCAGCGGGCCTTCGTTCAGCGGGTTCTCCCTCAACGGGTCTTCGTTCGGCGGGATGTCAGCCGTCACTGCTTCTCCTTCGGGCGGGGTGTGGACGATGCAACCGGAACGCCCGGCCCTGCTGCCGGATCGATGAGCCAGACGGTGACGGCATCCCCTGCCGCAGCGCCGGCCTGCCCCACCGGCACATGGACCAGTGCGTTGGACCCGGCCAGGGCATGCAGTAGATGTGATGCGGGTCCTCCCACCAGCGACACCTTGCCGTCGGAGTAGGATCCGCGGCGCACCTGGTGTTTTCCTTCGGGCGACTCCAGGGCGGACGCCAGGCGCGCCTGCAGCACGACGCGGGGAGCCGGGGAGCCGGTGAGCCGGGTCAGTGCCGGACGCAGGAACATCTCGAAGGAGATGAGCGCGCTCACCGGGTTCCCGGGGAATCCGAGGAAGGGGACGTCGCCGACACTCCCGATGGCCTGTGGCCCGCCCGGCTGCATGGCGACGGAGTGGAACTCGACGCTGCTGCCCGCGAGCGCCTGCTTCACTACTTCATATGCTCCCTGGCTGATTCCGCCCGTGCTCAGGATGAGGTTGATGCCCTCGGCCTCCAGGCCTTCCAGCGCATTGCGCAGCAGGCCCGGATCGTCGCCCATCACGCGGTGGCGGACGACGGCGGCACCGGCCTCCTGCAGCGCCGCCTCGAGGAGCGTGGTGTTGGCGTCGTAGATCCGGCCGGGCCCAAGGACGGTTCCCGGTTCCGCCACCTCGTCGCCGGTGGACAGGAGCAGGACGGTGAAGCGCCGACGGACCGGAACGACGCCGACACCGCAGGCAGCGAGCAGGCCGAGTTGCGGTGCGGAGAGCAGGGTTCCCGCGGGGAGGGCGAGGCTGCCTTCGGCGATGTCGCTCCCGCGTGCCCGGATGAAGCTTCCGGACGCGGTTCCCGGGGGAAGCTCGACCGAGAGGTCCCTTCCGGCGTCGTAGTCGGCAGCTGAGGGGAATCGGGAAGGGACGGCCTTCTCGATCGGCACCACGGCGCCCGTGCCGCGCGGGATCATGGCTCCGGTCATGATGGGTGCCGCCGTTCCGGTTTCAAGTGCCGGCGGCTCGATTCCGGCGGGAACGGGTGCTGCGACGCGCAGCCGGAGCCGGGCGCCGCCGAGATCCGCAGTGTGGACCGCGTAGCCATCCATCTGGGAATTGTCGAAGGGAGGAAGGCTGACCGGAGCGGGGACGTCTGCGGCGAGAACCCGCAGCCGCGCGTCGGCCAGGGCGAGGTCCTCGGAAGCTGCGGCATAGCTGCTGCACCGGAGCAGTGCTTCGACCGCCTGCTGGTGCTCGGCGACGCTCCTGATCATCTCTGGCCTTTCACGGGGACGGTGCGGGGTGGGAACACTGACGCCTGCAGGACCACCTCCCGATGATGCTACCCGGCTTCCGTCACCCAGAGGGTTACCGAGGAAAGGCCCTCCGACCCGTTCGGGGCCGGCGCAAGGATTTTTTCGGACTGTACCTCGCCGAAGCTGAATCGCGCGATCGCCCGGTCCTTCACCGCAGGCGGGACGACGTCGATCACCGCCGATCCCACGGCGCTTCCTTACCGCGCCACAGGTACAAGCGCCAGCACAACCGCCATCGGCGGG
This sequence comes from Arthrobacter sp. H41, assembly GCF_000520535.1. Lineage (GTDB taxonomy): Bacteria > Actinomycetota > Actinomycetes > Actinomycetales > Micrococcaceae > Arthrobacter_D. Next base: position 5,434 of record NZ_AZRZ01000349.1, read on the forward strand.
CTCAGATTCGCGGAAACCCAGCATGGACGATAATTGGGAAATAGGGCAAGCACTACCGGAAGGCGTAACCTCATCAGTATGGGAATCCAACTTGGCATGCCGGCGCTTCCGCCTGCTTCGGCTGGAGCCGGCCTGATGGACACCTACGGGCGGCAAGCCACCGACATGCGGCTTTCCCTCACCGACAAATGCAACCTGCGCTGCACGTACTGCATGCCCGCGGAGGGGCTCAACTGGTTGCAGAAGGACCAGGTGCTGTCGCGCGCTGAGATCGTCCGGCTGGTTCGGATCGGCGTCGACCTGCTCGGCATCCGGGAACTCCGTCTCACCGGCGGAGAACCCCTCGTCCGCGCGGACCTCCTCGACATCATCCGCGACATCCGTGCCAACCACTCCGAACTGCCCATCTCGATGACCACGAACGCGCTGGGACTCGACCGCAGGGCTGCGGCGCTCAAGGACGCCGGCCTGACGCGCATCAACGTCTCGATGGATTCACTGCACCCCGACACGTTCGCCCAGCTGACGCGCAGGCCCTTCCTGGACCGGGTGCTGAAAGGCATCGAGGCAGCAGCGGACGCCGGCCTGGGGCTCGTCAAGATCAACGCCGTCCTGATGCGGGGCATCAACGATTCCGAAGCACCGGACCTCGTCGAATGGGCCGTGTCGCGGGGCTTCGAGCTCCGCTTCATCGAGCAGATGCCACTGGACGCGGACCACGGATGGACCCGTGACGGCATGGTCACCGCCGCGGAGATGCGAGAGCTCGTCGAAACGCAGTTCGTGCTGAGTCCTGACCCGCGCAACCGCGACGGCGCCCCCGCCGAGCGGTGGGAGGTCCGCCGGAGGTCGGCCCCCGACGTCGTCGTCGGCACCGTGGGTATCATCGCCTCGGTGACCGAACCGTTCTGCGCGGACTGCCGGCGGACCCGGGTGACCGCTGAGGGCAAGATCATGAGCTGCCTGTTCTCCCGCGAGGAGACCGATCTCCGGGACCTGCTCCGGACAGGCGCCGACGACGCCGCAGTGGCGCGCCGCTGGCAGGAGGCCATGTGGGCCAAGCCCAGGGCCCACGGGATGGACCACACCGGACTGGGGGCTGCGGACTTCGTGCAGCCCGACCGCTCCATGAGCGCGATCGGCGGCTGAATGCTGGTCCGGTATTTCGGCGCGGCCCAGGCCGCCGCCGGCACTGCAGAGGAACACCTCGATTGTGACGGGGCCACCCTCGACGACGTCGTTGCCGTCCTCCAGCAGAAGTACGGCGCCGCACCGGCCGCCATGGGCAAGGTCCTCGCCCGCAGCAGCTTCCTCCTCAACGAAGTGGCCCTTCGCGACCGGGCGCGCCCCCTCGCATCCTCCGATGTGCTGGACATCCTGCCGCCCTTCGCCGGAGGCTGATGCAGGCTGCCTGACGGGGCGCTGAAACGCGTCGGCGGTGCACGGCACCGAGCGGCCCAGAACCACCGGCACAGCAAGCCAGTGGTACAGCAGACCGGCACGCGAGACGCCAGGAAGGCGCCTGCACTCGCAGCCGGGAGGCTCGGCACCACTTAAGCGGCGAAGTCGGCTTCCTGATCGAACGGTCCGACCACCACTGTGGTCCGCGGCGCCGCAGCGAGCTCGGTCGCGAGGTCCTGAACTTCCTGAGCCGTGACCGCCCGAATACGTGCCAGCGACTCGTCGACGTCGAAGAACTCGCCCGAAACGAGTTCGGATCTCCCTAGGCGGGACATCCTTGAGCTGCTGTCCTCCAGCGCCATGACCAGGCCACCGGACAGCTGCCCCACGGCCTTCCGCAGCTCCTCGTCCGTGATTCCCCCGGACGCCAACCGGTCCAGCTCGGCACCCAGGAGTTCGATCACCTGGCCCGTCTTCGCGGGCGAGCACCCCGCGTACATCGCGAAGTACCCCGCGTCGGCGTAGGACGCCGAGAAGGAATAGGTGGAGTAGACGAGTCCCCGCTTCTCCCGGACCTCCTGGAAGAGCCGCGACGACATCCCGCCGCCCAGCACGGCGTTCAGCACGCTCATCACGAAGCGCCGCTCGTCGGTCGCCACCAGGGACGGACACCCGATGAGGATGTTCGCCTGCTCGACGGCCCGGCGGATTACATGAACCCCGGCCTCGCCGTCGACCACAACCGGCTCGGCGGACCGGCGCGGCACGGGAAGGGCGCCCTCGGCGAGCTCCCAGCCCGCGCCCTCGAGAGCTTCCTGCACGAGGGTGCAGACGACGTCGTGGTCAAGACCGCCCGCCGCCGTCACCACGAGCTCACCGGGCTGGTAATAGCGCCGATAGTGCGCCAGCACCGATTCCCTCGGCACATCCCGGATGGCCTGCGGAGTACCGCCGATCGGGCGTCCGAGCGGGTGGTTTCCGAGGACGGCCTCCACGAACTGCTCGTGGGCGACGTCCGCGGGATCATCGCTGTCCATGGCGATCTCCTCGAGAATGACATCGCGCTCCTGCTCGAGCTCCTCCGGGTCGAGGACGGCGGAGGTCACCATGTCGGCGATGACGTCGATGGCCATGGGGAGGTCCGAGTCGAGGACCCTCGCGTAGTAGCAGGTGTTCTCCTTCGCCGTCGCCGCATTCGACTCGCCGCCCACCTCGTCGAAGGCCGAGGCGATCTCCATGGCCGTCCGCTTCGTGGTGCCCTTGAACAGGAGATGCTCAAGGAAGTGGGTGGAACCGTGTTCACCATCGGCCTCGTCCCGCGACCCAACTCCCACCCAGAAGCCGATGGTCGCCGAGCGCTGGCCGGGCATCGCTTCGGTGAGCACGCGGACGCCGCCCGGCAGCACCGACCTGCGGACCACCGCGCCCCCGGGCTCACCGGAGATGAAGGTGGGGTCAGCGCCGCCATCAAGGCGGGACGTGGGGACAAGTGGCAGTGGAACGACAGACAGGGTCATCCGGGTCCTTCGGTTCAGTGGGAAGTGGCTAAGGCTGGTGCGGCAAAGCCCAACGGCTCCGCAGGGAACTCGGAAGTTCCCGGCGAAGCCGTTGGGACAGGAATGCTGGGAGAGCTAGCTGACCGCGTCCTCGGCGGCGACCTCCGGCAGTTCGATGCCGGCGTCTTCCGTTGGCTCGTCAGCGACGACCGGCGAGAGGGAAAGCTTTCCGCGGTCGTCGATCTTCGTGATCTCGACCTGGACCTTCTGGCCGACGGACACCACCTCGTCGACGTTGTCGACGCGCTTGCCTCCGGACAGCTTCCGCAGCTCGGAGATGTGCAGCAGGCCGTCCTTGCCCGGCGTCAGCGACACGAACGCACCGAACGTGGTGGTCTTGACGACGGTGCCGAGGTAGCGCTCACCGATTTCGGGAACCTGGGGGTTCGCGATGGCGTTGACCGCAGCGCGCGCGGCCTCGGCGGAGGAACCATCGGTGGCACCGATGAGCACGGTTCCGTCGTCCTCGATCGAGATGTCCGCGCCCGTGTCTTCCTGGATCTGGTTGATCATCTTGCCCTTGGGGCCGATGACCTCGCCGATCTTGTCAACGGGGATCTTGACCGAAATGATCCGCGGAGCGAACTCCGACAGTTCGTCCGGCGTGTCGATCGCGGCCTCGAGGACGCCCAGGATGTGCAGGCGCGCTTCGCGGGCCTGCTTCAGGGCCGCTGCGAGCACCGAGGCGGGAATCCCGTCGAGCTTGGTGTCGAGCTGGATCGCCGTCACGAACTCCGACGTACCGGCGACCTTGAAGTCCATGTCGCCGAAAGCGTCTTCGGCGCCCAGGATGTCGGTCAGTGCCGCGTAGCGGGTCTGACCGTCGACCTCGTCGGACACGAGGCCCATTGCGATACCGGCAACGAGCGCCCTCAGGGGCACGCCGGCGTTGAGGAGCGACAGCGTGGAGGCGCAGACCGAACCCATCGACGTCGAGCCGTTGGAGCTCAGCGCCTCGGACACCTGGCGGATCGCGTAGGGGAATTCCTCGCGGCTCGGCAGCACCGGCATGAGTGCGCGCTCGGCGAGGGCACCGTGACCGATTTCGCGGCGCTTGGGTGAACCCACACGGCCGGTTTCCCCGGTGGAGTACGGCGGGAAGTTGTAGTTGTGCATGTACCGCTTGCGCGTGACGGGCGACAGCGAATCGATCTGCTGTTCCATCTTCAGCATGTTAAGCGTGGTGACGCCCAGGATCTGCGTCTCGCCGCGCTCGAAGATCGCCGAACCGTGAACGCGGGGCAGCACCTCGACCTCGGCGGTGAGCTTGCGGATGTCGGAGAGTCCGCGCCCGTCGATCCGGACCTGGTCCTTCAGGATGCGCTGGCGCACCACTGCCTTCGTCAGCGATCGGAACGCTGCCGAAATCTCCTTCTCGCGGCCTTCGAACTGTCCGGCGAGTGAGCCTGCCACCTCGTCCTTGAGAGCGTCGGACGCGTCGTTGCGCTCCTGCTTGTCCGCGATCTGGAAGACCTGCGCGAGCTTGTCGGAGCCGGCGGCCTCGACAGCCGCGTAGACGTCGTCCTGGTAGTCGAGGAAGACGGGGAACTCGACGGTGGGCTTCGCGGCCCGGCCGGCGAGGTCGGCCTGCGCTTCGCACAGTGCCCGGATGAAGGGCTTGGCCGCTTCGAGGCCGTCGGCGACGATCTCCTCGGTGGGAGCCGTGGCACCGTTTTCCTTGATGAGGTTCCAGGAGTTGTCGGTGGCCTCGGCCTCGACCATCATGATGGCGACATCGTCACCGGTCACGCGACCCGCGACCACCATGTCGAACACGGAGTTCTCGAGCTCGGAGTGCTTCGGGAAAGCGATCCACTGGTCGTTGCCGCTGCCGTCGGACACGAGGGCAACGCGGACGCCGCCGATCGGGCCGGAGAACGGCAGGCCGGACAGCTGGGTGGACATCGACGCGGCGTTGATCGCAACGACGTCGTACCGCACGTCGGGGTTGATGGCGAGCACCGTGACGACGATCTGCACCTCGTTGCGCAGGCCCTTCACGAAGGCCGGGCGCAGCGGGCGGTCCATCAGGCGGCAGGCCAGGATGGCCTCGGTCGAGGGACGGCCTTCGCGGCGGAAGAACGAACCCGGGATGCGGCCCGCCGCGTACATGCGCTCTTCGACGTCGACTGTCAGCGGGAAGAAGTCGAAGCCCTCACGGGGGTGCTTGCCTGCCGTGGTGGCGGACAGCAGTGCCGTGTCCTCGTCGATGTAGACCATCGCGGCGCCTGCTGCCTGCTGTGCGAGGCGGCCGGTCTCGAAGCGGACTGTGCGTGTGCCGAACCGGCCGTTGTCGATAACGGCCTCAGCAAATTGAATTTCGGGACCCTCCATGGAAGAGTCACCTCCGTTTCCTGTTGGGATGCAAACGGCACCGATGGCAGATCCCTCGTGGACCTGTTCAGCACCCGGTCTTCGATCGAGATCCACGGGGCGAGCCTGCTGCTGTGCCCTGCCCGGGGATCACTACCGAGGACCGCGAATGCGAAGCGCCGGTTGCCTCTGGTGTTTTGTTGTTTTTCTTGCTCCGCCGGCCCGCAGGCCGGAAGAAAAATGGAAGGCGGCTCCCTCTCCTTTCGGAGAAGGTGCCGCCTTACGATTCTGCTAGCGACGCAGGCCGAGGCGCTCGAGGAGCGTACGGTAGCGGCTGATGTCGGTGTCCCGCAGGTAGTCCAGCAGGCGACGGCGGCGTCCCACGAGAAGCAGCAGGCCACGACGCGTGTGGTGGTCGTGCTTATGCATCTTCAGGTGTTCGGTCAGGTCGAGGATGCGGCGGGAGAGCATCGCGATCTGCACCTCGGGGGAACCGGTGTCCCCTTCGGAGGTTGCATACTGCTTGATGATTTCCTGCTTGATAGCGGCGTCAAGGGCCACGAGTAACTCCTAGAGTTGTACCGTGAACAAGTAAGTGTCTTTCGACACGGAAAGATCCAGCCACCACGGACTGCAGCCGGATCCTCGGACAACGTTACCTGCTGGCCGGTTGATCTGTCGAAAGCAGGTCCCGCGCCCGGGCGACGTCGAGCTTCATCTGCGTGATCAATCCCTCGGGGCCGGTGTAGGTGATCTGTCCGCGGAGCCGCTCCACGAACTCGATGATGACGCGCTGGCCGTACAGGTCGAAGTCCTGGACCTGCTCCGGAGGGCGGTTGATGACGTGAGCTTCGACCTGGCGGGTGACGCCGTCGAAGGTGGGGTTCGATCCGACCGAGATCGCGGCCGGCCATCGAGTCCTCGAGGCGTCGGTCAACCAGCCTGCATAGATGCCGTCGGCCGGGATGTAGCCCTGGGCGCCGGGCTCGAGGTTGGCGGTAGGGTACCCGAGGTCCCTTCCCCGAGCTGCTCCATGCACCACTTCACCGCGCATCCGGTGACGACGCCCGAGAATCCGGGCCGCCGTCGCGACATCACCGTTCTCCAGGGCCTCGCGGACCCAGGTCGAGGAGCAGCGGCGGTCGCCGTCGTCGTCGGTGGCGTCCACGGGAAAGCTGGCGCCGAAATCGTCGATCGCCAGGACCTCGAACCCCAGCTTCTCGCCCAGGTCGCGCATGGTGTCGAGGTCGCCGCTGTTTCCGCGGCCGAAGCGGACGTCATGGCCCACGACCACGGCCTTGGCACCGAGGGTCCGAACGAAGACCTCCTCGACGAATTGATCCGGGGTGTTGGCGGCCAGATCCAGGGTGTAGTGCATCATCAGGACACCATCGATCCCGGCCTCGGCCAGCGTTTCCACGCGGTCCTCAAGCCCCATGATGAGTTCGGCTGCGGTCTCGGGTCGATGGACCTGGGCGGGGTGCGGATCGAACGAGACGACGACGGCGGCTGCGTTCCGCTCCCGAGCCGCTGCAACGAGCTGCTGGAGGACCCGCTGATGGCCGCGGTGGACGCCGTCGAAGTTGCCGAGGGTGAGCACTGACGGACCGAATCCCTCCGGCACGCTTGCCAGGTCTCTCCAATAGAACACGCATCTCCTTCAGGGCTGTGGACTGTGCTTGCTGCCGGTATGTCGGGCACGACAGTTCGTCGTGCGTGGCGCCCTGTCCATTATGGCCGACGGCGGACGGGGCGGACGCATTTACGGGCCGCGGTGCGCGTGCGGCAGCGCGTGCGTCAGCCCGGCACCCGACGGTGTGCTGCCGCCCGGGTCAGCTGCGGGCGTCGTAGTCCCTGCGCATCTGGCTGGTCTTGGCGATGTACTTGTGCCACACCAGCAGCGCCGCCGGGAACGCAAGCTCGATGACCATGAGGATGATCATCAGATAATGGGGGGTGCCGGAGAACGCCCATGAGAGCACCCGCCCGATTCCGCCGACGAAAACCATGAGGCATACCAGCCACAGCATGTTGGCCCATTCGAATTTGATCGCGATGGTCACGAAGGCCGCTCCGACGCCCACCATCATGGCGGAGAAGAAACGGAACTGGTTCTCCAGCGTGGGATTGACCGGTTGCCCCTCGGTGTCCGGCAGCCCGGCCGTTCCCAGGATGAGGTAGTAGGCCCCGAAACCGGCGAGGACAAGTCCGACCAGGACAACGACGGTCCGGAAGACGTTCCAGTCGTTGTCTCCCGATCCTTTCTTCGAGGCCTTTTTGGCGGTCTTCCTGCCGGCATCAGGCTGGGTGGTCGGCTTCTTGCCGGGATCGCTGCCGGGGACATCACCGCGGCCGTTGCCAGGAATATCGTCTGAGGTTCCGCCTGAAGTGCCCGCCTGGCGGCTCGGCTGCTGTGGCGGCGTGGAAGAGTTCTCGGGATCGGGACTGACGGCCGGCATGGTGATTCTCCAGGGTTCGGTGCGGGAAGTTGCTTCTTTCGTCATACTCTCACGGGCCATACCGGGCTCAAAGCAAAAACTAACCCTTGCCGGGCCTGTTCCGGTACAGCCAGGCGAGCCCGAGAAGCGGCAGGACGAGCGGGATGTAGGCGTAGCCGCTGCCGAATCCGGACCACATGGTCTCATTAGGGAAAGCCCCGGCATCGAAGACACCGATCACGCCGACGACGACGACGCCCACGAGTTCGACGGTCACCGCCGCGACCGATACCCGGTACCACTTCCGCCCCGCCCGCGCGAGTGAGACGGTCGCCAGCACGTAGACCGCCGCGGCGAACGCCGTCAGCGAATAGGCAAGCGGGGCCTCGTCGAACTTGGTCAGGATCTGGAACGCTGCGCGGGCCGTGGCTGACAACGCAAACACCCCGTACACAGCGATCAGCAGACGGCCCGGCCCAGTTGAGCGGCGGTCCTTCACCGGGACCGCGGCTGCTTTCGAGTACCCCTGGGTCTTCCGTCTCACAGCCCGGCCACCCCGTCCCATATCTGCTCCATCCGGACGAGCATGACGAAAATGGTCGGCCCCACCGCCCCGAGGACGAGGTTGCTCCACCTGCTGCGTTCGAGGATGGCCCACCAGAACGCACCCACCGGCACGATCAGGGCGGTCAGCAGGTATCCCCAGAACTCCCAGGCTTCTCCCATCACCGGTTCCCCTCCGAGCTGTCGAACTGCCGCGCTTCCGCCATAGGCCACCAGCAGGAGTTCCACCGCGGCGACCGAAAGAATGGTGATGTCGTTGGGAGGCTGCCGCAGAAGCGCGGCACCGATGCACAGCACTGCTGACAGCAGGCACACGACTGCTCCGGCAAGGAGGAATGGGTCCACCCCTAGTTCCCCCCGCCGGGCGCGAACACCAGGAGCGCGCGGGCGTCGTCGGGCCGGTTCTCGAGGAGAGCAACCAGCGTTCCATCGGGGGCGAAGGCAGCGACCGGCTTCGTCCCTGGTCCTGGCTCGATCCTGCGGCCGTGGGAGATATCGGTGGCCTCACCGGATGAAAGTTCTCGGGCCGGAAAGAGGGCGCGGGCGGCGTCGTCGAGCTTCAGGAGCCGCAGGTCCTGGGCCAGCTCTTCGAGGGTGGCGGCCTGGTCCAGCCCGTAGGGCCCCACCCGGGTCCGCCGGAGGGCAGTCAGATGCCCGCCCACTCCGAGGTCGGCACCGAGGTCACGCGCAAGGGCCCGGATATAGGTGCCCGAACTGCACTCGACTGTCACATCGATGTCCTGGTGCTTTCCGGAGTTGACGCGGCGGATGTCGTGAATGTCGAAACGGGAGATGGTCACCGGGCGGGCTGCCAGCTGGATGTCCTCGCCCGAGCGCACTCGCGTGTAGGCGCGCTGGCCTCGAACCTTGATCGCGCTGACGCTGCTCGGAACCTGCTCGATCTCGCCGGTCAGGGCCGCGACCCCGGCACGGATGTCCGCCGGTTCCACCGCCGCCGCGATACTGCCTCCGATCACTTCACCCTCGGCGTCGTCGGTCAGTGTCGACTGGCCGAGCCGGATCGTGGCGTCGTAGGTCTTGGACGTGCCGACGATGTAGGTGAGGAGCCGGGTTGCCCGGTTGATGCCGAGCACCAGGACGCCGGTGGCCATCGGGTCGAGAGTTCCGGCATGGCCCACTTTGCGGGTGCCGGCGAGGCGTCGCATGCGTCCGACGACGTCGTGACTCGTCCAGCCTTGAGGCTTGTCCACGATTATCAGCCCGGAGTGGATTCGCCCGTCAGTCACGCTCCCCAGTATATGGGCCGTGCCGTGGTCGACACAGCGGGCGGGGTAGCGGCGGTCGGCTCCCGGCGTCGACCCGGTGCCGGGTTGGTTCAGTACTGACCGCTCTGCGGACGCTATCATTCGCTTATGATTCCCGCAGCGCGCCACGTCCTCAGCGTGCCCGTCAACCAGATCCGTGAGATCACCCAGGCGGCCTGGGCCCGCCCTGGCTCAATCGTGTTGAGCATCGGAGAACCGGGCTTTCCCGTGGCACGCCACATCCTCGAGGCCTCCATGGCCGCCCTGGACCGCGACGACACGAACTACACGCCCAATGCGGGCCTTGCTCCGCTACGGGATGCCTTCGCCGCCCGTTTCCGCGACTCCAACGCGGTGGATGTGGATCCCTCACGGGTGTACGTGACCGCCGGGGCACAGCAGGGCCTGCACCTCGCCCTGAGTACTCTCCTCGATCCCGGCGACGAGGTCCTCGTCCCGGATCCCGGATACCCGACGTATCCCATGACGGTTGCCCTGCTGCATGCAGTTCCTGTCCCGTACCCGCTCCGCCCCGAGCACAGCTTCCAGCCACGGATCGATGACCTCGAGGCATTGATCACCGACCGCACGAAGGTACTCATCCTCAATTCGCCGTCGAACCCGCTCGGAGCCGTCTTCAGCTCCGAGCTAACGCGGGAACTCGTCCGGCTCGCACACCGCAGGAACCTCTGGGTGATCTCCGACGAGTGCTATGAGGCCTTCACCTATGACGTACCCCACGTCAGCCCCGCGCGCTTCGACGCCGGAGGACCAGAAGCACTTCCGGAAGCGACGCAGCACCGGGTGTTCACCACACTGACCCTCTCGAAGACCTACGGACTGACCGGCCTTCGCGTCGGTGCCCTGGTGACCCCGCCGGGCCTGGAGACCCTGCTGAACAATGTCATGGAGGCGAGCGTCTCGTGCGTTTCGGGGCCCTCGCAGTATGCCGCGCTGGCCGCCCTGACGGGCCCGCAGGATTACATCGCGGCGAGCCTCGAGCACTACCGGACCAACCGCGACGCCGCGACGCGGGTCCTGCGGCGGCTGAACATCCCCTTCCTCAATGCCGAGGGGGCCTTCTACCTCTGGGCTGACCTGTCCCACGCGGCGCGCGGCGATGTCCGCCGGTGGGTGGGCGCGTTCCTCGAGGAACAGGGCGTGGCGCTCGCTCCGGGAACGGCGTTCGGGTCGATCGGCGAGGACTGGGTGCGGATCGCGCTGTGCGGGGACACCGGCGAACTCGAAACAGGCCTCTCGCGGCTTCCCGCACGCCGCCCCGGTAACGAATCCGCGTAGGCGATCCAGCCTCATGGGTTCAAGGGAGAAGAAAAGGCAGCCGACGGATCGGCTGCCTTTCACCAACTCCCGCGACGTGCGTTAGCGGGCGTCGTCGTTGTCTTCGGAGGTGCGGTACGGATCAGCATCCCCTGCGAAGTCGGCTCCCTGCGCGATCGCTGCAACTTCGGCATCGCGTTCGCGGGCCTTCTGCAGCAGCTCCTCGAGGTGGCTTGCGTTCACCGGCACCTCGTCGGGCACGAACTCGAGAGTGGGGGTCAGGCGGGCTGTGATGTTCCGGCCCACCTCGGCCCGAAGCACTCCCCGCGCCGACTCAAGGGCCATCCGGGTGGCCTGCTGCTCTTCCGGATCACCGAGCACCGTGTAGTACAGGGTGGCATGCTGGAGGTCGTTGGTGACCCGTGAGTCGGTGATGGTCACTGCCTCGAGCCGTGGATCCTTGACCCTCCGGCGAAGGGCTTCGGCAACTATGACCTTGATGCGTTGCGCCAGGCGTGCGGCGCGGGCCGGATCTGCCATAACTGTTCCTCCTGTTAGAGCTGGGAAATGAATGAACCTGCACGGAACCGTGGAGGGGTAAGAGACGAGGCGGGCGCCCCGGGAATCCGGAGCGCCCGCCTTCACTTCCCTGCTATGCGCGTGGCTTCTCGCGCATTTCGAAGGTTTCGATCGTGTCGCCTTCCTTGACGTCGTTGAACGAGCCAAGGCCAATACCGCACTCGAAGTCCGTGCGGACCTCGGTGGCGTCGTCCTTGAACCGCTTCAGCGAGTCGACGGTCAAACCTTCGCCGATCACCTTGCCGCCACGCGTGACACGTGCCTTCGTGTTGCGGCGGATGATGCCCGAGCGCACGATCGACCCGGCGATGTTGCCGAACTTCGAGGAACGGAACACCTCGCGGACCTCTGCGGTGCCCAACTGGACTTCCTCGTACTCGGGCTTGAGCATTCCCTTGAGGGCGAGCTCGATGTCATCGATGGCTCCATAGATGACGGAGTAGAACCGCATGTCCACGCCTTCGCGCTCAGCGAGGTCGGCCACGCGTTCGGCCGGCTTGACGTTGAACCCGATGATGATCGCGTTGTCGACCGTTGCCAGGTTGACGTCGTTCTGCGTGATCGCACCGACACCGCGGTGGATCACACGGAGCTGGACACCCTCGCCGACGTCGATCTTGAGCAGCGAGTCCTCGAGTGCCTCGACGGCACCGGACACGTCACCCTTGAGGATGAGGTTGAGGGTATCGACCTTGCCCGCTGCCACTGCCTGGTCGAAGTCCTCGAGACTGATGCGCTTGCGGCGCTTCGCCAGGGCAGCGTTGCGGTCGGCCGCTTCACGCTTTCCGGCGATCTGGCGTCCCGTGCGCTCGTCGTCGGTGACGAAGAACGTGTCACCGGCGCGGGGTACGTTCGACAGACCCAGCACCTGCACCGGACGCGACGGCCCGGCCTCGGTGATGACGTCGCCGTTCTCGTCGAACATGGCTCGGACACGGCCGTGTGCCGTGCCGGCCACGATCGTGTCGCCGACCTTCAGCGTTCCCGACTGGACCAGGACCGTCGCAACCGCTCCGCGGCCCTTGTCGAGGTTCGCCTCGATCGCGATACCGCGTGCGTCCTTGTTCGGATTGGCACGCATATCGAGAGCCGCATCGGCGGTCAGCAGGACGGCTTCGAGGAGCTCGTCGATGCCTTCGCCCTTCAACGCCGAGACGTGGACGAACATGGTGTCGCCACCATATTCCTCGGGAACCAGACCGTACTCGGTGAGCTGGCCCTTGACCTTGTCGGGGTTGGCGCCTTCCTTATCGATCTTGTTGACGGCCACCACGATCGGGACGTTCGCCGCCTGGGCGTGGTTCAGTGCCTCGACGGTCTGGGGCATGACGCCGTCGTCCGCTGCGACAACGAGCACCGCGATGTCGGTGACCTTAGCTCCACGGGCACGCATGGCGGTGAAGGCCTCGTGACCAGGGGTATCGATGAAGGTGATGGCGCGATCCGCATCCTCATGGGTGTGCTGGATCTGGTAGGCACCGATGTGCTGCGTGATGCCGCCGTGCTCACCCTCCACGACCTTGGTGTTGCGGACGGCGTCGAGCAGTCGCGTCTTACCGTGGTCGACGTGGCCCATGACGGTCACGACCGGAGGACGTGCCTCGAGCTGCTCGTCACCTTCCGCCTCGAGCTCGGCATCGAAGTCGATGTCGAAGCTGCTGAGCAGCTCGCGCTCTTCGTCCTCGGGGGAAACGACCTGGATCTTGTAGCCCAGTTCGGTTCCGAGGACGTCGAACGTGTCCTCGTCGAGGGACTGCGTGGCAGTCGCCATCTCGCCGAGGTGGAAGAGCACCGTGACCAGTGCTGCCGGGTTCGCCTCGATCTTGTCGGCGAAATCGGTGATCGACGAACCGCGCCTCAGCCGGACGATGGCATTGCCGTCGCCACGGGGTACGCTGACGCCGCCCAGCGACGGAGCTGACATCTGCTCGAGTTCCTGACGCTTCGCGCGCTTCGACTTCCGCTGCTTGCCGCGACCTGCGCCGCCCTTGCCGAATGCTCCGGCGGTGCCGCCGCGTCCGCGGCCGCCCTTGCCGAAGCCGCCGCCGGCCGGAGCCCCGCTGGGGCTTGCC
>NZ_KI914813.1:0-4556 GCF_000520535.1 Arthrobacter sp. H41
CATTTGGGGATCGAAGGCCCGGTCACTCTCTAGCTTTTCTCGTCTCAATCACCTTATGGGGAGCACAAATGAACAAGACCACCTCAGTTCTGGCCGTTGCCGGAACGCTTGCCTTCTTCGGAGCGGGAGCGGCCCAGGCCGTTGGCCCTGTCTCCACCCCGGCCTACGTGGGCGACGAAACTTCCGCGACCGTCAGCGACGCCACCGTTGCACCGGGTGAAACCGTCGTCTTCAGCAGCAACGAAGGCGTCTTCACGCCCGGCGAGATCATCGACATCACCGTGGACTTCACCGCCGGAGAGCCCTCCGCTGCAGGCTTCGGCCCCGGCGGCGCTGCAGCGGCCCGTGGCGGACTGATTGTCCTGAACGCCGTTGTCCTCACCGATTCCGTCAAGGCAGATGCCAACGGCAACTTCTCCTACTCGGTTGAGCTCGAAGAAGAAGGTACCTACACGCTGACGGCTACGGGCCGCACGTCCGGTGAAACCGTGACCGCACGGGTTGTTGTCGACTCCGAGTACGCCACCGCCGGCACAGTCACCTCAGCAAACGGTGGAACCACCACCTCGGCAAACGGCAAGCTCGCCAACACCGGAATCGATTCCGCAATGCTCCTCTGGGGTGCTGCAGGCATCGGCGCTCTGGGCCTTGGCGCCGGAAGCATCTTTGTTGCACGCCGCCGCGCAGGCGCCGAAGCGTAATTAGTTCCACAGCACACGCAGAAGCCGGGTTGGGCATTGCCCCTCCCGGCTTTTGTGTGTCCGATAGTAATTGGGCGATCACCCGGCCTGCGATATCAAAGCCTCGTCAGAACCATTCCGCGATATGCGGAGCGGAGGCTGCGCCGATAGTCGGATTTGCGAGATCCATGGTGGCGGAAAGCCAGGGGAAGATTACCTGGAAGAGGACCGCCACCACGACGGCGATCATCAATACCGACGTCAGAATCCGTGCCCACAGGGGACCCGGCAACTGCCGGAAGATCCATCCATACATGAGATCAGCCTTCTTCCTGCAGGGCAGCCAGTTGGCTGGCAATCTCAGCGGGCGGTCCAGCTGACAGGGGTTGCCAGGAGTCCAGCACCGAATAGGCGATGATGCGCTCCTGCTGGCCGAACCGCGGGTTGCAACTGGTCAGGGTCAACAGGCTTTCCTGGGGACTGGCCCCAGGATCAGTGGGTACGGGAAGCAGCACGTCAGTGCGCTCCGGCAGGACGATCTCCGTGTTCCGGAAGACGTAGGTGTAGAAGCCGTCCGCCGTCTGGACATAGAGCTTGTCACCCGGCACCAGGGTATGGATGTTGTCGAGGACGGCCCCGTGGGTTTGCCGATGCCCTGCCACTGCGAAGTTTCCCGGCGCCCCGGGCATCGTCGTCGAAGGGTAGCGTCCCAGCCCCAACGTATCGAGGACGTCCATGCCCGTGCCCTCCGCCAGTGGGCGGCTGTACTCGGCGCCGAAGCGCGGAATATAGATGACCCCGAACGTCTCACCGGGCGCGGGTGCATCTGCGACCGGCGGAAGGCCGAAGTCCGCGGGGCCGGCGACTGCTTCGGGGCCCGAAGCGGCGCCAGGCACCGCGGGCAGCGGCATCGACGGACGCGCCTCCCGGACAAACTGCTCTACCGCTTTGCTCTGCACGGCTCCCGCCTGCACCCCGGTCCACCAGAACTCCCAGCCCACAAACAGCAGGGCAAGCAGACCGAACGTGACGAGCAGCTCGCCGGCAACCCCGAAGACACTCACCCGCCGGGATCCGGAGCGCCCGCGCTTTCCCTTCGGGCCGGCGCTAACCATGATCGCTACCGAGAAAACATTGTCCGCTGGCAAGCACCGGCAGGGTCGCGCTCGACACCGTGCCGTCCCGGACATAGGCCATCAGGCACACGGTGCCGCTGAGGACACCAACCTGGATGGCGTCGGCCTCGAGCCCCGTGGGCGTGGTGCTGGCAGAAATTTCCAGCGTGTCAGCCGGGACCCCCCGGGTCAGAAGGGCATCCCGAAGTTGTTCTCGAGTGGGCTGGGGCGAGGACAACACGAGGTCCGCCAACGCCGTCTCCATGGATTGCTGAAGCGCGACATCAGCGGTGCCTGCCCCGGGTTCTGCGGATGGTGTAAGTGGAGCTGATTCCTGCGGAGAACCGGAAGGCGGAGGGGAAGTGACGGAAGGCGTAGGCAACGGTTCCTTCGTTTCCCCTCCACTGTCCGCTGCCGACTGGGTGCAGCCGGTCAGCACTCCAGCCAGGGCAAGGCACAGCATCGCGCGCGCCGTAAGACGGGTGTTGCGGCGTCGTCGGGCTCCATCTCCGGAAATCACCGGTCCCTACTTAGGAAGCGCCCGGAGGGGTGATGCCGCCGGTGCAGGGTGCGCCGGGTTCGCGCGTCTGCTCGCCCTCGATGTACTTGGTCA
Source organism: Arthrobacter sp. H41 (assembly GCF_000520535.1). Taxonomy (GTDB): domain Bacteria; phylum Actinomycetota; class Actinomycetes; order Actinomycetales; family Micrococcaceae; genus Arthrobacter_D. The sequence continues at coordinate 2,409 of NZ_KI914813.1, forward strand.
GGAAGGCGCCGAGGCGCTCATCCTCGGCAGAGTCGACCTCGAGCTGGAGGCCCCATGCAGTGGCGGCCACCGCGCTCTCCTGGTCGGGATTCGGGCTGAGCACCACGTACGAGCGGCTGCCCACGAGGTCGGTCAGTGCGTCGATCTCTGCCTGTGGGAGATCGGACTGATAGGTGACCCACACTGCTCCGTGCTCCATGGAATGGACGGTGTTGGTATCCGGCACCGGCTCCGTGTAAATCCCACAATTGGTCCAGACCGGGGCATGATCCCCGCCGGCGGCCGGGTTCTGCTCGTACGTGACGTCAGCCTCCGTGTGGTTGAAGGAGAGGTCCTCGTAGGTCTGCAGGCCCTCGATCGGCTGGGCCGCAAGCTCCTCGGCACGGCTGCGATCCTGGATCTGGCCCACGATCACGATGGTCACAGCGACGATGATGGCCACGATCACAGCGCCGATTCCACCGAAGATCAGGGCGTTGCGCTTTCGCTCGCCGGCCCGCTGCTGGGCCTGGATGGCCGCCAAACGCGCCTGGCGGTCCGTCTTTTCCTGGGCTCTCTTCTTATTCAACGATTATTTCCTTCAACGCGGAGTGGGGTTTCTCTGTTCAATCTACCGGCGTCGCCGGTTACAACTCGTCGAGCAACGCCTGCATGACCTCGATTTCGGCCTGCTGGGACTCTTCGATTTTTTCTGCCAGGGTGCGTACCTGGTCCGTCGCGGCGAGTTCCACGCCGGCAGCGGCCATCTCGACGCCCGCCCTATGGTGCTCGATCATCAGGGTCAGGTAGATTCGCTCGGCGTCATCGCCCGATGCTGCGGCAAGTTCTTCCAACTGCTCGGGCGTGGCCATTCCGGGCATCAGGCCGTCGGCAGCCAAAGCCATGCTGCCTGCACTGCCCGTGCTTTCCATACCGGCCGCACTGCCCGTCTCCATCGAGTGACCCATGGACGCATCTGTCATCCACGCCATCCGGGGTTCAGCGCTACTCTGCGGGAGGCCCCACTCCTGCAGCCAGGCGTACATCTGTCCCATTTGCTGCTGCTGCGTCATGGCGACGTCGTAGGCGATGGTCCGCGGCGTCTCGTCCTCGGTGCGGTCCCTCAGCATCATGGACATTTGCACTGCCTGCGCGTGGTGCACCTGCATGTCCCGCGCAAAACCGGCGTCGGCGCTGGTGGTATTGGGGTGCGATGGGCTCGCCGCAACGCGGCCGGCCGTGAACGTCAGGAAAAAAAGTGCCACGACGGCGATTCCCGCGAGAACGAGCAGGGTGAGCCGCTGCCAGGCGGGCATGGTTGTGAACATTGAGGTCCTTGGGAAGTGGGATTTCACTTTCAAACGTACGGCACGATGCTGGTGGTTTCCTCAACGGCAGGAGGAATAGAACCTCCTGCGCCAGAGTTATACCCCCAGAGGGTATACTTGGCTTATCGACGAAGGAGATTCCTATGAGCGAAGCAATAGTTTCACCCCCGCCCGCCCGCGGGTACAGCGCAGACAAGGAGGCCTACCTGGCACGGCTCCGGCGCGTGGAGGGCCAGGTCCGCGGCATTGCGCGGATGGTCGATGAGGACAAGTACTGCATCGACATCCTCACGCAGGTGTCCGCCATCAACAAGGCACTTCACGCCGTCAGCATGGGCCTCCTCGAAGACCATATTGCCCACTGCGTGGTCGGTGCCGCCCAGGAGTCACAGGTCAGCGGCAACGACGAGAACGTCCAGGAAAAAGTGCGGGAAGCATCGGCGGCCATCGGCCGCCTCCTGCGCTAGAAGCACCATTTCACAAGAACACCTTCCGAAGGAGATCCACCATGAGCACCACAACTGTCAACGTCACCGGAATGACCTGCGGCCACTGCGTGGAAGCGGTGAAGAGCGAGCTCAGCACCCTGCCCGGCGTCCAGTCGGTGGAGATCGACCTCGTCAAGGGCGGCCTCTCTGCCACCACCATCACGTCTGAGGGCGCGCTGGATCCTGCCTCGGTGAACGACGCCGTTGCCGAGGCCGGCTACAGCGTGGCCTCCAGCGACTCCTGACCATGAGCACCTCCGAAGCCCCGACGCAGACCTCCCCCACGCCGTCGCGCGTGGTGGAACTCGATATCCAGGGCATGACGTGCGCGTCTTGCGTGGGCCGGGTGGAGC
>NZ_KI914813.1:4656-6793 GCF_000520535.1 Arthrobacter sp. H41
GTCAACCTGCCGCTGGAATCGGCGGTGGTGCGGGTTCCTGCCCATATTTCTGATCAGGACCTGCTGGACACCGTTCGGGCCACGGGATACTCCGCGCAGCTGAAGCCGGAGACTCCTCAAGGGCACGACGACGACGCGCACGCCGCGCCCCTGCTCCGTTCCCGCCTGATCGTGGCGGCGGCGCTGACGCTGCCCGTGGTACTCATCTCGATGATTCCCGCCCTCCAGTTTCCGCACTGGGGGTGGGTGGTCCTCGCGCTGGCCCTTCCCGTGGTGGCATGGTCCGCGTGGCCCTTTCACCGGGCAGCGCTGGTGAACGCCCGGCACTTCTCCTCCACCATGGACACCCTGGTATCGATCGGGGTCACAGCGGCCTTCGCCTTCTCCACCTGGCAGCTGGTCGCCGATCCGCTCGCCACCCAGCACCCCGGCATGATGATGGGTGGCCATGCCCTCTACTTCGAGGTAGCGGCCGTCGTCACCACGTTCCTGCTACTCGGCCGTTACCTCGAGGCCAATGCGAAGCAACGCGCCGGAAGCGCATTCTCCTCCCTGCTGAGCCTCGGTGCCAAGGAAGCCACCGTGCTGCGTACGGTGGACGGCATCCGGACCGAGGTGACACTGCCTGCCGCCACGCTTATCCCCAACGATGAGTTCGTGGTGCGGCCCGGTGAGAAGATCGCGACCGATGGTGTGGTGGTCGACGGCTCCAGCGCCGTCGACGCCTCACTGCTCACCGGCGAATCGGTTCCGGTGGAAGTATCACCAGGCTCGAACGTCACCGGCGCCACCATCAACACCTCCGGGCGCCTGATCGTCCGGGCAACCCGCGTGGGAAGCGACACCACGCTGGCCTCGATGGGCCGGCTGGTCAGCCAGGCCCAGAGCGGCAAGGCGAAAATTGCCCGGCTGGCCGACCGCATCAGCGCGGTGTTCGTGCCGATCGTCCTCGGGATCGCCGTCGTCACCTTCCTTGCCTGGCTGGTGTTCACGGGCGAGACCAACAGCGCCTTCACCGCGGCGGTTGCCGTGCTCGTCATCGCGTGTCCCTGTGCCCTCGGCCTTGCGACTCCGACGGCGCTCCTGACGGGAACCGGGCGGGGTGCTCAGCTGGGCATCCTGATCCGCGGACCGCAGGTCCTCGAGGACACGCGCACCGTGGACACCATCGTGCTGGACAAGACCGGCACCGTGACCACGGGCAAGCTGTCGGTGAGCGGCGTCGTCGTGCTGGGTGCCCTGACACAGGATGAAGTGCTCCGCACCGCCGGGGCCCTTGAGGCAGCCAGTGAGCACCCGATCGCCCAGGCCATCGCCGCGGCGGCGAGTGCCGTCTCCGACGGCCCACTGCCCGACGTCGAAGGGTTCGCGAGCGCTCCCGGCGGCGGTGTACGCGGGGAGGTCGAAGGCCGCCTTGTGGTTGCCGGACGTGCCGGGTGGCTGGAGGACAACGGCGTCGCAGTATCCGAGGCGCATACCCGGGAGCTGCGGACGGCTGAAGCCCGCGGCGCCACCGTGGTGTGGGTGGCCGTGGACGGCCGGGTCGAGGGACTGCTGAGCCTGACCGACACCGTCAAGGAAGGGTCGGCACGGGCCATCCGACGCCTCAGGGAGCTGGGCTTGAAGCCCATCCTCCTCACCGGCGACAACGAGGCGGTGGCACGGCAGGTGGCGGAAGCCGTCGGGATCGATCCGGCCGATGTCCGCGCCGGCGTCCTTCCCGAGGGCAAGGTGGCGGCGGTCCGGGAACTGCAGGCTGCCGGAGCCACGGTGGCCATGGCCGGCGACGGCGTCAACGACGCCGCCGCGCTCGCCCAGGCCGACCTGGGGATCGCCATGGGGTCCGGCACCGACGTCGCGATCGAGGCGGCCGACCTCACCGTGATGGCCAACAGCCTGGAACAGGTTGCGCAGGCGATCGAGCTCTCACGGAAGACGCTGGGCACCATCAAGACCAACCTCTTCTGGGCGTTCTTCTACAACACGGTGGGCATCCCGGTGGCCGCACTGGGGCTGCTGAACCCGATGCTGGCCGGGGCCGCGATGGCCGCAAGCTCAGTGCTTGTAGTCCTCAACTCGCTGCGGCTGCGGAGCTTCGGGAAGTAGGTGGACGCTGGGAATCGGCTCGGCGCCCGCC
>NZ_KI914813.1:6893-17987 GCF_000520535.1 Arthrobacter sp. H41
CCCGCCAAATCGATCCCGTGCTGCCCGCCCTGCGGCCCGTCCGCGCCGCCGTCGAGCGGCCCGTCGCCTGCTTTGGAGCGGAGTTCGTCCACCCGGACGCACACCACGCCGGCCACAATGAGCAGGCCGCCCAGGAGCTGGATGAGCCCGGGCAGCTCCCCGAGCACCAGCCAGGCCGCGACCACGGCGAAGACCACTTCGGTCAGTGCCACGAAGGATGCCACCTTGGAGCCGAGTTTCTGGGCCGCGAGGATTCCGGTGACGTACGCCGCCACCGTGGAAATCAGCACGAGCACCGCCACGGGTACCAGCCAGCTGAACTGCGACCCTGCGATGGTGACGTCGGTGAACGCGAACTCGAAGGGCATGACGTTCGTCAGTCCCAGCAGGAGGATGGTGAGGGCGCCGATCACCATCCCACCGCCGGCCATCACGAGCGGCGGCAGTGAATCGTCGATCTTCGCGGACATCAGGAAGAAGACCATGAGGCACACGGCGGCGGCCAGTCCGTACAGCACGCCGATGGGGTCCAGCCGTACGTCGCCCGCGGGGTCGAGCACCAGCAGCAGTCCGAGGATCGCCACCACCGACCCGGCGGCCGTGAGCCGGTGGGGTGCGTTGCGGGACCGGATCCACAGCCAGCCGACAATCAGCACCGGGGCGAGGTATTCGAGGAGCAGCGCCACGCCCACGGAAAGCCGCTCCACCGCGTTGAAGTAGAAGAGCTGGCAGAGGGCGATCGCCGTCATTCCGTAGATGGTGAGCGTCAGCGCATTGCCCCGCAGCGTGGACCACCGGCCACGCAGGGCGATGAGGGCGGGCACGAGCAGCACGAGTGCCGCCCCGCCGATCCGGACCCCGACGGCGGCTCCCGGGCTCCACCCGATCTCCAAAAGCGCCTTGGCGAAGGGGCCCGACATCCCGAAGGTGGCAGCGGACAGCATCGCGATCCAGAGGCCTGAAGCGGCGCGTGTGTTCACAGGGCTGATCCTTACTATGCGGGTCCGCGCGCCATTAGGTGTCAGAACCGTCGGGTGCTTATGGTAGTGACACTAACGCCCGGCATCGTCAGGAGTCAACATGTCATTCACTCATGACACCGAGGTTGCCCTCGTCTCTGCGGCGGCACTCATCAACACGGGAAAAGAGAACCCGGACCAGCTGTGCACGCTGACCGAGCTCGACGCTTTCCTCACCGAGCAGAAGTTCTCGGGCTCGCGCAGGCACACCCGGGAGGAGCTCGACGCCGTCCGGGCCCTCCGTGCCGAGCTGGAAGTGATCTGGTTCGCGCCGGAGGACGACGCCGTCGGGCGCGTGAACAACATTCTGCGCCGAGCCGACGCGCTGCCTCAACTGGTGCGCCACGACGATTGGGACTGGCACCTCCACGCGACCGGGCCGGAGGCTCCCCTTGAAGCGCGGATGGCCACCGAGGCTGCGATGGCGCTGATCGATGTGATCCGCAGCCACGAACTGGACCGCCTACGGAGCTGCGCGGCGGACGATTGCGACGGCGTGGTGCTGGATCTCAGCCGCAACCGCTCCAAGCGGTTCTGCGACACCGGCAACTGCGCCAACCGGATGCACGTGAAGGCTTACCGGGCGCGGAAGGCCGGCTCGGCATAGGTGGGCGCTGTGGCGGGTGGAAGGTCACCGGCATTGCTGCCCGGGAATCGCGGCCGCGATCGAAAGGGCGTCAGGCGTCCTTGCCGGGCAGCCTTTGCCCGTAGCGCGGCTGCTCATCAGGATCGGTTCGGGCAGGATCGGGATCCGCGCCGTTCCGCGAAGCGGTTGACGGCGTGCCCGCGGGCCTGTCGGGGTTGGCCGACGAGCGGTTGACGCCGGAGCCCTTGCCCAGGTGCTCGGCGTTCGGGGTTTCAGCCATCATGAGCATCGCGCAGATCACCAGCGAGGCGATGAAGGCGATGCCGCCGGCCGTCAGGCCGAGATCCAGCCGGAACTCCCTGCTCCCGCCGCCCGTCGCGAAGATCGCCGTCGCTCCACCGGCCACAAGGCCCAGCACCGCTGAGAACAGGAGCGGCCCCTTGACGCCGTAGCGCATCCTGCCCTGCGTGGGTTTCCCCGGTTGGCTCTTGGCCACGTGCATTCCTTCCGGTGGTGCTTTCCTCGATCGCTTCTCCAGTTTCTACAACTGGTAGAACAGACCCTCCTAGTTTACGGCGTCGCCCGCTGCCGGCGCACCGTATTCGCTGGCGGCAGATGCTCCGGTGCGGCGCTCGGCGCCGGTGATCATCCACCCGTCATTCCGGACCCGCCAGCCCAGGGTAAGCGCCCGGGCTGCCATGTAGCCGAGGCCGAACGCCGTCCACAGCCAGGCGATCCCCGCATTGCCCGTAAGGTTCGCACTGTAGACGGCAGCAAGCAGCGGAAGGTAGACCACCAGGTTGATGACGCCGGCGAGCGCCAGATACCGCGCGTCGCCCGCGCCGATGAGGACTCCGTCGAGTACGAAGACCAGCCCGCACACAGGCTGCGAAACGGCGAGGATCCACAGACCTGCCGCAAAGGCCGACTGGACACTTTCGTCGGTGGTGAAGATCCAGCCGGCGAAGGGTGCGGCAACGGCGAGCAGCGCTCCGGTTACAGCCCCGAAGCCGAGGCCCCACACCACCATGCGCCGCGTCAGTGCCCGGGCCAGCGGCTTGTTGCCCGAACCCAGCTCCTTTCCGATTAGTGCCTGAGCGGCGATGGCGAGCGCGTCGAGGGCGAAGGCGAGGAAGGTGAAGACGGTCATGACGAGCTGGTGTGCCGCAAGGGACAACGGGCCCTGCGCCGTCGCAACGAACACTGTGGCGAGGATCGCGAAGCGCAGGCTCGCCGTGCGGAGCATCAGCCATGATCCCACCGACGCCGTCGTACGGACGCCGCGTAATGAGGGACGCAGTGGAACCGAGGATGCGCGGAGTCCCTTGACCAGGATCACCAGATAGACCACTGCCATGCCCCACTGCGTGATGCTGGTGCCGAGGGCGGAGCCCGCTACCGACATCCCCGCTCCGTAGACGAGGAGGTAGTTCAAAGCGATGTTGACGCCGAACCCCACTCCCGCCACCACCAGCGGGGTGGTGGTGTCCTGCAGGCCGCGGAGCACGCCGGTTGCTGCGAGCACCACGAGCATCGCGGTGAGACCCGGCATCGAGAAGCGCAGATAGTCGACGGCGAAAGCATGCACTTCTCCGTCGGCTCCCATGGCTGACGCCAGCGCGGGAGCGCTGATCCACCCGGCCACCGACAGCCCGATGCCCAGGACCAACGCCAGGCCGACGCCGTCACGACCGGCGGCAAGTGCCTGCGGGAGCCGGTTGGCACCGAGCAGCCTCGCGACAGCCGGGGTGGTGGAGTAGGCAAGGAACACCATGAGCCCGACGGCGGTCTGCAGCACCGTCGCGGCAAGCCCCACACCGGCGAGCTCCTCCACCCCCAGGTGGCCCACGATCGCCGAGTCCGCCAACAGGAACAGCGGCTCGGCAATCAACGCGCCGAAGGCGGGCACGGCAAGCCGGAGGATGGTGCGGCTGAGGTGCCGGCTTCCCAGTGCAGTATCGCTCACAGCTTCAGCCTATAAGCCGGTCTCGGGCCGGACGATCCGCGGGAATCGTTTAAGCTTGAGGAACCTGCCCTTCCGGGCGTCAACTCCAGGGGGACCCATGAAAACCGGTGTGAAACACTACGTCGCCGCCGGTCTCCTCCTGTTCCTCAGCACGCTCTTCGTGCCCCAGGCTGTGTCGGATTTTGCACGATCCGCATCCTCCGGCCAGCCGGCCCCGTCGGGGACCGCCCTGATGTTTGCGATCGGCGTGGTGCTCATCCTTGCTGCCGGCGGTCTGTTGGCGAGGGGGTATTGGCTGACCCACCGGGACCGCACCCGCGCCCCCAGCGCCGAGGATGATCCTGACGAGCCGCTCCTGCGCCCCGGCTATCAGCCGGCTCCGAAGGACCAGAAGCCGTGGCGGGAGAATCCCCTGCGGTACCGGAACGACGATGGCGGCAATCGCCGGGACTAGTTTTCCTTCGGGGTGGAGTAGCCGCCTTGGACGTCAAATAGTCATTCGATCGCTACCAGCGGGTGCGCCCCCTGAGCCTTCCGCACGCATGGTCAGGCCGTCGGTCCCGCAATGTCATGTAATTCGACAGCTCCCCCGCGTGGCGGGGAAGGTCTGCGGTCCACGTGACTTGCGGCCGGTCAGAGGGGACGCATAAAGAACATCACGAGGCAATAACGATCAGTCTGCTTACTAGCCAGCCTGGGTACTACTTTGGCACCCTCGAAGGAGGTGGTGTGTATCTGGCAGCGGCGGACGGGCAGCAGAAAACGTGCAGCCGCCGTGAAGCGCCGTACACCGAGTCACCAGAATCCGAGCTTAAGATTTGAGCTCGTAAATTTATGAGGAGGCAACTCTGATGAATAAGAAAACCCTGTTACTGGCACCTGCTGTCGCGCTTGGTCTATCGACGATGGCCGCGGCGCCGGCGATGGCCGATCATGCTGAAGGTTCATACTCCACAACGCTGAACCAGATCAATAACAGCGGCGCGACAGGCGAGGTTTGGATCGACGTCAACGGAGCCGAAGCGACGGTCACCGTGGAGGCATCCGGTCTGGCCGAAACCTTCATGGACGCCCCCTACCCGCATGTTCAGCACATTCATATCGGTGCGCAGGGAACCTGCCCAACCCCTGATGCCGACACCAACGGTGACGGCATCATTGATACCCCTGAAGGACAACCGTTCTACGGCATGATCGGGACGACCCTTTCCACAGGGGACGCTCCCAAGGGCGCTGAGACCGCGACCGATATCACGGTGGCACCCACCGGCAGCAGCTTCACCTACAAGGAAACCTTCGAGCTGAACGAAGAAACACAGGACGCACTGGAGGCAGGGACCGGCGTCGTTGTGGTTCACGGTCTGGACCCGGCCAACCAGCCTGCAGCTGCCACAGAGAAAATGAGCTCGCTGGCTCCTGAATTGCCTTTGGCCGCGACCGCACCAGCTTTGTGCGGACCGTTGCAGATGCAGCCCGTCGGAGGCGCCGACACCGGTGCCACCGTCACGGCAGCGGCTGAAACCGCTGGTAGCAACGACATGGGAATGATCGCCCTGGCAGGCGGCGGCCTCCTGGCTGCAGCCGGTGGAGCTCTCGCGGTACGCCGTCGCATGAGTTAGAGACCGCTAAGAACCACAGCCGCGTCAACGACCCGAGTCAATGACGCATAAGGCCAAGGGCAGTCGCTTCCGCATTCCGGCGGAAGCGACTGCCCTTCTGCTTTCCCTGTACCCGGCGGCGTAGAGGTTGCAGTGAAACGGCTCGACGCGGCTGCACCTTTCACCCGCGGTGCGTACCGGCGTCGGCCTGCGCATTACCGACTCCTTGGTGATACATCTCGGAAGTACATGCGGTCGACGCGACGGTGATCGCATTACTGGCGGATATCCGCATAGACAGCCTGAGGTCTGCAGCCCCAGTTATCGGTGCCCTGGAGGCCACGGGGGAAGTAGTAGCGTGCTTGTCGATGTGGTTGGGCCCCACGGTCTTTCTTCAGGTTGTCGCTGTGGAAAAAAGGCCCTGAATCTCGTAGTCAGATTGTTGGTTGCCCGAGACGGACCCGCGGTGAATCACCTCATCTGAGCATCAACGCAGATGGCGCGTTCCGGTTGTATGCCCTGGATCACGGCGGCGCACCGTCCCCAGAATGCATGACCGATCGCCACGTCAAAACGATGAACCCCAAGGACGCATATCGCTGTGACCATGATGCGAAATTTGCAATGCCTGTTCGGGATGGAGGGTCAGCCCAGCGTTGCGGCGAGCTCGCGGCATGCGGTTTCACAGCGGCGGCAGGCCTCGGCGCAGATCCGACAGTGCTCGTGCATGTCGGCGTGCTGCTCGCACTCCTCGGCGCATGCCTTGCACGCTACTTCGCAGGCCAGCAGGATCGCCCGGGTGATATTGGCGTCGTAGCCGGTGTGCCGGGAAAGGACCCGGCCGGTAGTGGTGCAGATGTCGGCACAGTCCGCGTCGGTGCGGATGCACTTGGCCATCTCTGCGACCATGTCCTCGCTCAGGCAGGCATCCCCGCATGCGGTACAGACCTGTGCGCATTCGAAGCATGCCGCAATACACTCGGCGAGCTTCTGCCGGTCGATGCTCCCCAGGTCCTTCGGGTACGTATCGAGCATGGAAGTGAGGTGTGTCATTGATCTGCTCCTTCTCCGTCGGTTTGTCCACTGATGGTGCACAGGGTTTGACGCCGATGGACATCGGCCCGTCCCTGACCTCCACGCTAACGGCAAGTGCCGGGTACCCGCGAGGGTCCAGACGGATGAGCGAATATCACCCACCCTGTTGACATATACCCCCCGGGGGTATAATTTCAGATGCAGAAAGGAAGGTTCGACATGACACACAATGCATCCGGCCACCACGCAACACACCCAGCCCGGCATATGCACCAAGGGCCAGCGGATGAGCGAACCCACGGCCAGGCGATGCCGGAGGATGACCCCTCCTCGGCACTGGGAGATCAGCATCACCCGGTCGATGACGAGCACCAGGTCCACGACCATGGACAGCACGCCGGCCACTCGACCGCCATGTTCAAGGACCGGTTCTGGGTCAGCCTGGCCCTGGCGATCCCGGTGGTCGCGTTCAGCCCTATGTTCACCATGCTCCTTGGCTACATGCCGCCCGAGTTCCCGGGCTCGACATGGATCGCCCCGGTCCTGGGAACGATCATCTTCGTCTACGGCGGCACGCCGTTCCTCAAGGGCGGCCTCACCGAACTGAAGTCCCGGCAACCCGGGATGATGCTGCTCATCGCGATGGCAATCACGGTGGCATTCGTTGCGTCCTGGGTGACGACACTGGGCATCGGTGGCTTCGACCTCGACTTCTGGTGGGAGCTCGCCCTGCTGGTGGTCATCATGCTGCTGGGCCACTGGATGGAAATGAGGGCCCTCGGCTCCGCAGCCGGCGCCCTCGACGCCCTGGCCGCCCTCCTGCCCGACGAGGCCGAAAAAATCACCGACAGCGGCGTCGAAACCGTGCCGGTCAACTCCCTGATTGCCGGGGATGTGGTGCTGGTCCGCTCCGGCGCCCGCGTCCCAGCCGACGGCACCATCACCGAAGGCACAGCCGAGTTCGACGAAGCAATGATTACCGGGGAGTCCCGGCCCGTGTCCCGGACGGCCGGGGAGACAGTGGTTGCCGGTACCGTGGCCACCGACAACGCGGTCCGCGTGAAAGTGACTGCCGTCGGATCGGATACCACCCTGGCCGGGATCCAGCGCCTGGTCGCCGAAGCGCAAGCCTCCTCCTCCCGGGCGCAGGCCCTGGCGGACCGGGCCGCTGCCCTGCTCTTCTACTTCGCCCTGGGCTCCGGGATCATCACCTTCATCGCCTGGCTGGCGCTGGGAAGCCCTGACGATGCAGTGATCCGCACGGTGACCGTCCTGGTCATAGCCTGCCCCCACGCCCTGGGCCTGGCCATTCCCCTGGTCATCGCGATCTCCACCGAACGCGCCGCCAAGGCGGGGGTCCTGATCAAGAACCGGATCGCCCTGGAGCGGATGCGCACCATCGACGTCGTCCTGTTCGACAAAACCGGAACCCTCACCGAAGGCAAGCACGCCGTCACCGCCGTGACCACTGTCGACGGCGTCAGCGAGGCCGAACTGTTGGCCCTCGCCGCGGCTGCCGAATCCGACAGCGAACACCCCGTCGCGCGGGCTATCGTCACCGCAGCCCGGGAAAACCCCGAGGCGGCAGCCCTTTCCTACACCGGCACCGGCTTCTCCTCGATGACCGGACGCGGGGTGCGGGCGACTGTGCGGGGCCTGGACGTCGCCGTCGGCGGGCCGAACATGCTGAAGGAAATCGGCCTGGCCACTCCGTCCACCATCGACCCTGCCGTCCAGGAGTGGGTAGGACGCGGGGCGTCCGTCCTGCACGTCATCCGCGACGGGAGTGTCATCGGCGCGGTCCGGCTTGAGGACCGGGTGCGGGAGGAATCCCGGGACGCCGTGAAGGCGCTGCAGGCACGCGGCGTGAAAGTCGCGATGATCACCGGCGACGCACGGCAGGTCGCGGACGTCGTCGGCCGTGAACTCGGCATCGATGAAGTGTTCGCGGACGTCCTGCCCCAGGACAAGGACACGAAGGTGTCCGAGCTGCAGTCCCGCGGCCTGAAAGTCGCGATGGTGGGCGACGGCGTCAACGATGCTCCAGCCCTGGCGTGGGCCGAGGTGGGCATCGCAATCGGTGCAGGCACCGACGTCGCCATGGAATCCGCCGGTGTGGTCCTTGCCGGAAATGATCCACGGTCCGTCCTGGCGATGATCGATCTGTCCAGGGCGAGTTACCGGAAAATGATCCAGAACCTGATCTGGGCCACCGGGTACAACGTCCTGGCCGTCCCCCTCGCCGCCGGTGTCCTCGCATTTGCCGGGATCCTGCTCTCCCCGGCCGTGGGTGCAGTCCTGATGAGCATCTCCACGATCGTCGTCGCCCTGAACGCGCAATTGCTCCGTCGGATCGACCTCGACCCTGCACGCATCAGCGCTCCTTGACGGAGGCCGGGACCAGCCCGGCAATTGGGACAGTCCACAACTCCTCGTTAGGGTGGAAAGGCAGAATGCGATGGAAAGGATTCCGACGGTGATAAGGCGCAGCGCAGTGCGTGAGGCCGTCGTCGTGCCGCGCGCTGTCCTGACGCTCCTCGGTCTGACCTTCGTTATTGCCGGAATCCTCGCCATGCATGTGTGGATGGGCGGGCATGGGTCCACCAGCCACCATCTGGCCGACCCACCCGCGGCCAGCAGCGTGGCCGCGCTGACTACGGCAGCGCATGCTGATGCGATTCCACACGCGCATTCTGGTGGCCCTGCGGTTCAGTTTTCTGCGAATCCCACCCAGACTGTGGTTGCTGCAATCACCCTCGCGGGTGCCTCCGTGGAGCACACCATGGCCGCCGTGTGCGCAGGGGGCTGCGACGCGGATGGCATGTCCCTGGGTATGTGCGTGCTGGCCCTGATCCTGATGGGCGCACTGCTCCTGTCGACCCCCGTCGGCCGTGCCCTCGCAACGACACTCCTTCGACGCGGTCCACCCGCCGTGAGCTGGAAGTTCCGCCCCGCCCCTACTCCTTCACTGACTTACCTCTGCATCAGCCGCACCTAGAATACGCACCCCCATTACTGCGGGAGTACTTATCGCATGCCGGGCACCTGCCTCCGCCTGCGCGTATTACGGCCCCTTCGACGGGCCGGCAGCTGATACCAGCAATCAATCATTGAAGGATGGCACCACCATGAAGCGTTACCTCTCCCTTCCTGTACTGAGCCTTGCCGCCGTGATCACCCTCGCCGGGTGTGGCACCGATAGTGGAACAACGCCGGCTCCGGCCTCCAGCGCGACGGCCGGCACAAGCGGGAGTCCCGCCGCGACCGACGCCCAACCCGATACCGCTGTCTCGATGGAGCACAATGACGCAGATGTGATGTTCGCGCAGATGATGATTCCGCATCACCAGCAAGCGGTGGCGATGAGCGACATTCTGCTCGAAAAGGAGAGCATCAGCCCCGAGGTCACCGACCTTGCGACCAGAATCAAGGACGCCCAGGGACCCGAGATCGAGACCATGACCAGCTGGCTTGAAGCCTGGGACGAGTCCGTGGAACCGGATGGTGGCATGGAAAGCCATAGCATGGGCAGCATGGAGGGCATGATGAGCGATGACCAGATGGCCGAGTTCGAGGCGGCTGAAGGCGACGAGGCGTCACGCATGTTCCTTGAGTCCATGACGGCCCACCACGAGGGTGCTGTCAGCATGGCCCAGGACGAGATCGACAATGGCCAGAATCCTGAAGCACGTGAGTTGGCCGAAACCATCGTGGAGACGCAGCAGGCCGAAATCCAGGAGATGGAGACGCTGCTCGCCAACCTTTGACCGACCTGCGGTTTTCCAGAACCTCCGCCTGGGTGGGGCTGCCCCGACCCTACCCAGGCACTCTCTCCACGCCTTTTCCTGCCGAGAAAGATCGTTTCCGCCATGCCTCCTCGTTGTAACATTCCCAACCCCGACCGAGCGTTGTCAAGAAGATCCTCCGCCGGCGCCCCGCTGCGGTATCGCACCGCGCGAAAGCTCATGGTTCTCGCAATGGGCTCCGTGTTGCTGACCGCATGCTCCGCGACAACACCAGGCACGGTCGAACCACCAGCCGCCCCTACTTCCAGTGATTACCCGACCGGACATATCCACGGCATGAGCGTGGACCCCGGAACCAACCGGGTCCTGCTGGCCACGCACGACGGCCTGTTCGATGTCTCCCGGAAACCGGCGGTCAAGATCGGCCCCACGATCGATCTGATGGGTTTCACCACCGCCGGCGACGGGACCCTGTTCGCCTCAGGGCATCCCGGCCCAGGAACGAATCTGCCAAATCCCGTGGGTCTCATCCAGTCCAGCGACGCCGGGCAAACCTGGGAACCAGTGTCCCGGCAAGGCGAATCCGACTTCCACGCACTGGCGGCGACCGATGACGGACTCGTAGGTCACGACGGAAGACTCCTCGTTTCCACGAACAAGGAACAGTGGGAACCGGCCACCACCGATATCCCTGCCTATAACCTCGCCGGAGCCTCCACCGGAGGCGTGGTCCTCGCGACAACGGAAGACGGTCTCCTCCGGTCGACGGACAGTGGACGAACCTGGGCCGACGTCCCCGGAAGCCCGTTACTGATGTTCACGACATTCAGCGGCGATGACGCTGTAGGGATTACCCCCGACGGCCGGATCCACACCAGCAACGACGCCGGCATTTCCTGGCAGGCGCGCGGCACCATCGACGGTGAGCCGGCAGCAATCGCCGCCACCAGCACCAACGACGGAACCCTGCGGGTGTGGGTTGCCACCGGAACAGGTGTGCAGGTCTCCACTGATAACGGCCAATCCTTCACCGCTCTGGCTGCCGCCACCTGATGGACTTCCCTGAGCATCCTTGGACGCGCGTCTACCGCCGCGACGCCACGCCGGTGGTGGGGGTCCAGGTGAGGGTTCCGGTCTGGAAGGT